>JAUNNV010000006.1 GCA_030531335.1 Bacteroidales bacterium
ATGGATGATGATGGATGGATGGCTGTTGCTTGTCCCTGGATTCCGGCCGATGGTGGTGCCTGGCTTCTTGGCAATGGCTTGCGCTGTGGAGAGATGTCGGGAGTCGATTTCGCGTATGAATCGCGAGGGGTTGCTGAATTCGATTTTCCCATAGCGGAAACGGCTACTGGCATAGCTGAGGAAGCATCGTTGCTCGGCTCGCGTCAGTGCCACATAGAACAGTCGCCGTTCCTCTTCGAGTTCGCGGAGAGATTCGAGCGACATTTGGTTGGGGAAGAGATTTTCTTCCAGCCCAACGATGAACACGTTTTGGAACTCCAATCCTTTGGCGGCATGAATGGTCATGAGCGACACGCGGTCGTCGCCCCCCTTGTTGTCGGAATCGACATCGGTGAGCAACGACACTTCGGACAGATAGTCGGCAAGCGACACGTGGTCGTTTCCCTCTTCCTTGTTCCCTTCCACAAAATCGGTCAATCCGCTTAGAAGTTCATCGACATTCTCGCGGCGGCTCATGCTTTCGGGTGAGGGGTCGTTCAGAAACTCTTTCATGATGCCGGTGGCCTGGATGATGTACCGTCCGAGTTCGGCGGCGTCGGTGTTGTCGGCGCGTGTCATGAAGTCGTCGATGAGGGAGCGGAAGCCGGCGAGCTTCGCGAGTGTCCCCTTGTTGACGTTGAGCGTGGTCTTTTCGGGGTCGCCGATGGTGGTCCATAGGCTGAGGCCGGCTTGGTTTGCGGCGGCTGTGATTTTGTAGAGCGTAGTGTCGCCGATGCCTCGTGCCGGATAGTTGAGCACGCGCTTGAAGGCCTCCTCGTCGTGGGGGTTGACAGCCAACCGAAAGTAGGCGATGATGTCCTTGACTTCCTTGCGTTGGTAGAACGAAAGGCCTCCATAAATCTTGTAGGGGATGTTTCGTTTTCGCAGGGCTTCCTCGAACACGCGGCTCTGTGCGTTGGTGCGATACAGTATGGCTATCTGGCTGAATTGGCATTTGCAGGCTCTATGGAGCCTCGACAGTTCATTGCTCACAATCTCCCCTTCCTCCACATCGCTGTAGGCATTGAACAGGCGAATGGGTTCGCCGGTTTCCTTTTTCGAGAAGACCTCCTTCTTGATTTGTCCTTTGTTTTTCTCTATGAGGCTGTTGGCTGCGGCTACGATGGTTTGTGTGGAACGGTAGTTCTGCTCCAGCTTGAAGACGCGGGCCGTAGGGAAGGTTTCCGTGAATTTCAGCATGTTGTCGATGTTGGCTCCACGAAACGAATAGATGCTTTGTGCGTCATCGCCCACCACGCACACTCGCTGGTGCTCGTGGGTGAGCTGGCCGACGATGCGGTGCTGGGCATAGTTGGTGTCTTGGTATTCATCGACAAGCACATACCGGAATCGTTCGGCGTATTTCAGTCTCACGCTTTCATGGTCGCGGAAGAGGCGGAAGGTGTAGAGCAGCAGGTCGTCGAAATCCATGGCGTCGCTTTGCCGGCAACGGTTCCAGTAGCGTTGGTAAATGTCGCGGATGGCCGGCATCTTGCCTTGCGAGTCGGTCTTGTAGGTTTCCGTTGAGGCGGCATACGTCTCGGGAGCCATCAATCGGTTCTTGGCATTGCTGATGCGTGCCTGCACGGTCGATGGCTTGTAGGTTTTGTCGTCGAGCCCCATTTCCTTGATGATGGCCTTGATGAGGTTCTTGGAGTCGGTGGCATCGTAGATGGTGAAATTGGGCGTAAAGCCGACCGATTGCGATTCGGCGCGAAGTATCCGGCTGAAAATGCTGTGGAATGTACCCATCCACAGCATGCGTGCGTCCGACCCGGCGAGCGAGGCGATGCGCTCCTTCATTTCGCGCGCAGCCTTGTTGGTGAAGGTGAGTGCCAATATTCTCCAGGGTTCCACCCGATGCTCCAGCAGGTAGGCTATTTTGTAGGTCAGCACACGGGTCTTCCCCGATCCGGCTCCGGCAATGACCATGGAGGGGCCTTCGCAGTAGGTTACGGCTTGTAGCTGACTTTCGTTCAGTTCGGTTTTGTAATCCATCGGTTTTTCGATTTATGGCGCAAAAATAACACATAAATCACATTTCCTTGTCACCGATTCATATTTTATTTGTAATTTCGCGGGCGAAAAACAGCAACCATACTATTAGAGTAATGAGCACAACAGAACCATTCAAAGTTTTTTCGGGTACCAACTCGAAGTATCTTGCAGAACAAATCTGTCAAGAGTTGAACTGCCCACTGGGTAACTTGAAGACCACTTGTTTCTCCGACGGAGAATTTGTGGTGTCGTTCGAGGAGACAATCCGTGGCCAGATTGTTTTTTTGGTACAATCGACTTTCCCCAATTCCGACAACCTCATGGAGCTTCTCTTGATGGTCGATGCCGCCAAGCGTGCCTCGGCCAAGAGCATTGTAGCCGTTGTCCCGTATTTTGGATGGGCCCGTCAGGACCGGAAGGACAAGCCGCGCGTTTCAATCGGTGCGAAGCTTGTGGCCGACATGTTGTCGGTGGCCGGCATCGACCGTCTCATCACGATGGACCTTCATGCCGACCAAATCCAGGGATTCTTCGACATCCCCGTCGATCACCTCTATGCTTCGAACATCTTCCTGCCCTATATCCAGGAACTGCATCTTGAGGACATGGTGGTGGCCACCCCCGACGTGGGCGGCTCGAAACGTGCCAACACGTATGCCAAGTACTTCGATTGTCCGTTGGTGCTCTGCAACAAGACCCGCGAACGTGCGAACGTGGTGGCCACCATGCAGATTATCGGCGATGTGAAAGACAAGAACGTGGTGCTTGTCGATGACATGGTTGACACCGCAGGCACCATTACGAAGGCTGCCGACATCATGATGAAGGCCGGAGCCAAGAGCGTTCGCGCGTTTGCCTCCCACTGCGTCATGTCGGGGCCCGCCCCCGAACGTGTCGGCAACTCGTCGATGAGCGAAATCATCTTCACCAACAGCATTCCTTTCGATTCGACGAAATGTCCCAAGGTGAAGGAACTCAGCATCGCTTCGATGTTTGCCGATGCCATTCGCCGTGTGGCCGCCAACGAATCCATTTCCGGGCAATATATTGTGAAATGACAAATCGGACACCTATGAAGAAAGCACTCCTCTTTTCATGTGTGGTTGCCGCCGCGATGGCATCGTGCGGCAATTCAGGCTATACGGTCAATGGTACGATTGCCGACACCGCCGATGGGACATACGTTTACTTGTATTCAGGAGCCACACGCTCGGCCCGGGTGGTCGATTCGGCGAAAGTCGAGAACGGCGCTTTCCGTTTCCAGGGCAACCAGCAATTGGCCGAGATGCGCACGGTAAGCTGCGGCAAGCAGAAGGCTGTGATTGCGCTTGAGAACGCCAACCTCAATCTCGACATGCAGGGCGGTGTCTGCTCCGGCAGTGCGCTCAACGATGTCTATGCCGCCTACTTGGCAAAGGAGGAATCGGTGAATGCGCAGCTGAAGGCGCTTGGCGGCAAGGTGGACGCCGGCGACCTTACGGAGGAGGAGGCCAAGGCCGCATGGGGGAAGTTGATCGACGAACTGGGCGCCTACGAGCTTCAGGTCACGAGGGAAAACATCCAAAACTGTGTGGGGGTGCATCTGTATCGCAATGTGTTCTACGATCTTTCCGACGAGGAGAACGAGGCCTTGATGGCACAGATCCCCGAGCGGCTGAAGAATGAGACCATCGCGAAGTTCGAGCAAAACATTGCCGTGCGTCGCAAGACCGCCGTGGGCCAACCATTCGTTGACTTTACGATGAACGACCCCGACGGCAAGGCCGTGAGCCTTGGCCAGTATGTGCGGCAAAACAAATACACGCTGGTGGACTTCTGGGCAAGCTGGTGCGGACCCTGTCGGGCGGAGATGCCCAACGTGGTCGAGACCTATGCGAAGTATAAGGACAAGGGATTCGGCATTGTGGGCGTGTCGCTCGACAGCGACCTCGACAACTGGAAAAAGGCCATCGAGACGCTGGGCATCACGTGGCCCCAGATGAGCGACCTGAAATATTGGAATTGTGCCGGTGCTGCCGAATATGGCGTCATGTCGATACCGAGTACCGTCTTGATCGGTCAGGACGGCACCATCGTGGCGCGCGACTTGCGCGGTGAGGACATGGCCAAGAAACTGGACGAATTGTTTGGTCGATAACAAGTGTTGTGGTATATGCGAGGGTGGACGTTGTCATGTCCACCCTCTTTGCACATCTACCCCTTTGCTGCAAATCGTTTTTTTCGTAGTATAGAATATGGAAAAACTGTGGAACCACAATTATGTGAAGCTTTGGATAGCCAATTTCATGCTGTTCTTCTCCTTCATGCTCCTGACGCCGTTGCTCCCCTTGTACCTGAGCGACACGTTTCAGGCCGACAAGGCCACGATAGGCATTGTGCTTTCGGGCTACACGCTGGTGTCGCTCATGGTGCGACCTTTCAGTGGCTTTTTCGTCGATACGTTTCCCCGCAAGGTGGTGCTGCTTGTCACCTGGTTTTTTTTCTGTGCGCTATTTGCCGGCTATCTGGTGGCGGGTACCCTCACCATGTTCGCCATTTTCCGCACATTGCATGGTGCGCCATACGGAGCCGTAACCGTGGCCAACAGCACGGTAGCCATCGACGTGTTGCATCCCGAACGCCGTTCGGAAGGCATAGGCTATTATGGCTTGAGCAACAATTTGGCCACAGCCATCAGCCCGTCGGTCGCCATTTGCATATTCCAGGCCTGCCACGACTACAACGTGTTGTTTCTCATTGCTCTTGGCACATCTTTCTTGGGCATCGTTGTGAACAGTACCGTGAAAGTGGATCGAAAGGAAGTCGTGCCAGACAAGGGGAAATTGTCGTTCGACCGGTTTTTCCTTGTCAAAGGGTGGAGTCAGGGGCTTACGTTGCTCTGTTATGCCTATTCCTATGGCGTGCTTGCCACCTATCTTGCCATTTACGGCAAGGAGGAACTGGGCATTATCGGAGGCTCGGGCTTGTTCTTCTTCTTGCTTTGCGTGGGTCTGATGGTTTCCCGGATTGTTGGTGCGCGTTCGTTGCGCTTGGGGCAGATAACCCACAATGCCACAATCGGGTCATGCATTTCCTTTTTCGGCTATCTGCTGTTCGCCGCCCTGCACAACGAGGTGGGATTCTATGGGGCAGCCTTGGTCATCGGCTTGGGCAACGGACACATGTTTCCTGCCTTCCAGAACATTTTCATCGACATGGCTCCACATTCGCAACGCGGCACGGCCAACTCCACCATGCTTACCTCGTGGGACATCGGCGTGGGGCTGGGGGTCGTGTTGGGCGGAATGCTGTCGGAGCATGCCGGCTATCATTCGGCCTTCTGGTCGGGTTGGGTGGTCAATGCGCTCGGCTTGCTGTTCTACCTCGCCTACAGCCGCGATTGTTTCCTGAGACACAAGTTGCGTTAGCACGCCGCCCCGGAAATTATTTCGTGCAATCCAAGAATATACGTATATTTGCAACCACAAATGCTATAGAAACAAACATGATGAAACATTTTGATACGGATTATATGGAAGGCGCACATCCCATGGTGATGCAGCGGCTCTTGGAAACCAATCTGGAACAGACTCCCGGATATGGTGCCGACGATTATTGCCTGCAAGCCAAGGCATTGGTGCGCAAAGCTTGTGGCGACGAGAGTGTGGATGTGCATTTTCTGGTGGGTGGTACGCAGACCAATGCCACGGTGATCGACGCGCTGCTCTCCCGCCACGAGGGCGTGCTTGCCGCCACGACGGCCCACATCAACGTTCACGAGTCGGGCGCCGTCGAGGCGTCGGGCCACAAGGTGCTCACGCTTCCCTCCCACGAGGGCAAGGTGGATGCCGGCGAGGTGAGGGCGTATATCGACGGTTTCTATGCCGACGACACCTGCGGGCACATGGTGGCTCCGGGAATGCTCTACATCAGTTACCCTACGGAGTATGGCACGCTTTACACCAAGCGCGAGCTGGCCGGACTCCATGCCGTCTGCCGGGACGCCAACATCGCGCTCTACATTGACGGCGCACGCATGGGGTATGGGTTGGCAAGCGATGCCGCCGACCTGACGTTGCCCGAGCTGGTGGGCCTGTGCGACGTGTGCTACATTGGCGGCACAAAGGTGGGTGCGCTGTTTGGCGAATGCGTGGTGGCACATGCCGGACGCCTCAAGCACTTCTTCCCACTCGTGAAGCAGCATGGGGCCCTGCTGGCCAAGGGCAGGTTGCTGGGCCTGCAGTTCGCCACGCTCTTCGCCGATGGGTTGTACCTGCGGATTGCGCGTCGCGCCGTGGAGCTTGCCGTCAAGCTGAAGGAGGGGTTCAGGAAGAACGGATATCCTCCACACATCGACTCGTTTACCAACCAGCAATTCTTCACGCTTCCCAACGACGTGATCGACGCGCTGAGGCAGACCGCCACTTTCGAGACCTGGGGGAGCCGTGGCGACACCGACACGACCGTGCGCTTCGTTACCAGCTGGGCCACCCGCGAGGAGGACATCGACGAGTTGTTGCGCGGGTTGTCGCATGCCCGTCGTTCCCCGGCAAAACGCGGATAAGCGCTTGTTTTCGCACGCGGGGAGTGTCGGGGTACGCATTTTTTTCGTATCTTTGCACCCCGAAAAAAAAGCAGGACGAATGAAGATACAATTTATAAGCTTGGGAAGCGGAAGCAGCGGCAATTCCTATTACCTCGGAACCGACAGCCATGGCATCCTCATCGATGCGGGCGTCCCGGCACGCACCATCAGGAAAAGCCTGAAGGATGTCGGCATCACGCTCGAGGAAAAGGTGCGCGCCGTTTTCGTGACCCACGACCATGCCGACCACATCAAGGCCTTGGGCACCTTGGCCAACAGGCTACACCTCCCCGTCTATACCACCGCGCCCATCCACCGGGGCATCAACCAAAGCTACTGCATCGGCGAGAAGGTGCCCCCGGCGATGCAGTGTGTCGTGGAGAAGGAAAAGCCCTTGCGCTTTCGCGATCTCACCATCACCCCCTTTCCCGTCCCCCACGATGCGATCGACAGCGTGGGCTACTGCGTGGAGATAGACGGGCGCACCTTCTCCTTCCTCACCGATGTGGGCGAGATCACCCCCACGGCTGCCCGCTACATCCGCAAGGCCAACTATCTCGTCATCGAGGCCAACTACGACGAGGAGATGCTGGCCATGGGAGTCTATCCGCAACACCTGAAGGAGAGGATCAAGGGCCCGACAGGACATTTGGGCAACCACGACACGGCACGCTTCCTCGCCGAAAACATCGGCGGCCACCTCCGCCACATCTGGCTGTGCCACCTCAGCAAGGAAAACAACCACCCCGAACTGGCCTACAAGACCGTGGAGCTGGAACTCCGCTCGCACGGCGTGTGCGTTGGCAAGGATGTGGAGCTGACCGCCTTGCGACGCACGACACCATCCGAATTGTACGAATTTTGAGGGCACACCACAAAAAACATCGAAAAATGTTTGGCAGGTTGAAAAAAACATCATACCTTTGCACCCGCAAACAGCAAGGAAGGGAGCTTCCACACACACAACGTTGCACCCTTAGCTCAGTTGGTAGAGCAACTGACTCTTAATCAGTGGGTCCAGGGTTCGAGTCCCTGAGGGTGTACAGGCAGAAGGAGAGAGAGGTTCACAGGCAAGGTGCCGTGAGCCTCTCTCTCTCTTTCGTGGGTCGGCGCGTGGCGGAGAGAGAGGAAATAGAGATTTGAAAGAGTGGAAAGAGGGGAAAGAAAGGAAAGAGGGGAAAGAGAAAACAAACAAACAAAACCACGCCGAAACCACTAAAACCCGAGGCTTCCAAACGAGGAGGGAAATTATGCGGTCGTTTAACGTTATTTAATGTTTTTTTTTGTTTGCATAATTATGCCGACCTTCGCCGCCGTGAAACCAAGGAAACCAGAGAAGGAAGCATGAAAATCGTGACACACATCAGCCAGACTCGCCTCGCCGAGGCGCTTGGCGAAAGCCAATCGTTTGTGAGCCGCGCCATGAACTTCCGCGCGGACTCGCTCCGCGCCATGAAGACCAGGGCCAAGATCATCTTATTGTATAACGGACAAATTTTCAAAATGGTTAGTCGCGCGCTGTGCTTCCAGTCCCATTCCGACGAAGCCGCCAGAATCAGGGCTCTCGCCGAAATAAAAATTCAACGGAACAATTCTTGGTAATAATCAGTAAAAAACAAACCGGCCCGGCCTCTCAGGCGATGTAAAAACGGGCGGTTTTGTTTTTTTTCTCTTAGTATGTTTCGAGGCTTCGTCGTGATGACGAGGCCCCGAAAAATTTCATGCGTCTGCTTGCTTTTCTCGTCCTACGTTTTGCCCAGCCTTCCTCCGAGAAGGCGTGACATCATCAGGCAGCAATGTAGCCTTATTGATGCCGAAAAATCCTTTTCTGTCCCCATGCCTTATTATCGGGCAAAGGAATGGAAGGGGTAAGAGCGCTCAGGGGGTCGGTGTTGTCTGTCGGCGTACCAGTCGAACTGGCCCCAGCAATCCGCTTGGGCGTAGAGGCGTGCCTGGCTTGGGGCCGTGAATGACCCATGTGCGACGTTCGTTTTCGGGGAGATTCGCATCGTAGGCCAGCCGGTTGAACCATGTGTTGGTTACTTCGACGATCACCGTGTTCTTGCCTTTCCGAAGGTGCCGGCCTATTTCCGTAAGGTAGGGAGCAGTCCACAGGGTATCGACTACTTGGTCGTTCACCCGCACCACGGCTATCTCTTCCACTCGGCCCAAGTCCATCAGATAATGGTTTGATCCGTCCACCTCATCCATGTCGAGTACCGTTGCATATCGTGCCGTGCCTGAGAATGCGCGTCCTTCTTCCGGCAGGTCCAGCTCGTTCCACGGTGTCGGTTCGTCGAGTGTCAATGTTTGTCCTGTTGCTCGTTCTTGTGGAAATGTCAGAGTCCATCGGGGTGTCCATGGTACGATGGTCTCGACGGGTTCTGACGGCTGTTTGTATTCCTTGTCGTGGCGGAACACCACAAACATGCTTTCGCCACACGAAAGGTTCATTCGTATCCGCGATTTGCCGCCTACCCGTTGTGTGGCGAGTGGTTCAACTGTTCCATTGATGGGATTCCACAACTCCGGCGTGCCCTCGCAGGCAAACTCCACCACGCCATCGAACGTTTGTTCCTGATTGGGACACACGAAATACCAGTCGGCGTTCTCCGCACGCCGGTGTGTCCATTTCAGTTCCTGCACTGTCTTTCGTGTTTCGGCAATCACGTCGGCAGCCACCGACAATCGCCCAAGAGCTTCTTCCAAGCTCATGTTGTCCAATACCCTATCTTTTAGTCCTTGGCTTTTCCAAAGCCTTTCCACGACCTTGCGGAACCGCGCCTGTTGGCCTCGGTTGTCGCCCAGTGTGGCAGGAGCGGAGGGTGCATTGCCCACAAGCACGCCACCCTTGACCACCAGTTCGTACAGGCGTTCGAGCGTTTCGGGCAACATCCTTTCGGCATCGGCAAGCCACAACACTTCGTATTCGATTCCGTCGGGTGTCACCCACTTGCCGTCTTTCACGTCTATCCGATGCAGCAACGCGTCGGTGTTGCAATAGTCGAAGGCGTAGCCTTCCACGAAAGGCTTCAGCTGGTCGGGCTTCTGCTGGATCTCATCGCCCAGATACGCCAGCACTGCCGACACAGGCTTCCCTCGTTCGAGCATGTAGGCACAGCGAGCCAAATAGGTGGTAAACGCCGGCATGTGTCGCCACCACGTCTGCTTGCGCAAGAAAGGCGTGCCGATGTTCGCCCCAAACGAAGTGCCGGGAAAATACTTGTCGGGGTCGGGATTGTGGGTATAGGTGTGGAACACCAGGTGGGTGACCCCCTCCGCCATGTTTTGGTTGGCCACGTCGCGCAACATGCCCAAGTGTTCGTCCCACGTCATGTCGAACGAGGTGAAGGCCTCGGCCGACACTCGTGGCTTGCCATACATGCGGGCGGCAGAGGCTGTGGGGCGGATGGGCTTGTAGTTGCGGTTGGCAAGAAAGTGGCTGAAGGGTTGCCAGAACTCCGTCATCGGCACGTCGGCGAACTTGTAGTATTCCATCGGGTCGCCCGGAAAAATGTCGCCTGCGGCGGTCTCGTAGGAGGCGGTCATGCCTTTCTCGTGTGCAAGGCGTGCCATGGTGCCATAGAAATTGTGCACGAACAGTGTGTTTTGTGTCTGTCGCCAGTCGCACAGGAAGGCTGCGGTCTGTTCCTGGTTGCCTATCACATAGCCAAACAACGCTGGAATCCACTTCGTCAGGTCATAGCCTCGTTGCGACTCAAACTCTTGGGGCATCTGTGCTGTCCACGTCTGTGACCTACATTCCCAACTGTCCATCAGCATGTTATCGACCAATCCTTTCAAGGCCGTGTCGTGTAGGCGTCCGATGTAGCTGTCGAACTGAAACCTCACACAGTCGGCATCGAGCTTGTTGATTTCCCACCCGGTGGCCTCGTCGGGAGCCGGGCCGTTTTTCTCGCCTGCATTCACGTGGCCGATTCTCAGTATGGTCCATTTGCCCTTGGGTGCTTTCCAGTGTAGTTTGCCATCGGTCACGAAAGCGCTTACATCTACGATGTCGCCCTGTTTCACATAGCAGTCAGCTGGATATTCCGTATGTTCGTTCTCGCGCAGCACACGACGCAGTGTCCATCCGGCCTCTCCCTCCCAGTTGTTCTTACGGACGGCACTCGAAAGGTGCATGTACCACAAGTCCATGTCGTGTGCGTTTGTCAGCTCAATCCTATATCGGCTCGCCCGCGATTCCTTCAGCGCGAAGGTCATGCCGTGTTTCGTGTCTTGCCAGTTGGCGGCTGGCATGTCGGCATCGAGTACGGTCTGCTCGCCTTGGACGGTCAGTGCCGTCATCTTCACGTGGATGGCGGGATCTACGCCAAACGAATGGTTGAAACGGTCGATGGGGTTGAACTCCAGGCTCCGCACGGTTTCCTCCCGAGGCAACACTACCTCCACCGCATGGGGGCTGCTGGTGGGTCGCAACCTTACGCTTTGGCTTGGAGTGCCGTTCACACAAGCCTTCCATCGGTCGGCGTTTTCCTTGGCAAGCACCTGTGCTGCCCGAAGGTAGGTGCCGGAGTCATCGGATGGGGTGGGGAATGCCAGTGTCACCACGTCGTGGTAGTCTTGCCAATCGGCGGTCTCGCGTAGTGGCAATGTCGCGTTCACTTCCTTGCCCCCCTCCACATCCATTCGGTTGCAGGTGAGATTGCGCATGGCTTTGTCGGGGGTGACCCATGGCCCTCCACTCATGGCCCATCCGGGACAGGTCTGTATGCTGAAACGCAACCCCAGCCGTTTGGCTTCCGAGGCCGTGTGGGTGAGCAGCGACTCCCACTGTGGGCTCAGGCACTCGATGTGTTCCTTCGTGCCGGGAAAATCCTTGCCGTCGCCCTGCTTGCCGTGGAAGAACTGGATGCCCGTGATGCCGGCACCCGCTATGGCCTCCAGGTCGGCGGTGATGCCGGCCTTGTTGATGCTTCCGTTCAGGAAGTGGAACCATGTCTCAGGATAGAACGATTTGTCGGGATGCAGGAATCGGTTCTCGTCGGCTTGGCAGAATGGCTGCTGTAGCAGGATGGTGTCGGGAATGGCGTCCACCACACGCGGCTGTGCCGTCACCGACACGACCGACAACAGCCATGTCCCGGTCAGGATAAGCGTTGTTTGTCTTTTCATGTCTGTTTTCCTATGATATTGAGATGAGTCCTGAAAATCCAAGTGGGCTTTTACAGGACTCATCAGGTTTTATGTTTTCCTCTCATGAATGGGGAGGCCTCGTCAGCGTTTCTTCTTCGAACGCTTTGCCCAGCCTTCCTCCGAAAAATCAGGGATTTCGCCTTTCAGCTCATTGCCTTGCTGGAAGAATTGTCGCCAGTCTTCTTTTGGGGCCTTCGTGGTGCGTTTTTCCCATTTTGCGTCGTTGTCCTTTCGGCCTCTTGCCCGTTTCTCTCCGAATTCATCGCGTCTTTTGCGTTCGTCGTCTCTGCCGGCTACATGTTCGCGCTGCCTACGGCGACCACCTTCGTTTCCTGCCTGACGTGCGGCATCCTCATGCCGTCGGCCTTCACTCTTCCTGCGCTTGGGGGCGGCATCGGTTCCAGTTTCAGTCCCGTTGTTGTCGCCGGCAATCTCGACAGTCACCTCCCGACCGTTCAGGCTCAGTCCCTGCATTTTTCCCACCACAAAGTCGGCATCGGCTTCGCGGACTTCGAAGAATGAGAATCTCTGCATCAGGTCGATGCGTCCCACCTCGATGCGCGAATGTGTCTTACGGTTCAGCATGTCGATGATCTTGGCAGGCACAATGCCATCCATCCTGCCGACATTGATGAACATTCGTGTGAATCCCGACTCGGGCTTCCGGCTTCCCTTTTCCTTCCGTCCTTTCTTGCGCTCGCCTTTCTCGCGTGGCTCTTCCGTCACATCCTCGATTTCCGCTGCGTTGGCGTAGTATTTCACGAAGCGGTTGATTTCCAGACTGAGCATTCGTTTTATCAGGTCGTCCTTGCTGAGCCACTCCAACTTGCGCGAGACGGCTGGCAGGAAGCGGTCTATCTCCTCGTCGTTCACCTCCACGCGCTCCACGTCGTCTATCATCTTGTAGAGCTGCTTCTCGCATATCTGCTCGCCGGTGGGCAGTTTGCCTATTTCGAATTGTTTCTTTATCTCCTTCTCAATGGCCCGCATCTTCCCTTTTTCGCGTAGGTGGATGATGGCAATGCTGATGCCTTTCTTGTCGGCGCGCCCGGTGCGTCCGCTGCGGTGGGTATAAACCTCAAGGTCGTCGGGGAGGCCGTAGTTGATGACGTGGGTCAGGTCATCGACGTCGATGCCGCGTGCCGCCACGTCGGTGGCCACAAGCAGTTGTATGCGGTGTTGGCGGAATTTCTGCATGGTCAGGTCGCGTTGTTGCTGCGACAGTTCGCCGTGCAGGGCATCGGCGTTGTAGCCGTCTTGTATGAGCTTGTCGGCCACCTCCTGTGTCTCCATGCGTGTGCGGCAGAACACGATGCCGTAGATTTTCGGGTAGTAGTCCACCACGCGCTTCAGGGCCGGATACTTGTCCTTGGCGTGCACCACGTAGGCCATGTGCGTCACGTTCCGGGTGCCTTCGTTTTTCGTGCCGACGACGATCTCGCGGGCGTCGTGCAGGTAGTTTTTCGATATCCTGGAAATCTCCGCGCTCATGGTGGCCGAGAACAGCAGGGTGTCGCGCCCGGCGGGCACGGCGGAGAGGATGGTGTCTATGTCGTCCGAGAAGCCCATCGAGAGCATCTCGTCGGCCTCGTCGAGAACCACGCGGCGGATCTTGTCGAGCCTCGCCACGCCCCGGTTCATCAGGTCGATGAGCCGCCCGGGGGTGGCCACGATTATCTGCACGCCCTTCTTCAGGCTCCTGACCTGGCTTTCGACGGACGAGCCGCCATACACGGGCTGGATGCGCATTCCGTCGATGTACTTCGAGTAGTCCGTCAGGTCGGACGCAATCTGCAGGCAGAGCTCGCGTGTGGGCGACAGGATGAGCGCCTGAGGCTCGTTCAGCCCCGTGTCGGTGGTCTGCAGGATGGGCAGCCCGTAGGCTGCCGTCTTGCCGGTGCCGGTTTGCGCCAAGGCCACCACGTCGTTGCCTCCACCCAACAGGTAGGGTATCACCTCCTCCTGCACGGGCATGGGAGTGGCATACCCGAGTTCGGTAATTGCTGCCAGCAGCTGCTGCGACAGCCCTAATTCTTCAAATGTCTTCAATTTTTTATCGAATGCTTGTTTTTCCCAACTTGCGAGACGCCTCGCCGGCCTCCCCGGGAAAAAACGGGGCCTTGCCAGTGTCTCGGGGCGCAAAGGTACGCATTTTTATCCGTAACATTTGCATGGGAGGCACATTTATTTTACTTTTGCACGAATTTTCGTGTGTATGCTATGGACAAACCGAGAACAAACGGCCTGCGGGCCTGGTGGATGGCCTCGCGCCCCAAGACCTTGGCGGGCGCCGCGGCCCCCGTGCTTGTGGGGTGCTCCTTGGCCTGTCGGGCGGGGAGCTTCGCGTTGCTTCCCTCGCTCGTCTGCCTGCTCTTCGCCCTCCTCATGCAGATCGACGCCAACCTCATCAACGATTATTTCGACTGTGTGAAAGGTGCCGACAGCGAGGACCGGGTGGGGCCGAGGCGTGCGTGCGCGCAGGGCTGGGTGACGCTTCCGGCCATGCGCCTCGGCATGAACATCGTCTCGGTGGTTGCCGTGGCGGTGGGCTCGTGCGTCTTGTTCTTCACCGACTGGCTCCTCGTCCCCGTAGGGGGGCTTTGTGTGGTCTTCGCCTTGGCCTACACCGCCGGTCCCTACCCGTTGGCCTATCACGGCTGGGGCGACGTGTTGGTGGTGGTGTTCTTCGGCGTCGTGCCCGTGTGTTGCACCTACTATGTGCTCACCGCTACCTGCACCCTGCCCGTGCTGACGGCCTCGGTGGCCTGTGGCCTCGTGACCGACCAGCTGCTCATGGTCAACAATTTCCGCGACCGCGATCAGGATGCCGTCAGCGGCAAGCGCACCATCGTGGTGCGGTGGGGAGCGCAGTGGGGCCTTTGGGCCTATCTGGCGCTTGGGGTGGCGGCCGTGGCCCTCAGCCTGCGGCTCACCGCCCTCACCCTGCTTTTCCTCCCGCCCCACGTCCGCACGTGGGTGCGCATGAGGGCCATCGGCGGGGGGGCCGCGCTGAACGGCATATTGGGCGAGACGGCTCGCAACATCCTCGTCTTCTCCCTGCTCTTCTCCATCGGCATCGTGCTGACGTGAGGCGCATGGGGACTTCTTGCCGGGGGCCGACTCACCGTTTCTTCGTGCGTCGCCTCCACAATTGCCAACTGTTCACGACGTTTTGCCACACCACATAGCTGCCGGGGCCGATGCTCGCGGCGGGGCTGAGGTAGGCGACCGCCATCCAGATGGCCAGCACCGTGTTCTTCTGCCCCAAGGCCTGCCCCGCGCTGATGCGGTCGTGGCAGGCGCCGCCAATGGCCTTGCCGAGGACGAACTGCACGGCGCAGGCGAAGAGACCGCCTATGGCAATGGACAAGCCAAGGACAAACGACACGTCGCTCCGAACCATGGAACGGGTGGTCTGCCCCATCACAAGCGTCAGGGCGACGGCCCATATATGGAACGCGAACCCACTATGCGACGCTAAGCAACGGTGGAGCGGCTTGACGAACCAGCGCAGCAGGAGGGCCACTACGAAGGGCGACAGGAGCAGGGGGAAGACCTTGCCCAAGATCTTGAGAAAGGCGTCGGGGAACGACAATTGGGCATGGGGCTCGACTATGGGGAAGACCAAGGGGACAAACACGGCCGCCAACAGGTTGGACAGGAGCGTGTAGGTGGACAACGTGGAGGCACTGCCCCCAAGCTTGGCGGTGACGACCGCCGCCGCAGTGGCCGTGGGGCAGACGAAGCAAACCAACGCGCCTTCGCCCAACGCCTTCAGAGGGCTGCCCGGCGGCAACGCCACCACGACCAGCGAGACCACCGCACCCAAACACAACTGGACAAGCAACAGCCACCCGTGCCACCTCACGGGCACCAGCTCGCGAGGATCGACCTTGCAAAACGTCAGCAACAGCTGCGCGAAGATGAGTACGGGCATGACACGCGACACCGCCTCGCCGACGCACGGCCTGACGGAATCGAAAACAGGCAGACAGGCAAGCAGAAAATATCCGGCCACACCGGCCAGCATGGCAAGGGGCAGGGCCCAGTTCTTGAGGAATTTGAGCATCGCTACTAAAATTTGGCCGCAAAGGTACGGATTTATCGAGGAATTTGTGTAATTTTGCCGTATGAAAATCAAGTCGCTTACACTGTTGTCGCTTCTGCTGCTCCTGCCATTGGAAATCCTTTGCAAGGATTTTGTCGTGGTGATCGACGCGGGGCACGGAGGGAAAGACCCGGGCAGCATAGGCCGGAAGGGGCGCGAGAAAAACATCAACCTGAGCGTAGCCTTGAAAGTGGGGGCGCTGATCTCGCAATCGTTCAACGACGTGACGGTGAAATACACCCGCTCCACCGACAAGTTCGTCGCGCTCGGCCGTCGTGCCGAGATAGCCAACAACGCCAACGCCGACCTCTTCATCAGCATTCACACAAACGCCCTTCCACGCAGGAAAAGCCATTTCCGTGGAACCGAGACCTACACCCTGGGCCTGGCCAGGACGAAAGAGAACCTTGAGGTGGCGCAGCAGGAAAACTCCGTCATACTGATAGAGGAGGACTACAAGGAGCGCTACGCGGGATTCAATCCGCGCTCGGCGGAGAGCTACATCATCTTCGAGTTCATCCAAGACAACAACATGAAGGAAAGCGTGGAGTTGGCGAAGCTGATACAGAGTCAGTTCCGTCGCTATGCCAATCGAGTGGACCGGGGGGTGAAGCAAGCCGGATTCCTGGTGCTGCGACAAACAACCATGCCCAGCGTGCTGGTGGAACTGGGATATATTTCCAATCCCGACGAGGAACGCTACCTGCTTAGTAAAAGCGGACAGGATGCACTCGCCAGAAGCATCTGCCAAGCCTTTGTGGCATACCGGAAGGGTGTAGGACACGGCACGAGGCCGAACCCCGCGCCCGCAGTGGAGGCACCTCCCAATGACGACGACCTGCTTGCCGATGACGAGCCGACGGCCGGCCGGCACATTGACGATTCGTCGGTCGAAGGCGACATCGTGTTCAAAATCCAAATCATGGCCACCCCCACACGCCTGAAGCCCAACGACAAAAGTTTCAAGGGGTTGGGGCCGGTAAGTTTCTACAAGGAAGGCAAGCTTTACAAATACACGGTGGGAAGCAGCAGGAATCCCAACGAAATGCAAAAGGAACTCAAGCAGGTGTCGCGAAAGTTCAAGGGCGCCTTTATCGTGGCCTTCAAGGGCGACAAGAAGGTGGATTATCAAAAAGCCGTACAGGAAAGCAGGCGAAGAAGGTGAAAAACAACAGAAACGACATGAGGAAAGAAGTGAAACTGGGCATTACTGCCATCATTGCCATTGCAATACTTGTCTATGGGTTGAATTTCTTCAAGAACATCGAGATGCTCCATCCCAAGAACACGTATTATGTGGAATTTGCCGACGTGACGGGCGTAGCCGAGTCGGGGCCGGTGTTCTGGAGCGGGCTGCAAGTCGGCATCGTGCGCGAGATGCGTTACAACCCGACGCATCCGGGCTACGTGGTCGTGAGGATAGAGACCGCCAAGAACCTGCTCATCCCGACGGGAACCACAGCCGAACTCGAAACCGAAATGTTGGGCTCCGTAAGGATGCACCTGAGGCCAAACTACAGCAGCTCCACCTGCCTTCAACCCGGCGACACCATTCCGGGCCGGGGCAACGGCGGACTGTTGGCGGCCGCATCGGAAAAGATACTGCCGGCGGTGGAACGGATGATGCCCAAGCTCGACAGCATCTTGTCGTCGCTGAACCGCCTGCTTGCCGACCCCGCATTGGCCAACACCCTGCACAACACCGAACGGGCCACCGCCCATCTGGCAGCCACGAGCAAGCAGCTGGACGCACTGATGAAGACCGACGTGACCCAAATGGCCGACAACCTGACGCGTCTTAGCGGAAACATGGAGGCGATGACCAGCAAGCTGAAGGACTTCGATTTCGACCGGCTCATGCAAAACGTCAACAGCACCATCGAGCATGTGGAACTGTTTGCCAACCGCCTGAACGATCCACAGGGCTCATGGGGACTGTTGCTCAACGACGCGCAACTCTACAACAACCTCAACGCCACGGCAGGCAATGCCGCCTTGCTGCTGGAGGACCTAAGAATGCGTCCCAAACGCTACGTCCACTTCTCGATATTTGGAAGGAAAGACAAAACAGCGGATGGGCGTAATTGGAATTTTTCCAAATAAAAAAAGTCGTGCCTGACACGGAAAAACGGTGTAGGGCTTGGCGATTCGATGAATCGAAAAAGCTCCCAATGAAAAGGCGGATTCGTGAATCGTGTCAAAATGTGCGTCCAACAGTCTGTGATACAACAAGATGAATTTATGCAAATTTCCCCTTTTTGAAACGTTGTCCTTACAAGGCATCGTAAATTGCAAGGAAACAGACACTTAAATTCAAATCGAAAAACAAGGAAAAAAATACAGTTTTTTTTTCGGAAAAACTGTTCTACCTTTGACAACCAAAACGAAAGAGACAGAATGAACGATAGCGAAATCAATGAACTCTGGCGACGTTGTTTGAGGACAATACGCGACAACGTTTCCGAGGCGCAATACAACACATGGTTTGCTCCCATCAAGCCTATGAAGTTCGAGAACGGCACCCTCACATTGGGTGTCCCTTCTCCTTTCTTCTATGACTATCTGGAAGAGAAATTCTCGGAGCTCCTGGCCTGTGTGTTGAACAAGGACATCGCAAAGGGTACATTCCTGGAATACAGTGTGCTGGTTGACAAGGACAACACGCTCACCACACAGATGGAAGGAAAAACCCCCGGTGAGATACATTCGCGGCAGGAAGCCGGGAAAGACAATGCCCCGGAGTTTGAGTCGCATCTGATTCCCAACTATGTCTTCGACACCTTCGTGAAAGGGCGCAGCAATGAATATTCGCTCACCGTGGGAGAAGCCGTGGCGCAAAAGCCGGCAAGGACCTTCAACCCATTGTTCATCCATGGCGCTTCCGGGGTCGGCAAGACCCATCTGGCAAACGCCATTGGCGCACGCATCAAACAGCTCTATCCCGAGAAGCGCGTGCTGTATATCTCCGCCCATTTGTTCCAGGTGCAATACACCGAATCCATCCGGACAAACCACTTCAATGATTTCATGGGGTTCTACCAGACTGTGGATGTGCTTATCATGGACGACTTGCAGGAATTTGCCGGGGCCCAAAAGACGCAGAACACATTCTTCCACATCTTCAACTACCTGCACCAAAACGGAAAGCAACTCGTGCTGACAGCCGACCGATCGCCAAAGGACATGGAGGGAATGGAAAACAGACTGCTGACACGTTTCAAGTGGGGGCTGGTGACCGAGTTGGAAAAGCCGGATCGCGACCTACGATGCGACATCCTCCGCCGGAAGGTTCGCAAAAACGGCCTGGTGATCTCCGACGACATCATCGACTATATTGCCGACAATTCCACGGAAGGTGTGCGCGAGCTTGAGGGAATCATCAATTCGATTCTGGCACAATCCATATACTGCAACCATGAAATCAACATGGAACTGGCGCAAACGATTTTGGGCATGACCATCAAACGACGCGCCTCGGAAATCTCCATCAACGAGATAATCAAGAAGGTTTGCGACTATTATCACGTGTCGCCCACGCTCATTCAGTCGAAGAGCCGGAAAAAGGACGTGTCGCAAGCCCGTCAGGTGGCCATGTACATGGCAAAGAAATTCACCAGCGAGTCGGTCGCGAAAATCGGTATGCACATCGGCAACCGCGACCATGCCACGGTACTTCACGCCTGCAAGAACATCGAAGGCCTGAAGTCGGTCGATAACTCCGTGCGTGCATCGTTGAATGAAATCGAACAGATCCTGCAAAGGGCTTAGATGGTCAAGAAACAAGAATGTTCGTGTCGCGGATCGAATTTAATCGTGGATTTTGTTTTTAAGTTTTCGGATTATCCCACAACCCACTAATAAACAAGAAGCTAAACGGTGTTTCCCCCCAAAAGGAAGCGCTTTTTTCATGTTTCAAGGCGTTTTTTCTTTGACGGAGCGAATAAATAAGATATTTTTGTGTCCGCTAAAGTTTTCAACAAGCCAATAACAACAAACGAATATAATCAATGACCCCAATTTCTTACTCCTACGAAGAAGCTTTTGCCGCAACGTTGAAATATTTCAACGGCGATGAGCTTGCCAGTCGCGTCTGGGTAAACAAATACGCGATGAAAGATTCAGAAGGCAAGATTTATGAGAAGACACCTTCCGACATGCACTGGCGTATTGCCAACGAAATCGCGCGCATCGAGTCGCGTTACAAGAATCCGCTCACGCCACAGCAGATTTTCGATGTCCTCGACAAATTCAAGTACATCGTGCCACAAGGAAGCCCGATGACGGGCATAGGAAACGACCATCAGATTGCGTCGTTGTCGAATTGCTTCGTGATAGGAATTGATGGCAAGGCCGATTCGTATGGGGCCATCATCCGCATCGACGAGGAGCAGGTGCAATTGATGAAACGTCGTGGCGGTGTGGGGCACGACCTGTCGCATATCCGTCCCAAAGGATCGCCCGTGAAGAATTCGGCACTGACATCGACCGGACTTGTGCCGTTCATGGAGCGTTATTCCAACTCCACCCGCGAAGTGGCGCAGGATGGCCGAAGAGGAGCCTTGATGTTGAGCGTAAGCATCAAGCACCCTGATTCGGAATCGTTTATCGACGCCAAGATGACCGAAGGCAAGGTGACAGGAGCCAACGTTTCGGTGAAAATAGACGATGACTTCATGGAATGTGCCACCCATCACACACCTTACCTGCAACAATACCCTATCGACTCCACTCATCCGATGTGTTCGAAACGCACCGACGCTTCGGAATTGTGGAGGAAAATCGTACACAACGCATGGAAGTCGGCCGAACCGGGAGTCTTGTTCTGGGACACCATCCTGCGCGAGTCCATCCCCGACTGTTACGCCGACTTGGGATTCCGTACGGTTTCCACCAATCCCTGTGGCGAGATCCCTCTTTGCACCTACGATTCGTGCCGGTTGTTGGCCATCAATTTATACTCCTATGTTGTCAATCCGTTTACTCCTGAGGCTTGTTTCGACTTCGACTTGTTCAAGCAGCATGTAGCCATAGCCCAGCGAATCATGGACGACATCATAGACCTTGAACTGGAAAAGATAGAGGCCATCATCCAGAAAATAGATGCCGACCCCGAAAGCGAGGAAATCAAGCATTCGGAACGTCACCTCTGGGAAAAAATACTCAAGAAAAGCTCCATGGGACGGCGCACCGGCGTGGGCATCACTGCCGAGGGCGACATGCTTGCCGCCATGGGGCTGACTTACGGAACAGAGGATGCCATAGCATTTTCAGAGAAAGTGCATCAGACCATCGCCCTTGAGGCCTACCGCTCGTCGGTGAACATGGCAAAGGAACGCGGAGCTTTCCAAATCTACGACTGGCAAAGAGAGCAAAACAATCCATTCATCCTTCGAATCAAGGAAAAGGATCCTGCGCTTTATGACGACATGAAGACATACGGACGGCGCAACATCGCTTGCCTCACCATCGCCCCGACCGGCACAGTCAGCCTCATGACACAAACCACCTCGGGCATCGAACCCGTATTCATGCCCGTATATAAGCGGCGTAGGAAAGTCAATCCCAACGACCCGGCCGTCCGGGTGGATTACGTCGATGAGACGGGCGATGCTTTCGAGGAATACATGGTCTATCACCACAAATTCCTCACTTGGATGGAAGTGAACGGTCTGGACACTACCAAGAATTACACGCAAGAGGAAATAGACGAACTGGTGGCTCGTTCACCTTACCACAAGGCCACATCGAACGATGTGGATTGGCTCGCCAAGGTACACATGCAGGGAAGAATCCAAAAATGGGTCGATCATTCCATCAGTGTCACCATCAACCTGCCAGCCAACGTGAACGAGGAACTGGTGAACCAACTCTACATCGAGGCATGGAAGTCGGGATGCAAGGGTTGCACCGTGTATCGCGATGGCTCCCGATCGGGAGTGCTCATTTCCACCAAGAAGGACGATAAGGCAAACACGCCCATCTGTCGCCAACCTGATGTCGTGGAGGTTCGTCCAAAAGTGCTTGATGCCGATGTAATCCGGTTCCAGAACAACAAAGAGAAGTGGGTGGCGTTTGTTGGTTTGCTTGACGGGCATCCTTATGAAATATTCACAGGTATCCAAGACGATGAGGAGGGAATCTTATTGCCGAAATCGGTCACTTCGGGTAAGATCATCAAGAACATCGATGAAAACGGCAATAAGCACTACGATTTCCAATTTGAGAACAAGCGGGGTTACAAGACCACCATCGAGGGACTTTCCGAGAAATTCAACAAGGAATACTGGAACTACGCAAAGCTTATTTCCGGAGTGCTTCGTTGGCGTATGCCGCTCAATCGTGTCATCAAGCTGGTCGATTCGTTGCAACTCGATTCCCAAAGCATCAACAACTGGAAGAACGGCGTTGAACGCGCTTTGAAAAAGTATGTGCTCGATGGCACTGCGGCCGAAGGACAGAAGTGTCCGAATTGTGGACAGGAGGCATTGGTTTATCAGGAAGGTTGCCTCATTTGCAAGCATTGCGGCTCATCTCGTTGCGGATGATGCGCTTGCAACACTCACACATAAGCATGGAAGGCTTGCGCTTCCATGCTTGTCATGGGGTCATGCCACAAGAGCATACGGTAGGGGGGAGCTTCGTCGTCGATGTAAGGCTTACACTGCCTTTGGGGCAGGCTGCCCTTACCGACAACCTTGCCGACACAGTGAATTACGCTACGGTTTTTGAAATCATCAAGCACGAGATGTCCATTCCCTCGCAGTTGCTTGAACACGTGTGTCAACGCATTGCCATGGCATTGAATTCGTCGTTTCCTCAAATAGAAGCAATAACCATTTGCCTCTCGAAGGAGAATCCCCCGATGGGTGCCGACGCACGAAAAGTAAGCGTGGAGATGACCTTCATCGCATAGCTTCAACAAACAATCCGACAATGAGACACATCCATGTATCGGCCGCCATCTTCATTCGCGACGGGCGGGTGCTATCGACACAGCGTGGCTATGGCGAGTGGAAGGATTGGTGGGAATTTCCCGGGGGAAAGATCGAGCCGGGTGAAAGTGCCGAGGACGCACTCAAACGGGAAATTCGCGAGGAGATGGGAACCGACATCGCAGTGGAAAGGCTTCTCATCACCATCGACTACGATTATCCCAAGTTCCACATCACCATGTATTGTTTTCAATGTAGCGTAGCTCAGGGCGAGCTTACGCTCCTTGAACACGAGGATGCCAAGTGGCTGAACCGAAAAGAAATAGACAGCGTGAAGTGGTTGCCTGCCGACAAGGATGTGGTCGCATTGCTCAAGTCGATGCTGTAAGGCGGCTTCCTGCAACCAACCACGAATCGGTATCGGGGGGGGACAAGGCTTACTTCGGCTCGCCTACCTTGAACACAATTCTGAACGACCCTTCGTGCCAACTGGTACTCGTTATCCGAAAGTGTCCGATCTCGCCCGTGTGCTCCACGTGAGCCCCGATGCAAGGACAGACGTCGTAGTCGCCGATACGGACAATACGCAACGTGTCGCTGGCATTCTCGGGCAACTTGTCGAGCATGACACCTTCGGGGATGTTGTCGCGGGTAACAAACTGAAAACTTACAGGCAAGTCCTCCGCTATCAATTCGTTCATACGCCGTTCTATTGCCTTTACCTGCTCCTCGGTAGGACATTGGTTGAGCTCATAGTTTATTTTCGATTTCTTCCGCTCTATGTGCATGTCTTTCGACCTGCCACATCCAAACATCCTGACCATTGTCTGGTTCAACAAATGTTCGGCAGTGTGAGCCGGCGGAAACTCCGCCTTGTTATGTCCGTTCAAAATCGGTTCTTGTCCCATTGTATGTCAATTATTCTGATTGATAAGATTCACTACCAACTTTACTATCACATCTTTTTCTTCTGTCTTTGACTCTGCAATCATTAGAGTAAGAGCAACGAGAGTGTTGTCGGCTATACGCTTATGTCCGTCTTCATCATAGAGCATGTGGTTTTTCTCCATAAACCAAAGGAACAGCATGGCGGCAATGCGTTTGTTGCCATCGCTGAATGAATGGTTTTTCACAACGAGATAGAGCAACATGGCTGCTTTCTCTTCCACGGAAGGATATAATTCCGAGCCCCCGAACGTTTGGTAAATTTGCCCAATGCTGCTTTTGAAAGAGGAATCTTTTTCATTAGCGAACAAAGTACTTTCGCCAAACTTATTCTTAAGCATGTTGATAGCCTCCATGGCATTGTCGTATGTGGCATGAAAAGATTCTTCTTTAGTAGTCTTGTCAATGGATAGTTTTTGATAGTCGTAACGATCCAGCGTGTCAAGTGCATAGACATAATCATTAATCACATTGAATAGGCCATTATACTCCTCGTCAGTAGCTTTTTCTTGCAAGGAGATAGTGCGGGACATGAGGCGTACCACATCCTTCAACTCGTCATAGTGATCCAAACGTTGTTGGTTGATGGCATGGCCCTTCAGCAAGTATTGTTTTAGGATTGAAGTGGCCCATTTCCTAAAGGTTGTCGCATTTTTTGAGTTCACACGATACCCTACAGATATAATCACGTCAAGATTATAGTAGGTTATCTCACGTTTGACTTTTCGTTTACTTTCAAACCGAACCTGTGCAATTTTTGCACAGGTTGATTTTTCATCAAGTTCAGCTGTTTTATAGATGTTGTTGATATGTCGTAAAATAGATGTTCTGTCCGTCTGGAACACAACAGACATCTGTTGTTGCGATAACCATACAGTATCTCCGTCTAATTTCACATCCAACTGTGTTGTGCCATCTTCCAATGTGTACAACACTATGGGTAATGATTCCAACTCGGCAGTGTGAGCTGGCGGAAACTCCGCCTTGTTATGTCCGTTCAAAATCGGTTCTTGTCCCATATTACGCCCCAGTTTTTCTGTCTGCTTGTCAATAGGATGGCTCTCTCAGGCACTTTTTCATTGTCGAAACGCATGAAGTCGGCCAAAAGAAGCATTCGTCCACAAAGGTAACGAAAAAACGAGGGACAAACGCACTATCATACAAATCTTTTATTATTTTTGCCACAAGTTGTTCGATTGTATATCTTTTTAAATATAAACCATGATGAGAAAAATTATTCTTTCGTTAGTACTTCTTCTGAGTCTGCCGACAATGGCACAGGAAAAAGTAAAGGAATCGAAGACCAACTTTGCCCGCGAGGCCCTTCAGCCTTTCGTCGATAGTGGTCAGTTGGCTGGTGCCATCAGTATTTTCTACAAGCAGGGTGTGCAGGAAACCTGTTGTATCGGATATGCCGATGTGGCAGCCAAGCGTCCCATCGCCCTCAACAACGCCTACATGCAGTGTTCGCAGACAAAAGGCTTCTGCGGTGTCACCATTGCCAAGCTGGTGGAGGAGGGAAAGCTCTCGCTCGACGATCCCGTGTCGAAGTATCTTCCGGAATTCAGTGAGTTGTGGGTGCTCGATGGCGAGAAGGATGGCATCAAGACGCTCCACAAGGCCAAAAACGTGCTTACCGTGCGCATGTGTCTCAACCATACAGGAGGGTTCCCATTTGAGATCAGTGCCAAGCGCGGCGATGTGCGTGGTGGCGGCTGGAGTGGTGGCGCACCCATTCGCCAAACGGCCTCCATTGCAGCTGCATCGCCCCTCATGTTTGAGCCTGGCACTCAGGTACGCTATTCCAACACCGGCATCGACATAGGTGCCGCCGTGGTGGAAACCATCACTGGCATGAAATGGGAAAACTACCTGAAGCAGGAAGTGCTCGACCCGTTGGGGATGCACTCCACTTGGTTCTGGCCTACCGACCGACAACTCAAGAGGAAAATAGAACTCTACGACATCGTGGAAAACGGACCGGCCAAGTGGCGTGAGGAGTGCGACAACCAGCAACGGCCTTACAACGACTCTCATGTGTTCGCTTCTGCCGGCGCAGGCCTGTGGACTACAGCACTCGACCAAATCAAGTTCTACAAAATGCTCATGAACCTTGGTGTGGGCGATAACGGAGTGCGCATCCTCAAGGAAGAAACCGTGAAGTCCATCCTGGCAAAATCCACCCGTCCCAAGGAGCTTGGCGGTTATTCGCTTGGACTCTATGCTCCCTATGACGAGACAGAAGACCAATGGGTGGGCCATGGCGGAGCTTGGGGCACCAATTGCAGTGTCAACTGGCAAAAGAAGGAACTGCGCCTCTGGGTGGTACAGGTGGTGGGCAACCAGCCTTGGAGTGAAGCCTGGAACAAGGCAGCCGAGAAATTCTTCTCGCGCGCCATCGACAATTCGAATGCAAACGCTTACACAGGTCGTACCAAGTAGGCGACAATATATTTGCAAGTGTGTATATTCTGGAAAGTGGAATGTTTGATAAAAAGATTTTGAAAAATGAACAATTTGAAAGGAAAAGTTGCCGTCGTGACAGGTGGCTCACGCGACATAGGCCGAGCCATCTCCGTGAAGTTGGCAAGTGAGGGCGTGAAAGTTTGCATCAACTACAATCATAGCGAGGCCAAGGCCTTGGAAACACTCGACATGGTGAAGGCTGTGGGTGGCGAGGCTGTGTTGTTCAAGGCCGATGTCACGAAAGAGGCTGAGGTGGTGTCCATGTTTGCCTTTGCCGCCGATACATTTGGTGGCAAGGTGGATGTTCTCGTGAACAATGCCGGAGGCATCATGGGGCGCAAGACCATTGAGGAACAGGATGAGGCTTGGTACAACGCATTGATGGACCTGAACTTCAAGAGTTGTTGGCTTTGCACCCGCGAGGTGCTGAAATATATGGGCAAGGGTGGTTCCATCGTGAACATCTCGTCGCAGGCTGCTCGCGATGGCGGTGGTGCTGGGTCGTCGATCTATGCCTGTGGCAAGGCTGCCATGTTGTGCCATACACGTGCCATGGCCAAGGAACTGGGGCCGCGTGGCATCCGCATCAATGCCGTTTGTCCGGGCATGATCAACACGTATTTCCACGACACCTTCACCAAACCTGAGGGTCGTGAGGCTTTGCATCGCACGGCTCCGTTGCGTCGTGAGGGCGAGGCTTGCGAGGTGGCCGACTTGGTGAGCTACTTGGCAAGCGACGAGTCGTCGTACATGACGGGCAACGGAATAGACATCAACGGCAGCTGTCTGTTCTCGTAAATGAAATCGGTGGCGAAACAATTGCTACGCTGGATTTCGTTGGTGGGGCCAGGGCTGTTTTGTCTGGGCTTCACCATCGGGACGGGTAGTGTCACCTCGATGGTAAAATCGGGAAGCATGTATGGCACCCAATTGCTGTGGGTGCTTGCCGTCAGCGCGTTCTTCACTTGGGTAATGACCCATGCCTACGGTCGCTATGCCATTGAGACTGGCGACACTGCCATCCACGGAGTCCGAACAAGGCTTCGTGGTGGCCGATGGTGGGCTTCGCTGCTCATTGTGGGTCTGGTGGTGAGTCAATGGATTAGTCTGAGCAGCATTCTCAACATCACCTCGAACGCGGTGAAGGAAGTAATCTGTCTGTGTGTGCCGGGTGTTTCGGATGAGGCGGCTTACTGGATTGTGCTCGTTACGGCCATTTGCATCGCTGGCACGGTGTGGTTGTTGCTCAACATTGGTACATACGGCTTGTTCGAGAAAATCCTGTCGGCATTGGTCACGCTCATGGGGCTGTCGTTCATTATCTCGTTGTTCATCGAACTTCCCGACCCAGTCATGGTAGCCCGCGGATTGCTCCCCTCGTTGCCGGCCGATGCGAACACACGCTTGTTCGTGGCGGCTTTTGTGGGCACTACCATGTCGTCGCCTACGTTTGTGATACGTCCGCTTATCATCAAGTCGAAGGGGTGGAAGAAGGGCGATGAGCGTCGCCAGTCGGTGGATGCGTTGACGAGTGCCGCATTGACATTCATTATCAGTGCCTCCATCATGTTGTGTGCCGCCGGGGTGTTGTTCTCGCGTGGCATCAGTGTGGAGAAGGTGCTCGACATGATTTATGTGCTCCAGCCCCTGGCCGGCAGGTTCGCGGTAGCATTGTTTGTGGTGGGTCTGCTTAGTGCGGGCTTGTCGTCGATATTCCCCATCATGATGCTGGCTCCCGAGCTTATCAGCGATTATCGGGCTGGACAGATGCAAACGGGTACACCTTTGTTCAGGAGCCTCACTGCCATTGCCGTGTTGGCGGGTCTGGTCATTCCTGTGCTGGGTACAAGTCCCGTCATTACGCAGGTGGCATCGCAGGTGACGCTGGTGTTTGTGTTGCCTCTCGTGATCGTGCTGATGTTGGTTCTCATCAACAAACGCGAAGTGATGGGCGCATCCAAGCCGGGATTGGGGTTCAACATCCTGATGGTGTTGGCATTGTTTTTTGCCTGTGTGGTTTCCTACACGGGTGTGGTGGCATTGGGCAGGCTGTTGTAGGGAAGTCATGGACATGATGGTGGATGAACCCCGGAGTTCTTTTCTTCCGTTGCTTCGGCAGGAACGGCTTGGAGTGCAGGAGGTGAAGGACTTGTGTGGCGGTCTGGACGGACGGGAGGAACTCGTGCAACTGGCCGACTGTGTGCTGGCTGCCGACAACCGTGTGGCACGCAATGCGGCATGGGTGTTGACACATTGCCGCGATGAGGCTGTGGCGTGTCTGCAAGAATATATGGATCGGTTGATAGACAGGGCCATGCAGACCGACAACAGCTCGCTGCGTCGGCTCGTGCTCCATTTGTTGGAGCGTTTCGACTATGAGGCTGATGGACTGCGCACCGACTTCCTGGACTTCTGTCTGGAACACATGCAACGGATGGGCGAGCCTTCGGGTGTGCAGTCGTTGTGCATGAAAATAGCCCTCAAGCTGTGCCGGCTTTATCCCGAACTGGAGGGAGAACTGATGTATATACTTCAAAACATGGAGATGACGTACTATCAACCAGGGGTGAAAAGCCTGCGGAACAGGATTTTAAGACATGCCCTGTAACTGGTCTTGCCAATACGGCATCCATGGCTGAACGGAACATACAAAAAGACTTTTATGGAAAACATATCGGACATCATGTTTGGATTGCGCAATCCCGAGAGGGCCGTCAAGACATTGCGCTTTTTTAAAATGCACAAGGCCGATGAGTTCTTGGGCATAACGATGCCCGTGACGCGCGAGGTGGTGAAGGCGCATTGGAAGGCCACATCGTTCGAGGAACTCGAATCGTGCATCGCGAGTAGGTATCATGAGGTAAGGATGGCAGCGTTGCTGATGCTTGTGCAACACTACAAGCATGCCTCACATGTCGATATGAAAGAGCAATGTGTGGATTTTTATCTGGCACATACCGCCCACATCGACAACTGGGACTTGGTGGACGTGAGTTGCTATGAGATATTGGGTGACTGGTTGCTCGACAAGCCTCGTGGCCTCTTATACGACTTGGCCCACAAAGGGAAAACCATTTGGGAACAACGCATTGGCATGGTGAGCACGATGGCCCTGGTCAGGGCAGGGGAATGTGATGACACTTACAACATTGCCGATGTGTTCTTGGAAAAGCCCACTCCGCTTCACGACTTGTTGCAGAAGGCGGCAGGATGGCTGCTTCGCGAAGCTGGTAAGTGCGATGGTAACCGCCTGCGCACGTGGCTCGAAGTACGTCGCACCACCATGCCGCGCACCATGCTTCGTTATGCCATAGAGAAGTTCTCCGACGAGGAACGTAAGCACTTTTTAGGGAGATGACGGTGGAACCATGAATATAGAATCGTTTCGTGTCTGTTGCCTCGCGCAGCCATTGGCCACCGAGGACATGCCTTTCGACGACACTGTGGTGACGTTTCGGCTGAAAGGAAAGATTTTCGGTTGCCTGATGCTCGACAAGCCCGACCTCGTGGTGCTGAAGTGCGAGCCCGAACGTGCCGAGGAGCTCCGAATGCGTTTCCCTGCCATTGAGGGCGCATATCATTGGAACAAGAGGTATTGGAATCAAATAAGGCTCGACGGCAGTGTGTCCGACCGCCTGATGGAGGAACTCGTGCGACATGCCTGGGAACAGGTGAACCTGAAGTTGCCGAAGATTCATCGGGTTGTCTCACTTGAACAAACCTCTGAATCACCTACGCCAAGACACTGCCCGGAGGTAGTGGAATAGGTGCTTTGACCTATGCAAGGCACATCCTGCAAGCTACAGACGAGCGTATGTCTTTGGTGAGACGAGCGCATGTGTTCAGTGGAATGTGCGCACGTTCTCAGCACGACGAGTGCATGTTGTCGTTGCTCTCCCCGAGCTGGCATGGTGTCGCTCTCTGCGTGGTTGTGTCTTTGTCCGAATGTGTCGGGGTCATTCGGCTGCGGTCGCCGCAATGCTGTTGTCGTCAATCACGATGAGGTGTCGGCGATACAGGTCGCCTACAGCCTTCTTGAACGTTTTTTTGCTTACCTCAAATGTTTCGTAGATGAGGTCGGCGTCGGTCTTGTCGCCAAAAGGTATCTGTCCACCGTGTTCATCGATGTATTGCAGCAACTGTTCGGCGAAACTGTCAACCTTTCGGAATCCATCCTGTTGCAGGGTGAGGTCGATTTTCCCATCAGGACGCACTGTGCGCACGTATGCTTTCAGTTGCATTCCAGGGTGAAGCGTTTGGAAGATCTCGTTGTGGTAGATCATGCCGGCAAACAGCCCATCCACTACTACCTTCCACCCCAAGGGAGTGCGTTGCCACACGATGACATCCACAAGCTCATGGTCGGCAAACATGGGCATACGCCGCGAAAGGAATTTGTCAATCTTGGCAGAGGCCACGATGCGATAGCTGCTTTCGTCGAGATAGGCATGAACAAAATGCCGCTCGCCCTTGCACATTTTCCGTCGCTGCTCGTGGAAGGGGCAGAACAGGTCCTTCATCAATCCCCAATTGAGGAAGGCACCATACTGGTTTACCCACGACACTTCCAAGCAGGCGAATCCGCCTACCTTCACCAAGGGGTGCAGGGTGGTGGCAATGAGCCGTTCCTCGTTGTCAAGGTAGAGAAACACTTCCAGTTCATCTCCCACGGCACACCCTTCGGGCACGTAACGTGTGGGCAGCAGTATCTCGCCGGCATCCCCACCGTCGAGATACACACCAAAGTCAACGGTCTTTACGACCTTCAGCGTGTTGGTATCGCCTAATCGAATATCCATTTGCTATTACTGTTTATTCAAGTTTCGCAAGTTCCTTAGCTTGCCATTTTTAGTTCATAAATCTGTA
>JAUNNV010000007.1 GCA_030531335.1 Bacteroidales bacterium
GGACGTGCAGAAGGAGAAGCTATCGGAATGCAAAAGGGTAGAGTGGAGGAAAAGCTCCTCATTGCCGCAAATTTGAAATCCTTGGGACTGACCACCGAGCAAATCATGTCGGCCACAGGTCTCACGGAGGATGAGGTCAACGGTCTGTAGGCTTCCCCATGGGCTCCCATGATGTCACAAATTCCTGACGGTGGATCAAACACACCAGTCTGTCGCCACCCTTGGGGATTTCTGTGGTGGCTCATGCGTAGCGGATGGAACGCAAAAGGAGGGTGGAGGAAGTGTTTGCTTCCTGTCACCCTCCTTATTGTTAGCGCACTGTGCTAACCAACCTTGATTATGGAGTTGCCTTGAGGATTATAGTTGTCTTTATGGCAACCAAGTCTACCACCTTTCAGCTTCATCATACCACTCTTCAACTCGAGGTGTTACACTCATTTCGGAGAGATTGAAATTCAGCCTATATAAATATCGGTAATTTTGTTGCCAGTCAGTAGATATTGTTCTGAAGGCGCGGGAGGATATCCTATCATTAAGACTTAATGAGCATTCAGTGTTAATGCCGTTCAGGGTGTAGTTCACAATAAAGTGGTCGGTTACTGGCTGTGCAGGAAGCAATACATCTAAGTATTTGGGTACGTACTCCCAATCCCAGTTATAGCTAATGGTGGGCTCCATTCCTTCAAAGGCAACAGACGACCTGCGGATCCAAATTTTAAGTGTAAAAGGAATTTCCAATACTTTTAGAGGGTCGTTCACCAGGACATCGGTTTTTTCCACATCGAAGAAAGTCCATGTCGCCTTGGCTCCAGTATCTTCGTTCTTCAGGTTCAGTGTGCCGCCCTCATATACATCGGCCAGCTTGATGCTGTTGATTTTCAATGTCCGATCAGGGATTTCTATAATCCACATGCCACTGCCTTCCCTCTCTTCATATGCTCCTGTAAAACTAATCAATTCATCAAAATTCATTTTCCTGTCATATCCGTCAAGAATGAAATAGTCCGTATCAGAAATCATTCTCAATGGAGCAATCCCACCCTCTTCTAAATCATATTTTAATTGATTTGCACAAAGTGCCAGCCTTATCCATGCTTGTGTATGCCTGAACTGCAAGGGAACATTATCTCTATTGGTGTAGCTGATGCCGCTGTAGTAGTTGCTGTAGGAACCTGTGTTGTAACCGTAGGATTTGTTTGCTGCAAACAGGATGTCATCCTGCTTGGATTCCTTGGTGACCTTCAGGTCCACCTCGTTGGCGTTTTTCCACGTGGCCTGAATGAGGGGAGACTTGTCGTTCGTGCAGCCGTATGACTGGCTGTAGGCCAGGAAGTCGAGTTGCTTGCCCAAGGGCCAATAGATGGGGGTCTCGGCACGCCAGTAGCTGGAGTAGATGGGCGACGCTTCTTTTCCTAACGACACATTTTCTACTGGACCTCCTTTTACTGGAACTCCACCATCATCCTGATATTTGAACGTCTTCCCAATGAAGTAGTCCGTTTGGTCTGTCGCGTTGAAGGCGGATACGAAGATGTCGCGTGGGCTATTATAGGCGTAGCCGACAAAAGCACTTAGTCTTTGCTGTTGTATTTCCTGTTGTTGGGATGGATACGGAATCTGCCACAGTGAGTTCCCCGTCACATAGCCTCGCGACTGTGTCTTGCTGACCACCTCCAGTGCGATCTCGTTTTGTTCGTCGACTCCGCCGACCACTTCCTCCTGCGAGCAGCCGGCCAAGGTCGTGCAGGCCAAGGCTGCGAAAAACAATTTTTTCTTCATGTTTGTTTTGTTTTTAAGTAAAAAAATGATTAAAAAGATAAAATAAAAAAAAATGTTGTGGGTGTTGCCATCCGTTGTTTGTCTGTCCGGATGTGTCGTGCGTGGTCAGTACACGTCGAAGTCCCACTCCTCCTCGCCCCAGTCGTCCACGGTGGGGCTGAACCCTCCCTGCGAGGGTGCCGATATGGTGTCGCCGACGGAGAGTATGAGGCGGTGGTCGTCGCGTTCGTACTGTGGAGTGATGTCGCGCACGAAGTCGTAGTCGCGCCCTCCGTCGCCCGACACCACAATGTGCACCCTTGCCAGTCCCTCCACTCCGGGCAGCTTGCCGAAGGTGTTGAAGGTGGCGTAGAGCCTCCTGCCTGCCGCGTCCACGGTGCATGGGATGCGCAGAGCGTACTCCTCCGTGCCTCGCAGGTCGTAGGCGATGAGGTTGCTGCCGCACTGCCCCGTGAGGTAGATGCATGCGGAGCTTGCGTTGGCCAGCCCCACCAGCGAGTCCACCTCGATGTAGTAGCTGTCGAGTATGGTCTTGGCGAAGGTGTTGATGACGATGGTGGTGTCGCGGTCGGTGAGCAGGGGTATCTTGACGAGGCTGTCGCGCGCCACCAGCAGGTGGTCGGGCTGTCGGATCACCGTCAGCCGGCTGTCGTCGGTGCGGCTGTCGGCCGCCCTTCCGTCGTCGGCCATCTCCTCGGTGTATGCGGTGATGGTTCCCACGTTTCGGTCGCCCGTGACGCGGGTGTATTCCGCGTCGTCGTTATATACCACCACGTCGTAGGCCTGCCCCATCTTGACCCCGCGCACCTGCCCGCCGTTCGGCCCGCAGAACATCTCCGACACGCACTGGCGCGTGTCGGGGTCGAAGAACAGCACGCGGTAGAGTCCCGGTGTCTGCGGCTTCACCCACATGGCTTGCGTGTTGATTTCCAGATCCACCGACACGCGCAGCTCCACGTTCTGTGCCTGCTGCACGAGAGGCTCGCGGCGGCATCCGCCTGCCAGTAGCAGCGCCAGCAGCAATAGCGAGGCGGCGATGCGGCGCGATCCTCGCCCTGTCGGGAGTGCGGTTCCCGTTGTAGTTTTCATCGTTTCCTTCCTCATGGTTCTCTTGGTTGTGATGTATGTTCCCATAAATTTATGTATGCTCTTGTAAACACATGCTTTCCTGTTGTAGTGTCCTGTCCCTGGTCATTTGGCCTTCCCCACGCCAGTGCCGGCTATTTTCTTGTAGATGGGCACGGCGAGCGACACGCTTGCCCGCAGCGGCCCCGCCCACAGGACGTGGGTGCTGCCGTTGGGGGTGCGGAACAGCTCCCCTCCCTCCTCGAAGATGTCGTAGGCTCGTTGCGAGCGTGTCATCACGCCCACGCCCACGGAGAACTCCCAGTGGAACCTCCCCTTTCGGCTGCTCCGCGCGTAGAGGTAGTCGATGCCTCCCGCCCACAGCTCGCCCTGGTGCCCACTCCAGTCGTGCTCCAGGTCGTAGTAGCCTCCTGCAGCGAACACACCTATCGAATGCCCCGTGAGTCGGTACGCATGGTTCTGTCCAGCGTTGCGGTGGCGGCTTCCCAGCCAGTAGCGGGCCTCGATCGTCTCGAACATCAGCTCCAGGCAGTCGCGGCGATCCTTGAACCTTCCGCCTCTCCACAGCCACGGCGCGTAGTGGTCGATGGCCACCGACCATCGGTTGCCGATGGGCACTTCCACGCCCACGTTTCCCAGCGGCACCAGCAGGTTGGAGCGCACGGCGGCCATCAGGCGGCGGTCTGTGCGCGGCGGCACGGTGGCGCGCTGCTTCCGCTTGGGCTTCTCCGTCTTGGTGGGCGGTGGCGTGGCGGCGGTCTGGGTCGTGGGCACTTCTGGGGTTGCTGCTGCCGCTGTCGCGGCGGCACCGGCCGTGCCGGGCCGCATGGCTGGAGCAACCGCTCCGGGGCAGCAAGGGAGCCACCCCGTGCCATTCTCCATGCGGATGATGTGCACTATGTATAGCGTGTCTTGCGCCGTGCGTGTGGTTCCGAAGACCATGGGCGGCATGTCGGCGGCCTGGTGCCTTACGTAGATGGTGTCGTGCGCGGCCGTCGTGCTGCGGGTTGGCGTTGCCTCCGTCGGGGTTTCCGGCGTGTGTGCGGGCTCGGGTGTCAGCTCGTAGCGGCAGGTGATGCGCACTCCCGACTGGCGCAGCTCGGGGAAGAAGTGTGTCTCCATGTAGTGCCATGACCGGCCGCCGTCCAGGTCCATGAGCTGTTTGGTCCGGCTGCTTGTGATGCGTTTGCCGCTGTCATAGACCAGCGGCGGTGTGTCGTGGATGATGCGCAGCACGTCGTCGCGGTGTGGCATCTCCTTGTCGGCCGACACCAGTCGCGTCAGCCCGTCCCAGTCTCCTCCGATGGAGCGGATGTTCAGATCCACGTCGCTCAGGCTGACGCGCTTTTCCAGAATGCCGACCAGCGTGTTCGCACGTTCCTGCGACAGTCGGATGTTGCCCGTGTGGCTGCCTTCGGGCGATGCCGACGACACCACTTCCACGGCCCGCATCTGGCACCGTGCGTCGGCGCGCAGCTCGCGGTAGCGGCTGACGAACTCGTCGAGCCTGGTGGCGTTGGAACGAAACAGTGGGTCGTAGGCCGTGTTGGAGCGATCGAAATAGATTTGCAGGCAAAGCGAGTCCACGTGTGCCGTTGTCTGCGCCGCGCCGGGCGTCCACAAACAACACGAAAGCAGCCATGCGCCGCTTCTGGTGATTATGTCGGAAAAAGGTTTTCGCATTTTCTCGGTTTTCATTTTATAGGGGCTCGGGATGACACCCGATCCCCTATGGCGGCGCGAATATACTACCTTTTTCCGCCTTTAACAAATTTCCTGAATTTATGGGGGGGGGTAACATTATTTAACGTATTTAACGTTTGTTTGCGACTATTCAGGAGCTTTTTTGAAATGTTCGAATAAAAATTTCATGAAAGATTTTCGAGATGAACATTGTGATTCATTATGCTTGGTTGGGCTTGTTGCTGGGTGTTGTTGCTTGCATCATTTCAGCTGCTGTATATCCACTTGTACTACGCATGGCTCGTGTATGGAGAGTGCTTGACTGTTCGGAGGAACGAAAGCTGCATTGTACTCCTGTTCCGGCTATGGGTGGTGTGGTGATCTTTATAGGTATGTTTTTTACGGTCGCATTGTTTTTTACGTTTTTCCCATTCGACAAATATTTTGTCTTATTGATGACAATGATGGTGTTATTGTTGGTCGGGCTGTGGGACGATGTAAAGGATATTTCGGTTTGGATAAGGATAGTGATAGAGACACTGGTTGTGGTCGCTCTGATTTATTATGGAGGAAAGAAGATTGAACTGTTTGGGGGCGTATGGGGTATTGGGGTGTTGAATTGCTGGTGGTCGTGGGTAATCTCTGTTTTGGCAGGTGTTGGTTTGATGAATGCAATCAACCTTATAGATGGGGTTGATGGATATTCGTCGGCTTACATCATGGGTGCATGTTTCTTGTTTGCCTGTGTGTTTTATATGTGCGACATGTATGGCATGGGTATTCTGAGCGTGGTATGTATAGGTGCTGTCTTTCCGTTTTTCTTGCACAACGTGTTTGGATTCATGACCAAGATGTTCAGAGGCAATGGAGGAACATTGATGATTGGTACGTTGATAGTTGGACTGACATTCTCAATGTTACAATCTGGTTCACAGTGCGATGCAGTCTTGCATGTGCAATATGGTATGGGGCTCGTATCGTTAGGTTTGTCTTTCTTGTCGATAGCTGTTTTCGACACTTTGCGTGTGATGTTTGTTAGGATAATCCATAAAAAATCGCCTTTTCATCCAGATAAGCATTATTTACACCATATTGTTTATAGATTATGGTTTCTCGCACCTTGGAACAGCCTGTGTCATTCTTTGCTTGAATCTGATGGCGGTCATTGCGTGGTTGCTGAGTTGATTGCTTGGGGCTGATGTGACGCTTCAACTACATGTGGTTGCACTGATGGGGATGTCAGTTACTTTTGTGTTTTATCCTTTTATGCGTTATCAAGAAAGCAAGAGGACTAATCTGTATTATGTCATGGTGCGTTTAGGGCAGTGTTCGCACATCGAACACACTCGCTTTTGGCTGTGGATGCAGAAATTCGTTGACGGTGAACTGTTCTGCGAAGGGCAGTCGTAGCCGATGCCGTTAGCGTGTATATAGGCTTCTTTGGGAAACGGTTGTGTTGTTGACACGTCTTGGGGCAAGCATTTGGGCAGGTATAGAAAATCACCGACAGTCTGATGTCAACAGTTTCGGATTGGTTTTCGAGACCTGCCTGAATGTTATTTCACTTGGACAACCAAATATTTCGACGCAGCCCAAAAAGCCTTGAGGTCTGTGATTTCAAGTGTGGCCTCTTTTTTGTCGTTTACTACAATCTTGTAGGAGTTTTCTGGGTGTATGGTCAGTAGCTTGGGACTTCTTCCCAGTGCTATGCTTGTAGTAGAGCGTATGTCGATTCGTGTGAAGTAGTCTTTGTTGAAGGTGGCATCCTTCAGCACTTTCTTGCTCTGGAGAAAACCTGTTTCCAGTATGTTCTGTTGCTTCAGTTCAGCCTTTGTGCCTATGGCATACCAGGCAGTGTTCAGCTCTACTTCCTGTTGTGCCACGGTGGCTGTCTTCTCGGCTACATCGGCATGAAGCTCGGCGAGGTTCTCGTGAAGGTCTTTCACGGCGGCGTCCAATTCGGCAATCCGTATGTTCTTGGCAGCCAGTTCGCTTTGCAGGGATTCAATTTGTTTTTGCTTGCGGTCTAATTCGGCGGTAAGGTTTTCGACCGCACGTTTCAGCTGAGCCGATTGGATGCGTCCGTTGTTCAGTTGTTCTTTTAGTTTGGCAATTTCTTCACGATTGTCCTGTAGCTGTTTCGTGATAAAGCGGATGTCTTCCTTAATCAGGGCTGTAGCTGAAGCACCTTCGGCATTGTTGTTGATGTCAACACGGCTCTCGGCCTCGTTGATTTGTCGGAAGCCTTCCTGCACATCGTTGAATGCGCTCATCATCGCGTCGATTTCGGCGTCACGACTTGCCAGTTGTGCCACCAGTGAGTCGTTGCGATCGCGCAACTCCCTTTCCTTCGCACTGTTGCCACATGAGGCAAGTGCGACAACACACATTGTGAATAAGACAAATTTCTTCATAACTTTTATGTTTCTTAATTCAAAATTATCCCACTTCGCTGGGTCTTGATTTCTCGTTCTTTCCTTCCACGACAATTACAAATTCACCCCGTGGTGGATTCTGGGTGAAATGAGCGATTACATCTTGTAAGGTGCCACGGACGCTTTCTTCGTGTAATTTTGAAATCTCGCGACATATTGACACGGAACGGTTGCCGCCAAAGCATTCTGCGAATTGAGTCAGCGTTTTAAGCAAGCGAAAGGGTGATTCGTAGAAAACCATGGTGCGGGTTTCTTCTTGCAAGGCTGCCAGGCGGGTGGCACGCCCCTTTTTTTGTGGTAGGAAGCCTTCAAAACAGAAACGTTCGTCGGGCAGACCAGAGGCGACCAATGCCGGCACGAACGCCGTTGCTCCCGGCAAACATTGGACTTCGATGCCAGCTTGGATGCACTGACGGACCAAAAGAAAGCCGGGATCGGAAATGCTTGGTGTGCCTGCGTCGGAGATGATGGCAACCGTTTCACCGGATAGGATACGTTGCACGATGTTGTCGGCCGTTTGGTGCTCGTTGAACTTATGGTGCGAGAGCATGGCATTATGGATTCCGTAATGCTTGAGTAGGACACTTGAAGTGCGTGTGTCCTCGGCCAATATCAAATCCACTTCCTTGAGCAGTCGGAGCGCACGAAGCGTAATATCTTCCAAATTGCCTACTGGAGTGGGTATAATATATAACATTCCCATTTACTATTTACTATTTTGCCATTTACTATTTACCATCCATATTATACCATTTATTTTTACAATTTACTATCTGTGTTTGAATTAGTAAATAGTAAATTGTAAAATAGTAAATAGGATAACGACGCAAAATTAGGCATTTTCCAAAACAATCACTATCTTTGCGAGTTAAAATATTGGAACGAGAATGAAATTTGTGTGAAAGGAGGTCTCTCCTCATCCCTCCGAAGCCATCCTTTCAGTGTTTTTAGATATGGAAAACTCTTTGATGAAATACAGGGTAATCTTGGCTGTGGTTGTTTGCTGCTTCGCTATCGTTTGCCAAGCGCAAAGCGACAGTGTGGTTATTGAATTCCTACGTAAATCAGGAATAGATACAATACAACTAAACAATTTAAGAATATTGAAAAGCGGTGGTTAAAAATTCGACGAATTGTTTGCTTCCAACGGTCAGGCGAAACATCATGTCCATCTGGAATATTTCAATTTCCGAAACGACTCCATTGCAACGCTGACTTTCAAGTTGTTGGAGCAAAAAGCCTCCGAGGGGGTAGAGGTTCGAGCCATGTTCGATGCGTTTGGCAACATGTCGAACAATCAACCACTCAACGACCGACACTTGGAGGCACTTAGGGAGTCCGGCGTAGAGATAGTGAAATTCGACCCTATCCGTTTCCCATGGGTCAACCATGTGTTTTCGCGCGACCATCGGAAAATTGTGGTCATTGATGGAAAGATAGCCTACACTGGCGGTATGAACATTGCCGATTACTACGTGGATGGACTGCCCGAGATAGGGGCATGGCGCGACATGCATGTCCGTATAGAAGGGGAGGCGGTGAATGCATTGCAAGAGATTTTTCTAAGCATGTGGAACAGATGCACCCACCAACAGGTAGGTGGCGAGGATTACTTTCTTTCCCATTCGGGAGAGGGCAGGGGAGAGGCTGTTGCTATCGTGAACAGGATGCCGCGAAAACAACCCAAGGACATTCGCAGGACATACGCGAAATCCATTGATGCTGCCCAGCGTCAAATACGAATCGTCAATCCATACTTTGCTCCGACACACATGGTCCGAAAAGCCCTGAAAAAGGCAATTGGACGTGGTGTGAAAGTGGAGATAATGATTTCCGCCAAATCCGATATTCCCTTTTCGCCAGAAGGAGGATTCTATCTGGCTCACAAACTCAGCAAACTCGGGGCTCATGTCTATATCTTCAACGGAGGATTCCACCACAGCAAGATCATGATGGTCGATGGATTGTTTTGTACGGTAGGAAGCACCAACCTTGACAGCCGAAGCTTGCGATTCGACCATGAGGTGAACGCATTCATTTTCGACCCGGATGTCACGGCCGAGCTCGACAGCATGTTTACGGCCGACATTGGAAAAAGTACATTCCTGACAGATGAATACTACAAGAACCGTTCGGGGTGGAAACGTTTTCAAGGGTGGATTGCCAATATTTTGACACCTTTTTTATAAAGTGCGACTTCGACAACTGATTTTTCTTTATTTTTGCTGAACAATCAAGAATAGTATCAATGTTTTTTAGGGATATCATAGGGCAAACAGACATCAAGCATCGCATTGTTGACGATGTGAAGCGTGGAAGAATAGCCCATGCCCAGTTGTTTAGCGGTTCTGAAGGGACGGGTGCCCTCCCCATGGCAATTGCTTTTGCACGTTACTTGTGTTGCGAACATCCTGGTGATGACGATGCTTGCGGCATTTGTGCAAGTTGTGCGAAGTTCAACAAATTGGTGCATCCTGACCTCCACTTTGTCTTTCCCATCATCAACACAGGAAAGATGCCGATTAGCGACGATTTCCTTCCACAGTGGCGTGAGCTGACTCATGCCACACCATACTTCAACCTCAGCATGTGGCTTCAGGCCATGAATGCTGAAAACCAACAAGCATTGATTTCCGTGAGAGAAAGCGATGTGTTGCTTAGGAAAGTCAGTTACAAGTCGAGTCAGGGTGGATACAAGACAATCATTGTCTGGTTGCCCGAGCGAATGAATGTGGAATGTGCCAACAAACTGCTGAAGCTGTTGGAGGAACCGCCCCAGCAAACTGTCTTTCTGCTTGTCAGCGAAAATGCTGAACAACTGCTTCCCACCATCCAAAGCCGTGTGCAGCGATGGAATTTCCATGCAATCCCCGAAAATGTCATCAGCCAGTCAATTTCACGACGGTTTGGATTGACGGAAACTGATGCACAGCACATTGCGCACCAGTCGGCGGGAAACTGGTTGTCGGCACTCCAGCTTATCCACACAAGCGAGGACAGAGCTTGTTATCTGAAAAGCTTCATGTCGATGATGCGTTTGGCCTACCAACGCAAGGTAAGGGAAATGAAACTGTGGAGCGAGGACGTGGCATCGTGGGGTCGCGAAAGGCAGAAGGAGTTCCTGTCGTATTGCCAACACATGGTCCGCAACAATTTCATGTCGAACTTGCAAGAACCTTCAGTTGTCTATTTGAATGCCGAGGAGTCGGAATTCTCACGAAGGTTCTCGCCATTTGTAAACGAGAGGAATGTGATAGGAATGATGAATGAACTAAGCTACGCGCAACAACACATCGAGCAAAACGCAAACGCCAAAATGGTGTTTTTCGACTTCGCTTTGAAAATGATCGTGCTGTTGATTCAATGATAAACATATTAACAACAAGCTACCACTAAGAAAATTATGGATAACGAATTCAAATTGCAAAACGGAGGAGCTACGCTATGTTGCAGAGGATGCAGCAAACACGACAGGCAACTCAACACATCCGATTGGTTGGCCGACCTTCCCGAGTGTGGGGATAATCAAGATATGGTCGAGGTGCAGTTTAAGAACACCCGAAAAGGGTATTACAAAAACAGCAACAAACTGCCGCTCGCTAAAGGCGACATCGTGGCGGTAGAGGCAACTCCAGGACACGACATTGGCATTGTCACACTCACGGGACAGTTGGTGTCGCTTCAGATGAAGAAATCGAATCTTCACCCTGATGTTGAATTCAAGCGTATTTATAGAAAGGCAAAGCCTGTCGATATGGAAAAATACGAATATGCAAAAAGTAAGGAACACGAGACAATGATTCGTTCCCGACAAATTGCGAAAGACTTGAATCTGGAAATGAAAATCGGTGACGTGGAATATCAGGGCGATGGCAACAAAGCCATTTTCTACTATATCGCCGATGGTCGGGTGGATTTTCGACAACTCATCAAGGTTTTGGCTGAAGCGTTTCGTGTGCGTATCGAAATGAAGCAAATCGGTGCCAGACAGGAAGCAGGACGTATTGGTGGTATCGGTCCATGTGGCCGGGAGCTATGTTGCGCTACGTGGATGACAAATTTCATATCTGTATCGACAGGGGTGGCACGCTATCAGGATATATCCATGAATCCACAACGATTGGCTGGTCAGTGTGCCAAACTGAAATGTTGCCTGAATTATGAAATAGATACATACGTTGAGGCGCAGAGACGGCTTCCCAGCAGGGAAATAGCTCTTGAGACAATGGCTGGCACTTATTATTTTTTCAAGGCCGATGTTCTGAAGGGAGTTGTCACATATTCATCCGACAAATCCATTCTTGTCAACGAGACGACCATCACAACACGCCGTGCTTTTGACATTATCAACATGAACAAGCGCGGTGAAAAACCCAACGGTCTTGAGCCGGAGTCGTTTGCCAAGGCCATTCAAAAGCCTATTGACTTGGTGGAGCAAAATAGCTTGACAAGATTCGACCAGATAAAGAAGAGTAAGAAAAAGAAAAAAAACGCAACAAACTTTGACAGTAACGCTACGGAAGCAACGAAACGGAGCGCGGGTAAAAACAACAATGAGGGTCAACGTACCAGCGAGATTCCAAATAAACAAAACAATAAGGGGAATGTCCAGTTACTGCAAAAAAACGCAACGACCAATCGAAGAGACAACAGAAACAGACGAAAAAGGAATGACAAAATTGATATGCCATCCTGACCAGAGGACATTCAATGTTGTTTATACTCAATTTTGGCGGTGTTTCATACTGAGTGAAGTCCACTAACGGTAAACGTGCGCTCGTCGTGGGCAGGATGTGGTTTGGGCACACTGTTTATCATTTGCACAATCCGAAATTTTATATGAAGGCTTGTAATATCCTCTGATTGGATGAGGCTCCTGAAAAAGTGGCTCAGAGCGATGGATTTTCATGTTCGTTTTCAACTTGTCAACAGAATGGAGTATGTTGTTGTCTGGAGAAAAAGTGGCTCTTTGGTTTTGTAATCCGAAAATTGCAAAAATGAGTGTGAAGGACGAAACCGCTTGGATTAAGAATATTTTGTTTTTTGTGCGCTCTTGATTTTGAATAAAAACACTAATTTTGCAGTCGGAAAACAAGGAGCTTGCAGTAAGTTCTTTTCGAGAAAACGATAAAATATTATAGGATTAAAATGGCAAATTTAGATTTAAGCAAGTACGGTATTACCGGAGCAACCGAGGTGTTGCACAACCCTTCGTATGAAGTTTTGTTCGATGAAGAGACCAAGGCTGGTCTTGAAGGCTTTGAAGTAGGACAAGTTACTGAACTCGGAGCTGTGAACGTGATGACAGGTGTCTATACAGGTCGTTCGCCAAAGGACAAATTCATTGTGATGGATGAGAATTCCAAGGATACGGTGTGGTGGACCTCTCCTGAATACAAGAACGACAACAAACCAGCTTCGCAAGAGGCATGGGCGGCAGTAAAGGCCATTGCCCAGAAAGAACTCTCCAACAAAAAACTTTATGTGATGGATGGCTTCTGCGGCGCGAACAAGGACACTCGTATGGCCGTTCGCTTCATTATGGAAGTGGCATGGCAGGCTCATTTCGTGAAGAACATGTTCATACGTCCTACTGAAGAAGAACTTGCTGATTTCGAACCAGACTTCGTGGTTTACAATGCGTCAAAAGCTATTTGCGAGAACTATAAGGAATTGGGCCTGAACTCTGAAACTGCCGTTGTATTCAACATCACAAGTCGCGAGCAGGTTATCATCAATACTTGGTATGGCGGTGAAATGAAGAAGGGCATGTTCTCAATGATGAACTACTATCTGCCTCTGAAAGGTATTGCCGCTATGCACTGCTCTGCCAATACTAACGAAAAGGGTGAGACCGCCATTTTCTTCGGCTTGTCGGGTACAGGCAAGACTACCTTGTCAACCGATCCGAAGCGTGCATTGATTGGTGACGATGAGCACGGATGGGATGACAATGGCGTATTTAACTTTGAAGGTGGTTGCTATGCCAAGGTAATTAAACTCGACAAGGAGTCGGAACCCGATATTTACAACGCCATCAAGCGTGATGCTTTGCTTGAAAACGTAACTGTCGATGAAGCTGGCAAGATTGACTTCGACGACAAGAGCGTGACAGAGAATACTCGCGTAAGCTATCCAATCTATCATATCAACAATATCGTAAAACCCGTGTCGGCTGCTCCTGCCGCAAAGAATGTCATCTTCCTGTCGGCCGATGCATTCGGAGTGTTGCCTCCAGTATCCATTTTGACACCCGAACAGTGTAAGTATTATTTCCTGAGCGGATTTACAGCCAAGTTGGCAGGTACAGAACGCGGCATTACCGAGCCCACCCCAACCTTCTCGGCTTGTTTCGGACAGGCTTTCCTGGAACTCCACCCGACAAAGTATGCTGAGGAACTCGTAAAGCGTATGGAGAAAAGTGGTGCAAAGGCTTATCTGGTAAATACTGGTTGGAACGGTACGGGCAAGCGTATCTCTATTCGTGATACTCGTGGCATTATCGATGCCATACTCGATGGTTCCATCAACAATGTAGAGACCAAGCATTTGCCAATCTTCAATCTTGAGGTGCCTGTGACTTTGCCAGGCGTTGACCGTCGTATTCTTGATCCTCGCGACACTTACGCTTGCGACTGCGAATGGACCAAGAAGGCAGAGGACTTGGCTGGACGCTTCATCAAGAACTTCGTGAAGTATGAAGGCAATGAGGCTGGCAAGGCTTTGGTTGCTGCAGGTCCTCAACTCTAATGAAACAAATGTCACTACTGGTTTGCATCCTGCTGTTGGCCGGATGCAAACACAGCAATAGTTTTATATTGAATGCGGATGTCAAAGGATTGACATCCGATTCTGTTTTGGCTTTGTTCGAGTTTCCTGAATATCGTATCGACACGATTGTGGCTGAAGATGGAAAATTCACGTATGAGTTCCCACTCGACACATTGACCCTTTTCACGCTTAGGCTGGATGAAGTGGCGGTGCCTGTATATGCTGAAAAAGGAGGTAATGTAAAACTTCGGGGAACTAAAGAAAATGTGGTGATGGAAGGTGAAGGAGACAATGCTCGGATGAATGAGATCATGCAGTTGGAACGTGCGTGCTCCATTGACCTTACCATGGCCGACTCTCTCATTCGTGCCTATCCAAATTCGTACACCAATTTGTACGTGATCCGTCAAGCATTGGCGAATGGCGATACACTTGACTATGCATGTGCAAACAACATACTACAACAAATGGGAGGTAACTTGAAGGATTTAGTGGAGGTGATGAGGATTCAGAATGTAATGGACAAGCATGTTGGTTCTTCGGCTTATCACTTGGCCAACAACCTGTTGATGAAAGGACGCGACAATGTGAATGTGAGCTACGCAGACATTAAGAACCGTTATGTGTTACTTAGTTTTTGGGCCACTTGGGATGCCGCAAGTTGTGCTGCTCAAGACTCGCTTGTGGGGGTGGTCAATACACTGAAGAAGAAGCCATTTGTGGCTATCAGTGTTTCGCTTGACTATGATTGTGACAAATGGTATAAAGCATCCAATCGCGATACGACACAATGGCGTCAGGTCTGCGACGGAAAAGGTTTTGAAAATGAATTGGTAAAGGCTCTCGACATTAGGAAACTTCCTGCCAATGTATTGCTCGACCCAAGGCGAATGCTCATGGGGCGAGACCTGAAGGAAGGGGAAATTGTCAAGCTCATAGAGGGCATGTCGAAATAGTCCTTTTGATGCGACTTTTACCCCTTATTTTTAAGGGTATTGGTTTGTATTCTCGAAAAATGATGTAATTTTGCATCAAAATATAAAATAAGGTCATGACTGATACAAAAAGAATAAAAACGGCACTAATTTCTGTCTTCCATAAGGAAGGATTGGATGAAATCATTTCAAAATTACATGCAGAGGGTGTGTCGTTCCTGTCAACTGGCGGTACACGTAAGTTTATTGAATCCTTGGGATTTCCTTGTCAGGCGGTAGAGGACTTGACGACCTATCCCTCCATTTTGGGTGGTCGTGTGAAAACGCTTCATCCTAAAGTGTTTGGCGGTATTCTGTGCCGTCGCGAGAATGAGCAGGACCAAAAACAGATTGCCCAATACGAAATTCCTGAAATAGATTTGGTTATAGTGGATCTTTATCCGTTTGAGGATACAGTCGCTTCCGATGCTTCTGAACAGGACATTATAGAGAAGATAGACATAGGGGGCATTTCGCTGATTCGTGCTGCGGCCAAGAATTTTCGTGATGTGGTTATTGTGGCAAGCAAAGCTCAATATGGGTCTTTGATGAATATGCTTCGCAATCAGGGTGCCAACTCGACATTGGCTGATAGAAAGTGGTTTGCCAAAGAGGCTTTTGCCGTTTCTTCATGGTATGACAGTGCCATTTTCAATTATTTTGACGATGGTGAGTCCTCGGCTTTCCGTTGTACATACAATCAAAAGATGTCGTTGAGGTATGGTGAGAATCCACATCAGCAAGGTTGTTTCTTCGGCGACTTCAATGCGATGTTCACACAAATCCATGGTAAGGAGATTTCATATAATAATTTACTCGATATCAGTGCCGCTGTGGATTTGATCAATGAATTCGATGAAGCGACCTTTGCCATCCTGAAGCATAACAATGCTTGTGGAATTGCTTCGAGAAGTACATTGATGCAAGCATGGGTTGATGCCTTGGCGTGTGATCCTGTGTCGGCTTATGGGGGCGTGCTAATAGCCAATGATACCATTGACAAGGATATTGCGGAAGAAGTCAACAAAATATTCTTTGAGGTCATCATCGCACCAAAATATACGGATGAGGCGGTGGATGTTCTTTGCCAGAAGAAGAATCGAATCATTTTGATTCGTAAGGATGTGGAAATGCCTAAGATGCAGGTTCGTTCAGCATTGAACGGCTTGTTGTTTCAGGAGAAGGATTTAGACATTGAAACCTCGTCGGATTTGAAACAGGTAAGCAAGAGAACGCCGACAGCACAGGAAGTGGAGGATATGCTGTTTGCCAATAAGCTTGTGAAAAACAGCAAGAGCAATTCGATTGTACTGGCGAAAAACAAGCAATTGTGTGCAAGTGGGGTTGGACAAACCTCGCGTGTGGATGCGTTGAAGCAGGCAATAGAAAAGGCTAAGACCTTTGGTTTCGACCTGCAGGGCGCAGTGATGGCAAGCGATGCGTTTTTCCCATTTCCTGATTGTGTTGAGATTGCCAAGGAGGCAGGTGTTACGGCGGTGATCCAGCCTGGCGGATCGGTTCGTGACGACCAAACATTCCAATATTGCGATGCACATGGCATGTCGATGGTAACAACAGGAATACGTCATTTCAAACATTAAAACTGATTACTTAATATGGGGCTTTTTTCATTTACTCATGAAATTGCAATGGACTTGGGTACAGCCAATACTCTTGTCACATACAATGGCAAGCTAATGGTGAACGAGCCATCTGTGATTGCTATCGACCGTAGGTCGGAAAAAGTAATATGTTGTGGAAGGGAGGCAAAAATGATGGAAGGGAAGGAAAGTCCTTCCATCAGAACCATTCATCCCTTGCGCGATGGTGTTATTGCTGATTTCAAGGCTTGCGAAATGATGATGAATAATATGATTGGTAAGGCGATTTCAGGAAGACACATCTTTTCTCCATCGCTGAAAATGGTAATAGGTGTCCCTTCCGGAAGTACTGAAGTAGAACTTCGGGCGGTAAGGGATAGTGCTGAACATGCTGGAGGACGCGAGATATACTTGATTTACGAACCTATGGCTTCAGCTATAGGTATTGGTATAGATGTGGAGGCTCCTGAAGGTAATATGGTAGTTGACATAGGTGGTGGTTCAACGGAAATTGCGGTTATCTCGTTGGGTGGAATTGTAACAAACTCGTCGATACGTGTAGCTGGTAACGAATTGACAGCTGATATTGTCGAGTACATGGGACGACAGCACAACATAAAGATTAGCAATCGGATGGCGGAACGCATTAAAATCAGTGTTGGATCGGCTTTGACTGATTTGGGAAATGATGCCCCAGATGACTTTATTGTGCGTGGCCCCAATCGTGTTACGGCTTTGCCAATGGAGATAGCAATCTCATATCAGGAGATTGCCCAATGTATTGAAAAAACCATCAACAAGTTGGAAACTGCTATTCTGAATGCTTTGGAGCGCACACCTCCTGAGTTATATGCTGACATTGTCAACAATGGCATTTATTTGTCGGGTGGAGGAGCACTGCTCCGAGGAATAGATAAGAGGTTGAGTGATAAACTGAATATAACATTCCATGTTTCGGAGGAACCATTGTTGAACGTTGCGAAAGGTACTGGTATTGTTCTTAAGGATGTCAATCATTATGCGTATTTGACACTATAAGGATTCTCATTCGTAAACAAACAATTGGCTGCGGATGAAGGGGCATTCCCTAAAAAAATAGTTTGGTCGTGTCGGCACGAATCGTTGTGTGGGCTTGTTCTTATTCTCCGTGGAAAAGTATGGCGTGTGTTTTCTCATTTTATGGAAATTCAAGATTCTGTGCTTATCTTACCAGTTTAGAAGCTGTTTTGAAATGTTCGATTGAAAATTTCATGAAAGATTTTCGAGATGAAAATTCGCTTCACAGATTTTTTCCTCGCCTCAGCAGACCACAAGCAAGCTTGGGCTTCTGCGTTCGGATCGTCGAAAATTCGCTTATTTGAAGGAGCGACCGACACCAAACCGAGCGACATCAAACTTGTTTGAACAATCGTGCAATCGAGAGCAGAGGCCAAGCGGATGGTGAGCTGGTCGAACCATGCTTGGACTATGCCGAGAGCAGCCGATTGAAAAGGGTACTTAATGTCCGAGGTGCGAAGGAGGAAGACTAGGTCAATGGGGCTCCATTGTGATTGAAAAGAAACGAGCTTTTCAAAGATTTTATAAAAGATTAATTGGAACATTTCAAAACAGCTTCTTATTATCCGTCATCTTAAAATGGTCTTATGAACAATCTCATTCGTTTCCTTGCCAAGAAGATGCATTGGCTCGTGTTTTTTATGCTGGAGATAATGGGTTTGTTCCTTTATCTCCAATTTAACCGCCAGCAAGGCGTTGTCATTTTTTCTTCGGTCAACACTGTCGTGGGTAGTTTCTATCAGGTTGTATCGTCGTTGGGTAATTATTTTAACTTGAAGGAGGAAAATTCATTACTTCACGACAAGAATGTGGCATTAAATTTCCAAATTGCAAAATTGCGTGAACAGTTGCAGGATATTCAGAGTGCTGCTAATCCTGTTGAAGACGTTCTTGATACGACGGTGATGTCGCATTGTTCTTTGATAAAGGCGAGGGTCATAAACAATTCATTGTTCAGGAAAGACAACTTTATCACACTCGACAAGGGAGAGGCAGATGGTGTTTCAAAGGAAATGGGTGTGATTGACAGCAATGGGGTCGTTGGTGTTGTTTACATGACATCTGAGCATTATTCCCTTGTACTTTCTCTGCTTAGTTCGCGTAGTAGTATAAATTGTAAGGTGGCGATGACTGAATTCTTCGGAATTTTGAAATGGGAACGGGAGTCTTTCCAATATGCATCTGTTTATGATTTACCCCAGCATTCTATGGTTGAGAAAGGAGATAAAATTGTGACGAATGGATTCAGTATCGTCTTTCCTGTTGGAATGCCTATTGGTGAGGTTGAAAGCATTTTGGAAGGTGATGCAGGTCAGTCGTGCAAACTTAAAATAAAATTGGCTGTAGATTTCAGTAACTTGAGGGATGTGTATGTGCTGAATATGAAGAGCGACAACGAAAAACAGGATTTAGAGTCTTTGGCAAAGTAAGAAAGTAATGATGGAAATACTTAGGAGAACATCTTTGATTATAGTTTGTGTGCTGTCGCAGATTGTTTTTTTTGATCATTTTCATGTAATGGGCTATGGTGTCCCATTGGTTTATGCCCTGTTCCTGTTTGACTACCGTTCGGGCGATAATGTGATATGTTCAATGTTATGGGGTGCTTTATTGGGAGTCGTCGTTGATATTTTCCATGGAACAATAGGGATGAACATGATGTCAATGGTTCTTGTTGTCTTTTTTAGGAGGCCACTCTTTGACCTCTTTGTAGGGAACAAGAAAGGAAATGGATATACTGTTGACATTGCTTCGTTGGGAATGAAGACATATCTACAGATTGTATTGATTACTACATTCGTGTATTATATATGTGTGTTGATTTTAGAGGATATGACTTTGAAATACTTTGCACAGTTGGTCTGGAAGGCGATTGCTGGAACTTTTAGCACTACGGCTTTCATATTGTTCTATAATATTCTAAAAAATCATCATCGTGGGCATACGAGGCGAATTTGACAATCGACAGTATTTGATTGGTGGCATTGTACTGTTGGTAGCGATTGTCTTCCTTTCTCGTTTGTTGTCCTTGCAGATTTTTAGCGACAAGTATAAGGATGATGCAAACAGCAATGCTTTTCTTAACAAGGTACAAATTCCCAACCGAGGCTTGATTTACGACCGCAACAACAATTTGTTGGTCTTTAATCAATGGGTTTATGATGTGACATTGATTATGAGAGAAATACACGACATAGACACGTTGGATTTTTGCCGTTCGCTTCATATTACAAGGGAGTTTTTCGACAATCGGATGGCTGCCATAAAAAACAGGAAAACCAATCCTTCGTATTCTCCTTATACGATACAATTGTTTATGACTCATTTGTCTATTGAGGATTGCGGAGCTTTCAGGGAAAGGCTGTTTAAGTTTCCTGGCTTCTCAGTACAGCGTAGGACTGTCCGAAAGTATTCTTATGATGTGGGTGCTCATGTGTTGGGGGATATAGCAGAGGTTTCAAGAAATGACATCGAATCGGACTCCTATTATACCATGGGCGATTTTATTGGCAAGCAAGGGATAGAGAGGTCGTATGAAAAAGTGTTGCGTGGGGAGAAGGGGGCGGAAATATTGCTCCGCGATTCTCGTGGTTATATTCAAGGTCGGTATAAGAATGGTGAAATGGATGTCCCATCGCGTCCAGGGAAAGACCTGGTCTTGAGTATTGATGTGGAATTGCAGCAACTTGCCGAGCGTTTGTTGAAGGGCAAGATTGGAAGTATTGTGGCCATTGAGCCTGCAACGGGAGAAGTCCTTTGCATGGCCTCTGCACCTACTTTTGATCCTGCCATCATGGTAGGAAAGCAAAGAGGATACAACCAAATAAAGCTTTCACACGATTCTTGGAAGCCTTTGCTCAATAGAGCAATCATGGGACAGTTCCCCCCTGGTTCTACTTTCAAGACAACGCAGGCTTTGACTTTCCTACAGGAGGGTGTCATCACTCCCGACACGCATTATTCTTGTTATGGTGGTTTTGATTTCGGTGGCTTGCATGTGGGATGCCACAATCATCCGTCTCCGTTGCCGTTGGAGGCCGCAATAGCAACTTCGTGCAACGGCTATTTTTGTTGGGGATTGTATCACATGATGAATTCGAAAAGCAAATATGGCAGTGTACAGAAGGCAATGTCGATCTGGCGGGATTATATGGTTTCTATGGGTTTTGGATATAAGTTGGGCATTGACTTGCCTGGAGAAAAAAGAGGGATGATTCCCAATGAGAAATTTTACGACAAATATTATGGGAAATACTGGAATGGTCTGACAATCATATCTATAGCAATTGGACAGGGTGAAGTGACTGCTACTCCTTTGCAGATTGCCAATTTAGGAGCAACTATTGCCAATAAAGGTTATTTCATTACTCCTCATGTGGTGAGGAAAATACAGGACACACCGATTGATTCCACATACACGACACGTCGATATACGATGGTGGATAAGGAACATTACGAAACCGTCATCCGAGGAATGCGCGATGCCGTGCTTGGGGGTACATGCAGAAATGCCAATATACCTGGCATAGAGGTGTGTGGCAAGACGGGTACGGCTCAGAATCGAGGCAAGGATCATTCTGTGTTCATGGGCTTTGCTCCGATGGATAATCCTCGAATTGCAGTAGCAGTGTATGTGGAGAATGGTGGATGGGGCGCAACTTTCGGTGTTCCCATGGGACGACTGATTATGGAAAAGTACCTCACGGGGCATCTGTCCGCGGAGAGTGAGGAACAGGTGATTGACATCCAAAATGAAAAGATAGACTATGGATTACACAAAAGATAAGGTGAATGTTTTCCGACAGGTTGATTGGATAACGGTTTTGCTTTATCTGGTGATGGTGTCGTTAGGATGGTTGTGTATTTATGGTGCCAGCTATGATTTTACGGAAATAGATATCTGGGGATTCGACACACGTGTAGGTAAGCAGTTAGTCTGGATGGGATGCGCTTTTATGCTTGCATTGGTTAGCTTGTCGTTGGATAAGGGCTTATTTTTCAATCTTTCGGCAATCATGTATGTCGGTATGATAGTGTTGTTGATTGTTACTCGGTTTGTGGCAAACGACATCAAGGGTTCTTATTCATGGATAACATTAGGGTCTGTCAGTGTGCAACCTGCAGAGTTCGCCAAGTTTTTTACGGCATTGACCATCGCTCGTTATGCTGATTCCTATGAATTCTCAATGCAGAATCATAAGAAAGTGCTAATGGCTTTTCTAATGATTTTGTTACCAATGGGTCTTATTGTGCTGCAGCACGAAACAGGATCGGCTTTGGTATTCTTGGCTTTTTTAATCCCACTTTATCGCGAAGGTTTGCCTGGAGTGTTTTTGTTGGCAGGTGTTTGTGCCATTGCTTATTTCATAATCAGTGTCCGATTTGGCGAAACTGTCATGGCTGATGGGGTTACGATTGTCGGACAATATGCTGTCTTGATGTTGATAATCCTGTTGATGTGTTTGCAGCTGATTCATTGTAGGGGTTTTCGACAAGAGGAGAAATGGGTGGTAAGTTTGGGAGCTGGTGTCTCCGTATCGTTGACTCTTTTGTCTCTTTATTCCATGTCCTTCGACCTTGCGTTGGCTTTGTCGATAGTGTGTGTGTGCTTGATAATTGCGTTGTTGGCGATGGGGATTCGTCAAGGCATTTCCTCCTATATGCGTATTGCCTTTTTTGCGTTGGGCTCGTTGATGTTTCTTCATTCGGTCGATTATGTCTTCAATCGTGTGTTGGAACCTTATCAGCAGGTGCGTATCAAGGTGGCATTGGGCATGGAGTCGGATGTGGCTGGTGCAGGATATAATGTGAACCAAAGCATCATAGCCATTGGCTCCGGCGGATTGTGGGGCAAGGGCTTCTTGAACGGGACGCAAACCAAGTTGAAATATGTCCCTGAACAGGATACTGATTTCATTTTCTGTACGATGGGAGAGGAACAGGGATTTTTGGGGTCGGCTATGGTCATCGTCCTTTTCGTGGTGCTGATTCTTCGCTTGCTGGTACTTGCGGAACGGCAGCATACACGTTTCGGGAGGGTGTATGGGTACAGTGTGGCAAGCATACTCTTCTCTCATGTGCTTATCAACATCGGGATGGTTTTGGGATTGGTTCCCGTCATTGGCATTCCTCTTCCTTTTTTCAGTTATGGCGGTTCGTCATTGTGGGGCTTCACTTTGCTTTTGTTTGTGTTCCTTCGGATTGATGCCCAGAACCAATTGGATAAGAGATAAACGTAAACATGGCGTAACTGACAAAACCTGTGGGGAGGGTGCGTAAACGCTCCTCCCCAGAGGGTCGCCAAACGACATAACCTCCCACCGGACAGGCTTCGCATACATGGTAAACAGCTCCACGTATGCGAAGCGATGGCCGTTTATTCGAGCAGGCGATTGTAGGGCGAGCTAATAACGACCCTTCGACTTGACAATTCGATCTATCGTCCAGAACAGCTTGCTACGACGACGTGCCTTCCACAATGTCTGCTTGTAGATGCGTTCGGCAATGCCTCGGGGTGAGCGTTGGTAAAGCGTCTCTTTTTGTCGCATCTGCGACAGGTAGCGCATGGCCCAATAGTTGCGGCTGAATCGTTGGGCTTCGTGTATGGGTTGCTCGACGATGTGGCAGAGATACTGTTCGAGTTGTTGCATCTTAGTGTCGTATGCGTCGGCTGCGTGCAGCAGGGCCGGTTGTTGCAACATGCGCAGATAGAGCGTATCGTCGCAATCAATGCGTTTGATTTGGTTGACCACTTCGCCGAAGGAAGCGTAACGATGACAGTTGATGAAAGCCTGTTCGTTGAAAGTGTCGGCAATGGTCGTGTCGCCCCAATAAATGGGAATGGCTTGCGCGGCAAAGGCCTGTACGATTTTCTCTGTGGCATAGCCTTCGTGTGAGGTGTTCTCGAAGGCGATGCAAAACTTGTGCTTTTGCTGAAAGGCAAGCTTGTCGCCGACCGCACCCCCTACGTTGTTGAGATACCGTCCCCCGGAATGGACGGTTTTATAAGCCGAAAGCAGGTCGTAGAACCGTTTGCGGTCGGGGCTTGCGTGGTTGTTGGAATAGACAAAGCTACAGAAATCCGTTTTCCGAACCAGCACGTCGGCAGTGACTTCATGCTTGCGAAGCATCTTCCTGAAATCGCTCTCGTAGAAATAGTAATTGGGCAAACGGAAGAAACGGTCGCCAAACGAGATGTGGTCGAACCCGATGGCGTAATCGACCAAGTTGAAGTCGGGGGCTTGGTTCTCACCTGTGTAGAATATCTTGATGCAATCGTAGCAGAGGTGCTTGCTGCCAAAGACCGAGCAAAACAGGTAGTCGGGTTGTTCGGACAGCGTGATGGTGTAGTGTTTGGACAAAAGCCGATAGAAAAGGTTGTTCCTTTCATCGAAATCGTCCCAAAAATCGGAAAAGCCTATTCTTATCTCTTTCATGCTGATTCAAGTCGAAATGCTAATATGAGGAATGATTGGACATGATTGCGTATGCTTTCCCCTATCCAACAATCAGGTCCCTCAAGGACATGGCCAATCCCTTTTTAAGGAAAAGCCACGTGAGCTCCACGCAGTATGGGCGTAACAAGCCGTGGCTCCGTACAAAACGAGACAGATGGCGAAACGAGGAAAGCCGTTGCGAAGCCCGCTGTCGCGAACGTTTGCGTGAGACGGAGTTTGGATTGAGACGATAGTGGTATTTGGCACCTTTGATGTGGACAATGCGATTGGAAGCAAGGATACAAGCCGTCAGGAAACAGGTGTCTTCCGCACTTCTCGTAGGTGGGAAAAAGATGCCGTTTTCAACAAGTAAAGCCTTCTTGTAGAGGAAAGTGGTGAAATACGACACGAAATGCCGCAGGAATTGTCTTTTGTCGCTCGGATCAGGATTCTCGTAGGTTTGCCGGCCAATCATGATGTCGCAACAACACAATTCGGCTCCTGCCTGTGTGGCAGCGGTGTAGAGCGACTCGCAAAAGTCGGGAGTGAGCGTGTCGTCGCTATCGACAAAGCAAAGGTATTCGCCCGAAGAGGCTTGGATGCCGACATTCCGAGCTGCTCCAGGACCGCTATTGACGGGAGTCTTGACAAAGCGAAACGTTTTCGGCCCCACATAATCCTGAAGACATTGCCGGACAACATCCATGGCGTTGTCTTGTCCGTGGTCATCGACAAACACAAGTTCCAGGGAGTCCATTGTCTGCACCAACAGCGACCGTACGCAGGCCGTAATGTATTGGGCAGAATTGAAAACCGGAATCACAACGCTGACACCAGGCATTACTTGTTTTCCTCGTCCTTAAACCAGGAGGCATACATCAGATAGCCATTGGCTATTTTCTGGTTGAGCTCGCGACTTTGCTCGGGTGGTATCTGCTTGACGAACTTGGCGGGAACACCTGCCCATAGCGTGTTCGGCTCAACGACAGTATTGCTCAACACCAAGGCACCTGCCGCCACAATGGCTCCTTCGCCTATCACTGCATGGTCGAGCAAGGTTGATCCCATGCCAATGAGGGCACCGTCCCTGACGGATGCACCGTGGATGGTGACGTTGTGACCCACCGACACGTCGTTGCCGATTTCGATGGTTGACTTTTGATAAAGGGTATGAAGGACACTGCCATCCTGGATGTTGACACGGTCGCCGATGCGGATGGAGTTGACATCACCCCTAAGCACCGCATTAAACCAAATGCTGCAATTATTACCCATGACCACATCGCCTACGATGGTCGCGTTGTCTGCCAAATAGCAGTCCTCTCCTATTTGGGGCGTAAAGCCCCTGACTGATTTAATCAATGCCATAAACTGTACAAATCATATTGATGTTTCGATGATTCGAAAAAGACTATAATATCCTGCCGACAACTCAAACGAATCTTACCCGATAGCCCTGCCCATTATATCCGGCTCCTACGACATACTGCATGGCAGTGTCGGAGAAGCGTTCTTGCCAGAACAAATGACAATGGCCGCATAGTATGCCTTTGAGCAACGGCTGCCGACGGAGCCACTCCACGAAATCGGAGGTGACAGCATCGGTGAATTGCTGTACGGAGCGGTTCCTCCATTGGGACTCAGGAGGAAGGCTGTCGTCGTGTTTGTAAGTCGATGTGATGTCGAGCGGAGCTCCCACGACATAACCTGCCACCCCTCCGCTGTCGTGGAGAACATGTTGGCACAATGCCGGTGTGTAGAATGGCACGTGACACAACAACACGACAGGATAACCCTTGGCAAACTCTTGCCTCACGGCTGCCGAGACCTCTGGCGTGACATAGTAATAGATGTTGTCGAAAGCCACCAAGTTCACACCATTCACCACCCGCGAGCAACATTTCAAGTCGTTGGGATAAGCCTCCTGCACCTTGGCATACGACTGGGCCTTGTAGGCTTCGTCCTCCTTCGCCTCACCCACATATTGACTATACTCGTGATTGCCTGCCGACACCAAACAGTCCAACCCCTTGAACGAAGAGGCAGCCACATCGAGTATGGCTTCGGAAACGAAGTCGGCGAAATCGCCCGAATGGAGCATCAGGAGATTGTTGTCGCGGGCATAACGCATGGACTCATACCAATAGTAGTTGGCCTTGGGAAATGCGGCATAACGCTTCGATGCCAATTGTATCTTCCGGTCATCGTTCCGCACATCAACATTGGTGACATGCGTATCCGAGACATGCAAAGCCTCGAAAGGTTTGGTGGCTCCCACCTTTATCTCAATGGATTGAATCTGCAAGGGACCATACGGATCAACCTTACGCTTCACTTCCACATTCTGCACGACAGCCTTCCTCCCGTCTTTCGCCCCAGATTGGGCAACTGCCGGCAACGAGGCCATGGCAGCAATGACAGCACCCGACTTGATGAAATCTCTTCTATCCATATCCTTTTGTCGTGAATATTAAAGCGGAGCCTCTGGATTATCGGCATTGCGCCAGTCGAATCCCACGGCTTTCAACAACAAATAGCGGGCTTGGTTGGAACCAGACGCATCGTTGCAGGTGATGCCGATAGTGGTTTTGGTATCTCTATTCGCAAGACCGGCACCCGACCCCCCGGCACCGCCATGGCCGAATACGCCGGAAAGGTCATCGACATGTCCCCACAGTCCGTAGCCCATGCCAAACACCATGTGGTGGTTGATTTCCATATCGTCAGGGAGTGGATCGTCATCGGCGCGACACAACACAAGAGCCTCATCGAGCATTTCGGGCTTTATGAGCGGTTCCTTGCCGTCGAAGCCACAAAGGCGATTGTAGAATCGTGCGATGGAACGTGCGGAAGCCACACCCCATGCACTTGGCATACAAGCACGACGCAAGGTGTCGTTGTTCATGGACTCAATGGCCTGTCCGTAGGTAGTTGCGACTCTCGGTAGTTCGCTTTCGGGTACTGCAAAATAAAACTCGTCGGCAATGCCCGCAGGCTGTAGCACAAGTTCGTCCAACGCATCTTTCAAAGGCTTGCCGTATGCCACTTCCAACGGATGTCCCAACATCCATCCATAGCTCAGCGACATGTAGCGTTGCTTGCCACAAGGCTTCTCTATGGTATCGGCAGCAGCAGCCCATTGCACCACCTTGTTCCAGTCGGCTTTCTGCTTGTTGCCGGGAAAAATATTCCTATCGAACACCACCGGCATACCGCTACGATAAGCAAGGGTCATGCGAAGGGTCAGACTGTCCTTTCCCCCACCTGTAAATTCAGGCCACCAAGTATTGAGAGGTTTGTCGTAGTCCATCATCCCTTGAGCCACAGCCCTGTGCACAGCTGTGGAAAGGAGGGGTTTCTCCGTTGAGAAAATGGCGAATAACGACGAGGGGGTGACCTCAGGAGCGTCTTCCCCACGCGAAAGGCGACCCGAGCAAACATCCACGATGCAATGGCCATCGCGATAGACACAAAACTGCATTCCCGTTTGCAAACCTACAGCCACACAACTGTCGCAAATGGCTTGACAACGCTGCTGAAGAACTGGGTCGATTGTACTCCGGCTACACGACAACACACCGAGTACAAGCATCAATAACAATACTGTTTGTTTCATGGTTCTATCTGTTTTCGTGAATTCAAATTCCACCCGACAACAAACTTTTCATTAAAAACGTCCGTCAATATACAATAAGGGATGTCCTAAAAGACTTAGGACATCCCTAAAAATCACATCAAAGTTTCACGAACTTGAATTTCGGCACCAGTGACTTCATGCACACCCACCCCAACAGATAGGCAATGGCACAGTAGCAGAACACCATCATGTAACCAGCAGGCTTGCCCGTATAGCCAAGGAACGTGAAAGCCTCGCCCATACCATCGGCGTATGTGAAGAGCTTACCTGCAAAGATGTTCACGCAGTAGCTGCCAAGACCAGCCGCACACTGGGCAATGCCAGTCAGCGTACCGATGCAACTCTTGGGGAACATGTCGCTTACACACGAGTAGATGTTCGCACTCCAAGCCTGATGACCTGCACAAGCCAACCCGATGAGTATGGCTGGCCACCATGCGCTGAAAGAACCAAGGGGTTGGGCACCGAATGCCAGCAAAGGCAAGCAGGCGAAGAAGAACATGGAAAGCATACGCCCTTCGTAGGCGTTCATGCCACGTTTCTCAACCATGTAGGTAGGCAATTTGCAAAGATAGATGGACACGAATGTCACGATGGCGTAGAGCGTGACGATGAGTGCCATACCCATGCCCGAAGAGGTCTTGTAGCCAAATTGGTCGGAGAAGTAAGCAGGTGTCCAGAAAAGGAAGAACCACCACACACCATCCGTGAGGACACGCCCGAGCACGAGCGACCAAGTCTGGCGCAACGAGAATGCCTTCAGGTAGCTGATGCCCTTTTCCTTGGGCGCTTCCACTGACGGAGCAGGTTCGCTTTTCTCGGAGTCTTCCTCGATGTAAGCCAATTCAGCCGCATTGACACGCGGATTCTCGTGAGGCTTCTTGTAAAGGAACTGCCAGAAACCCATCCACAAGAATCCGAGCGCACCGATGACGATGAAAGCCATTTCCCATCCATAGTATTCGGCGATGAGCGGAATCGTGGCGGGAGCGATGAGCGCACCTACAGATGACCCCGAATTGAAAATGGAAGTGGCATACGCACGACCCTTGGGCGGGAAATATTCGGCAGTCACCTTGACTGCTGCAGGGAAGTTGCCCGCCTCACCAAGAGCGAGCAGACAACGGCAACCGAAAAACAGCCACACAGAAACCGAGGCCACCGAGAGTGCCACCGCACTACCCATCTCAAGCGTATGGAGTGCAGCCGTACTGTCTATGCCATCGACACACTGCACTGTCGCCCAGCCGCAAGCGGCATGAAGACATGCAGCCAACGACCAAATGAAGATAGCCCACAGATAACCCCTCTTTGTGCCCATCCAATCAATGAACTTGCCTGCAAAAAGATTACAAAAAGCATAGATGAGCGAGAAATAACCCGTGATGATGCCATAATCGGCATCCGTCCAGTGGAAATCGGGTGAGATAAAGTCCTTCCATGTAAGGGAAAGCACTTGCCGGTCGAGATAATTGACAGTTGTCGCGAAAAACAACAATGAGCAAATCATCCACCGAACATTGGTCATTTTCTGATTCTTTGTCATGATATCATAGAGGTTTTAAGGTAAAAGGCTTGTGCTATAAATCACCATCGGAATGACTCTATCAGTAATTTATAGTACAAGCCCCTAAGCAATGTTATCGCATATCCGTGTATTTGATTTCGTCCTTATCGTTGTACATCAGGTTCTCACCTCCCATACCCCAAATAAATACGTAGTTGCTTGTGCCGGCAGCTGCATGGATAGACCATTCGGGAGAAGTGATGGCCTGCTCGTTGTGAAGCCATACCAGACGCTCTTCCTGGGGCTCACCCATCAGGTGACAGATGGCATTGCCTTCTTTTACATTGAAATAGAAATAAGCCTCCATGCGACGTGTGTGGGTGTGGGCCGGCATGGTGTTCCATACGCTACCCGGCGAAAGCTCGGTCAGTCCCATCTGGAGTTGGTTGGTACCACCACCCTTTACGCGGCCCAACACATCGGCAACGATGAGCTGATTGACAACGCGCACGTTGCTGTCCTCAAGCTTGCCCATCGGGATGCTGTTGGCAAGGGCATACTTCTTCTTGTCAGCATTCTTGTCGGTGGTAATCAACTGAGTGACAAATTCTTTGTGAGCAGGAGCCGAGTTGATGTAGAACTTGGCGGGCTTCTGCGGATCGACACTCTTGAAAGTCACGTTCTCATGGCCAAGACCTACGTAGAGAGCCTCCTTGTATTTCAAGGTGTATTGTTGTCCGTCAACTGTTACAATACCATCTCCTGCGATATTGATAACGCCCAACTCCCGACGCTCCAAGAAAAACTTCACATCGGGACCCAACTCACGGAACCACTCCAGTTTCAATTCCTTGTTCACCGGCATCACGCCACCATAGATAAGACGGTCGTAAAGCGTGTAGGTAATGTTTATTTCGTCTGGAGCCATCACCTTCTCCATTACAAACGACTCGCGCAAGCGATCGGTGTCATAATGCTTCACATCGGAAGGGTGACAGGCGGTTTGAACACGATAGTTCATTTGGGCAGATGCTGCAAGAGCAAAGAAGCCCATCATACATGCAATGATAATTTTTTTCATTTTTTATTGCTATTATACGTTTATCTTTAATTTTAGAAATAATCTCAAATGAATTATCAGTAGAGCAGTCATCAATGATAAACAATTCAAAATTTGAATAGCTTTGATTAAGAATGCTATCAATACTTTGTTCTATATATTCTTCATGATTATATGAAGTAAGCAGTATCGAAATTAATTCATCATTCATGTCTTGTCTCCTACACATATTTTATCATATCAACGACAAGTTTTTCATATTAATAGTTTAAGGTTTTATAGAAATCTAAGCATTAGTTTAGGCTTTTTTTAGCGCCGTTATTAGTTTATCAACATAAGAATCCATAGAATACTTTCGAATGTATTTTTTTCCCTTCATTGCTACGTCTTTTAGTTGTTTTTTGTTATTAGTAAAATTATCAATAGTTTTAGCAGCAATATTGGTGTCTCTATAAGGAATTATTAATTTTTTACAATAAAATAGCGCATCTGGTGCTCCACCAGATTTATCAAAAACAATTGGTACAGCAAAGTTATCTATAGCTTCTAAAACCGCAGAAGGAAACGAATCAGTTCTTGACGACAAGTAAAACATATCAGAAGCCTCAAAATATTTAGATGGGTCTTTTGTGTAGTCG
>JAUNNV010000110.1 GCA_030531335.1 Bacteroidales bacterium
ATCATGATGACACCTCCGCGAGGGCCGCGCAGTGTTTTGTGGGTGGTGGAGGTGACGATGTGTGCATATTTCACTGGGTTGTCGAGCAGTCCAGCGGCAATCAGTCCGGCGGGGTGAGCCATATCGACCATGAAGATGGCTCCCACCTTGTCGGCAATCTCGCGCATACGCTTGTAGTCCCACTCACGGCTGTAGGCCGATCCGCCACCGATAATGAGTTTCGGTTGTTCGCGCAGGGCCACTTCCTCCATTTGGTCGTAATCCACACGGCCAGTCTCAGGATTCAGGTTGTACTCGCAGGGGGTGTAGATGATGCCCGATGTGTTGACTTTCGAACCATGGCTCAAGTGTCCGCCATGAGCCAGGTTCAACCCCATGAACTTGTCGCCGGGATTGAGCACGGCAAAGAACACGGCGGCATTGGCTTGTGCGCCGGAGTGTGGTTGTACGTTGGCCCATTCCGCACCGAAAATCTCCTTCAGCCGGGCAATGGCAAGGCGTTCGCTTTCATCCACCACCTCGCAGCCTCCATAATAGCGTTTGCCCGGGTAGCCCTCGGCGTATTTGTTGGTGAGGCATGACCCCATGGCTTGCATTACTTGTTCGCTTACAAAGTTTTCCGAAGCAATCAGTTCGATGCCTTTTGCTTGACGTTGGTGTTCACGCTCGATAATGTCGAAAATCTCGTTGTCTCTTTTCATAATGTTTCTTAGGTGTTGTCAGAAGCTGTCAAGACAGCATCCTGGTTGTTATTGTTTGTTTGTATTTGTTTTCTTTTCCACGCTCCAGCCAAACTTGCCGATTTTCTTGCCCAAAGAGTAATAGGCTCCATGCACATACACAAGGGGGTTGGCTGTATCAAGTTCGAACTTGTCGGTGCCGGCTTGTAGGAAGCGTTCGTCGGCTTTCACATTGAGTACGTCGGCAATGAACATGTCGTGGCTACCAAGGCCGATGATTTCCTTGACCCGACATTCGATGCACAATGGCGACTCCTCCACGTAGGGGGCTGCGACCATCAGCGACTTGCCGGGGGTGAGTTTCATCTCCTCGAATTTGTGGTGGTCGCGTCCGGAGCGGACTCCACACCAGTCGGTGGCAAATGCCATGTCTTCGGTGGTGAGGTTGATGACAAACTCCATGTTCCGTTTGATGATGCCGTAGGAATGACGTTCCGGGCGGACGGAGATGTAGCACATGGCGGGATTGCTGCAGATGGTTCCCGCCCACGACACGGTGAACAGGTTGTAGTTCTCCGGACTGTCGCCGCAGCTGATGAGCAGGGCGGGGAGGGGGTAGATCATTGTGCCTGGTTTCCAGTCTTTCTTCATAGTGGTCGTTTGGTTAAAGTAGTTTAGCCTTGTCTATTTCTTGGTTTTTCCCACAATAATGGCAGGTTATCAGTCCCTGCTCCTTATCAACATGGAAAAGCGTCTGCATGGGTTCGTTGTTGGTGATGCACTTGGGGTTGTGGCATCTTACAAGTCCTTTCAGCACCTCGGGTGTCAACACCTGTTTTTTCTCGACTACCTCGTAGTCGCGGATGATGTTGAGCTTCACGTTGGGAGCCACTACCGACAGCCTGCTTATTTCCTCATCGGTGAAGAATCGGTCGGACACTTTGATGATACCTTTGCTGCCAAGTTTCTTGCTCAGCAGGTTGATGCCGATGGTGAGCGGCGTGGTGGAGTTGTGCAGATGGAGCAGCGACACGATGGTAAACACCTTGTCGGTGGGGATATGGTCGATGACCGTGCCGTTGCGTAGGGCCGCCACTTGAAGTTCTTGTTTGTTGTTCATCGCTTTATGTCGTCTAATGTTAAGCCTAACACGTCGCACAGGATAGCCTCTCGTGCATACAATCCGTTTTTGGCTTGTTGGAAATAATAGGCTTTGGGATTGTCGTCCACGTCGGACGCTATTTCGTTTACCCTCGGGAGTGGATGTAGGATGCGCATGTTGGGCTTGGTGAGTTCGAGCATGGCGTTGTTGAGCAGGAACGAGTCTTTCACTCGTTCGTATTCCATTAGGTCGGTAAAACGTTCTTTTTGTACGCGGGTCATGTACAGAATGTCGGCATCGCGGATCACTTCCTTGTCGAAAGTGGTGTGCTCAATGAATTTCAGGTTGTTTTGTAGGCAGAACGTCTTGTATTCGTCGGGCATCGACAACGCCTCGGGAGCGATGAAGTGGAAGGTCGGGTGGAAATGTCTCATGGCCATGAGCAGCGAGTGAACGGTCCGCCCGTATTTCAGGTCGCCCACCATGAAGATGTCCAGGTTTTCGAGTGTTCCCTGCGTCTTGTAAATGGAGTACAGGTCGAGCATGGTTTGCGACGGATGCTGGTTGCTGCCGTCGCCGGCGTTGACGATGGGCACGGGTGCAATCTCGCTTGCATAGCGGGCGGCTCCCTCCAGATAGTGCCGCATGACGATGATGTCGGCATAGTTGCTCACCATCATGATGGTGTCCTTTAGGGTCTCACCTTTCGTTCCGCTGGTCACTTTGGGATCGGCAAATCCAATGACTTTAGCCCCAAGGCGGTTGGCTGCTGTCTCGAAACTCAGTCGGGTGCGGGTTGAAGGCTCAAAAAACAATGTGGCTACAATCCGGCCGTCCAATAGTTTCCGATTGGGACATTTCTCGAATTCTTCGGCCATCTGCAGGAGATACATGATTTTCTCCTTTGTGTGATGGGCTATTGTCACAAAACTTCTATTGTCCATTTCGCATTTGTATTTCCGGCTCAAAGTTACAACAAAGAATCCGATTTTCGGTCTGATTGGCGTTCTTTTGAAGTATTTTTATTATTTTCGCACCCAAATAACATGTCATGAAGAAATTTATTGCAGCAATCTGGGTTTTGACTTGTGTGGGGATTTTGTGTGTGGTTGGTGTGTTCTATGCCATTGCCAAGGGTTGGATTGGCTACATGCCGCCATTTGAACAACTCGAAAACCCTAACCTGAAGTTTGCCACCCAAGTGATATCCGCCGACGGGGAACTGTTGGGCACTTATTCGTTGAGCAAGGAAAACCGCATTTTGGTGAAATACTCCGATTTGTCGCCCAATCTGGTCAATGCCCTCATTGCCACCGAAGATTCGCGCTTCTACGACCACTCGGGTTTCGACATGCGTGCATTCCTTCGCGTGTTGGTGAAGACCATTTTCATGGGACATGCCTCGGCTGGCGGTGGTAGCACCCTTACCCAGCAGCTGGCCAAGCAATTCTATTCGGCTCGTGCTGAGAACATCATGGAGCGAGCCATGCAGAAGCCTGTGGAGTGGGTCATTGCAGTGGAGCTGGAACGCTTTTACACGAAAGAGGAAATCATGACCATGTATCTCAACAAGTTTGATTTCAACTACAACGCCATAGGCATCAAGTCGGCATCCAACACTTATTTCTCCAAGGAGCCGTCCGAGCTTACCGTCGAGGAGGCTGCCACCTTGGTGGGGATGTGCAAGAATCCCTCGCTGTATAATCCGCGTCGTTTCAACGAACGTGCCAAGGAACGAAGGAATGTGGTCATCGATCAGATGTGCAAAGCCCAGTACTTGTCGAAGACCGAAGCCGACAGCCTGAAGCAGTTGCCCCTGGAGGTGCGTTATCGCAAGGTTGATCATAAGGAAGGTATTGCGGCCTATTTCCGCGAGTACCTGCGTGGAATGTTGAAGGCACAAAAGCCCGTAAAGAGCAAGTATCGTGGATGGCAGCAGCAAAAATGGTATGAGGATTCCATCGATTGGGTCACCAATCCCCTGTACGGATGGTGCAACAAGAATTTCAAGAAAGACGGAACGCCCTACGACATCGAAACCGACGGCCTTCGCATCTATACCACCATCGACAGCCGTATGCAGCAGTATGCCGAGGAGGCTGTCCATGAGCATGTGGCCGACTATTTGCAGCCTCGTTTCTTCCGCGAGAAAAAACGCTCGGCTACGGCACCGTTCACCTCCGAGCTCACTCCCGAGGAGGTGGCCCAGATTATGGAACGCAACATGCGGCAGACCGACCGCTATCGGGAAATGAAAAAACAAGGTGCCAGCGACAGGGATATTGCGAAAGCCTTCGACACGCCTGTGGAAATGTCGGTGTTCACCTACGGCGGTGAGCGCGACACCGTCATGACGCCGATGGATTCCATTCGTTATTACAAGCATTTCCTGCGTTGTGGCATGATGTCGATGGATCCTGTCACCGGTTATGTGAAGGCATACGTGGGGGGGCCGGACTTTTCGCACTTCCAGTACGACATGGCCATGGTGGGACGTCGTCAGGTGGGCAGCACCATCAAGCCCTATCTTTATACTCTTGCTATGGAAAACGGTTTCTCGCCGTGCGACGAGATGCGGCATGTGGAGCAGACCCTGATTGATGAGAACGGACGGGCCTGGACTCCGCGCAACACCTCGGCCAAACGCTATGGCGAGATGGTGTCGGTGCGTTGGGGATTAGCCAATTCCGACAACTGGGTCACGGCCTACCTCATGGGCAAGTTGAGTCCTTATGCATTCGTCCGCCTGCTTCATTCGTTTGGCATCCGCAACCAACAAATCGACCCTGTCATCAGCTTGTGCCTCGGATCGTGCGAGATATCGGTAGGCGAGATGGTTAGTGCCTACACGGCCTTTGCCAACCATGGCATACGTACCAGTGCACTGTTCGTCACGCGCATCGAGGATGCCGATGGCAACATGTTGGCGCAGTTCACTCCGCAGGTCGATGAGGTGATAAGTGAGTCGAGTGCCTACAAGATGCTCACCCTCCTCCAAGCTGTCATCAACGAAGGCACGGGTGGCCGCATCCGTCGCAACTATCCTATCACAGCCGACATGGGTGGAAAGACAGGCACTACCAACAACAATTCCGACGGTTGGTTCATGGGTTTCACCCCTATGCTGGTCACTGGTGTGTGGGTGGGAGGCGAGGATCGAGACATCCATTTCGACTCCATGGCCGAAGGACAGGGAGCTTCCATGGCTCTTCCCGTGTGGGGTAAATACATGACAAAGGTTTTCTCCGATTCATCGCTGGGCTATTCGCAGGAGGACAAGTTTGAAATACCGGAACAATTCAATCCTTGTCGCGATACCGTCTATGACAATTCGGAGGTGGTCGATGAGGCTTCTGGATTGGACGATTGGTGGAATGTTGGGAATTAAGAAGCTGTTTTGAAATATTCCAATTAATCTTTCATGAAATCTTTCCGGCTGAAAAGTCCGTTTCCCTTCAGTCGCAATGGAGCCCCATTGCTCCTTCAAATAAGCGAATTCGACAAGCCGAACGCAGAGCCCAAGCTTGCTTGTGGTGTCTGCTGAGGCGAGGATGAAAATCTGCAAAGCGAATTTTCATCTCGAAAATCTTTCATGAAATTTTTAATCGAACATTTCAAAACAGCTTCTAAATTATACAAACAGTTTGGCGCAATCCATCGGGAGTACCATGAGCAGACATTTCATGCGGATGCATGTGAGATGGGATACGCGAGGTGTCCTTGACGGGCTGCCGCACCATATATGTATATTGTCTGACGCTTTCGCCGAAGCTTCATTTGGAATTTCCATGTTCCATACAGTCAGTACAGTTCATTGTCGATCCAATGGTTCATCCACTTCCAAAATCTTGTTGTTTCAGGATTCATCTGGCCGGCAAATCTGCGTATTTGATGGTACAAGCATGTGTTATGTCTTTCGTGATACCTCAACACGTTATACAGTATCGGGTCAACCAAGACCATTGACACACACACTACAGCAAACTGGATGTTGGCCTCTGCTCCCATTATCCAACTAACCAACCATGTGACCATAACTACGACATTGAGCAGTATGCAGATGAAACCTGCAATAAAATGCGGGAAGTTCAAATCAATGAAAAGATGGTGCAGGTGAGTCTTGTCTGGTTTGAAAGGGGACATTCCATTGACCATCCTGCGAGTCATCACACGCAAGGTGTCAATCACAGGAAGTGCCAATTCGGCCAAACATAGGGCTACAAGCGAGATGTTATATGACCCAAGCGTTTCACACATCGACCCTGTTCTCAGCATCGAGAACGCCAATACGACCATTAGTGTGCCAAGCATCAGTGTGCCTCCATCGCCAATAAACATTTTGCTCTTGACACCGAACACATTGTGTAAGAAAAATGGCACTACCGAACATGCGCATATCAAGCACAACGAGAACAAGGTGTATATTTGAGAGTAGTAGAATATCACAGAAAAAGACAGACAAGTGATGGAAATATAGCCGCAAGAATAACCATCAACGCCATCTATGAGGTTAATGGCGTTAATGATGCCTACTCCTGTGAACACCGAGAGCGGCAATGCCACGTAGGTTGGTATGGCATGAAGTCCGAAAAGGCCGTAAAAATTATCAATCATATTGCCATTGAAAACTATCATTGCCATGACAACCAGTATCTCAAGGAGAAACCTCATCCATATTGGCAGACCGTATTTGTCATCTGTGAATCCGACTACCAACAATGCTCCCATAGCCAATAGCATCACCAACAAACTTCGTTGGTAAAACAGCATTAACATAATAGACACTCCAACAACAAGGCCTATAAATACAGAAACTCCTCCCAACACTGGCACAGGGTTGCGATGTAATTTCCTGGCATCTGGATTGTCCACTACATTCCATTTACGTGCAAACCCTAACACCATCGGATAGCTCATCCAAGCCACAACGAACGAAACAACGCAGAGAATGATGTCTGTATATGGGGATAAGAAAGCGGTATCCAACATGATTAATCTGTAATTATATTTTGTCCTTTATTATTATAACCATTCGCAGAGGCATAAAGATGAAATTCATGACCCGAACGAATTATGTGTTTCGATTCTCGAAGGCTGTCATTGCTGTTGCCGTTGACGCGTTTGCTTTTATACACGATCTGTTCACTCATGAAATAAAAAGGCGCATTCCAATGTGGATCCACGAAATTCTTGACATTAGTTGCGCGATGATGCATTATTATACGAGAAAGGAGGGATTTATCCCCCCCCCCCCATATATATTAATTGGTTGTTAATCACTGTGTTACAGATGCTATGACGAACGAAATTCCCCTTTCCTCGTAGCCATTGCCCGAATATGAAACAGACTGGAAGATCGAAGCTTGCCGAAGCATAGCCACGTTGTCCAACCACGGATGATATTCCTGCGAATATCTGAGAGATTCCTGTTTTTCCCATAGATTGTTGTATCTTATTTTTGACGGCAAAGGTACGCATAATTTTCTAATAATTTTCTAACAGTAATGGATAAAATGTGTAAATGAGGTTGGATTTACAAATTATTCATGTTATAAGCCATGGTTTTCAGTGAAAAGGATGCACAACATACAAAAAGATACTCTGCCAAAACCGGTCTTACATTGTTTTCATCCTCGTTTCTGGCAGTATAGCACATAGTCCTTACAAATGGATTCCTAATGTCGGGTCTCCCCCATGATCATGATTTTCTGAATGTCGGCCTCTGTACCGGCAAATGGCCCGGCCACATCAAGCTTTGCCGAACTCAA
>JAUNNV010000111.1 GCA_030531335.1 Bacteroidales bacterium
TAGCCATAGCCATAGCCATAGTGCCCGGCTTTGGTGACGGCGTTGAGCACTACAACCATGTTGTTGAACAGTTTCTTTGTGTAGATTTTGTCGATTTCTGGCAACATGGCTTTCTCGAATAGTCCTGCACGGACAACGAAGATAGCCATATCGGCATACTTCGCGATTTCGTTACTTTCCGAAACAATGTCGAGTGGTGGACAGTCAAGGAAGATGTAGTCGTATTCCTTACGCAATTCAGCTATCATTGTACTGAGCCTATCGGAAAGTACCAGCTCTGCGGGGTTCGGGGGAATGGTACCCACAGGTAGCACGTCCATCCCATGCATGATGGGTTCTTTCAAGACAATTTTTTTATAATCATTGTCTGCCCCACTCAGATAATCAGCCAATCCTTTGGTATGCTTGTCGCTTGTTGCATATTTCGATGCTGTCGCACGACGCATGTCCATGTCGATTACCAAGACCTTGCTACCTTTCAAGGCGTATGATGCAGAAAGGTTCATTGATATGAACGACTTGCCAGAACCCGGATTCAAGGATGTAAGCATAAACACCTTGTTGTCGCCAGCTTTATTCATGAAGTCCAGGTTGGAGCGCAATATGCGGAACGACTCATTGATGATGTTACGGCTGTTCTTCTTAACCCTCACAATGAATTTTTCCTCTTCCTTCTTCCATGGAAGTTCCTGTAGCCACTTCGGCAGATATTTCCGATGTTTCTTCTTGCCTACCAAGGGCACCTCACCAAGATAGGAAGCTTTCAGCGAATCAAGATCTTTCTTGGTATGGATACTGGTGTCTAAGGTATCCCTCATCCATAGGAGTGCAATGGGCAATGCAAAAGCGATAACCAATGCCGCTAACATAATCATGCGTTTGTTTGGACCGATAGGATGCAAAGTGGAATGGGGGGTGACGATGATCTGGGAATTGTCGGACTCGAAGGCCAACGACAAGCTATTCTCTTCTTTCTTTTCCAGCAGGAACAGATACAACTCTTCCTTTATCTTCTGTTCGCGCTGCACATTTGCAAGGTGGAGGGCTTCTTGGGGTGTACTTGCCAATTGCTTCTGGCTCTTACTCATTTGATTCTCCAGTGAACTTATGATAAGGTTTGTGTTTTTGATGAATACATCCAATGATTGCAGTATTCCTTCGCGCATTGCCTGCAATGACTTGTTCATGTCGGTGACTATGACATTGTTCGGACCGCTGTTTGCCACAAGCTTGTTATACTCCAGAATAAGTCGGTTGTAGTCTTGGATTTGTGTCCCGATGTTGTTGTCGGTCAGTCCTGAGTTGGCAGGCAAGGTGAGGCTCTTCGAATCCGACAGTGAGGTGATCATGGCTTTTGCAATGTTCACCTGAGTGCGGTAGGTCATGATTTCCTTGTTCAGCGCCAGATTTTGGGAGAAATAGGCGTTGGATGCCTGATCGAAATTGCTGACGAGTGTTGACGACATATACGACGATATGTTGGCCTCGGCATCGTTGAGCTCTTTCACCGTTACGGCAATACGGTCGTTGACCAATTCAGCGATGCTCCTTATCTTGGCATTTTGTGCGAACACCCAGTTTTTATTATAGGTATCTATAAGTGTTGTCACAAAATCCAGTGTCTTGGTGACGGATGCGTCGGTAAAGGAAATGTCAATGACTGAGGCATCGCGGCTGGCCAGGTTAATCTTAAGTCTTTCCAAATAACTGTCGGTTAACAGTTCTGGATCCATCCGGGTGTAATGGATTGTCTTGCCTACCATGTCGTCGGAGTAATATTGCGACGTAGATAGGGCTAACTTGCCTATCGGTGTCTCTACCATGTTTCCTGTATTGACAGTAATTTCATTGTCAAAATCGACATTGTTGGCGTGAAGGTTTTTCAACATGAACTCGGAAGGACTTTTTATGATGATATCCATGCTTAACTGTTTCGGTAAATCGGTCAAATTCTCGAACACGACAAACACCGGTTCACGTTTATACAATTCCACGGTCTTCAATCCTTGTCTTATCCTGTATATTTCGTTTAGGCGCATTTCCTTCACCACTTCAGTCATTAGCGTGGGAGAACCCAGGGCAAGCATTTCGTTGTGGACGTTGCTCTCCATGGCGCCGATGCCCATCAGGCTGAAGGCATCGCGGACTTTCCTCGCACTTGATGCGTAGTCCTCGCTGCCGATGAGTATGGAAGCTGAAGACTCATAAATGTCGTTGGAAGAAGCTAATTTCAATGCTGCTACTGACACACAGACAACAATCGAGACTACAAACCATTTCCAATGTGCTATACACTTGTAGAACAGTTCTCTCAAATCCACTGAATCGTTAGAATTACTTTCTTGCATATTTTTGTTTTTTTATGATAACGCGTTCAACATGACAGCGCAATCCACACTATCTCGCCGCAAAGGTATATATATTTTTTGTATGGCAAAACAAAAAGCATGAAAAAAGCTGTTGTTGTCGTCATACAGGTCGAAAATGGGCCGACTTTGGGGGACAATCGTGAAAATCGTGCTCGAAAATTGTTCGTGTCGATTATTTTTCACATATTTGCACACGAATAATTCATACATGAACCAAATATCTCGTTGACAATGAAAACAAAGACTTTGCTTGTAGTGGTCATGACGGTGCTATGGGGATGCCAATCGTCGGAACCCGATTCAATGCGCCTGATTGAGGGTGTTGACTTTTCGCATGTGAGAATAACCGACTCGTTTTGGTCGCCACGCCTGGAGAAACATGCCGCTGTGACTCTCCCCGTATGTATAGACCAGATCGAGAACCAAACTGGACGCATCCGTAATTTCGAGAATGCAGCCAAAGGGGTAGGAAAGCATTCGGGCATTTTTTTCGACGACTCCGATGTGTATAAGGCTCTCGAAGGTATTGCCTACAGCCTGATAAACAATCCAAACGCAGAGTTGGAAAGGAAAGCCGACGAATGGATTGACAAATTTGCCGCCGCACAACAGCCTGACGGCTACCTGAATACCTACTATATATTAACAGGGTTGGAGAACCGCTGGCAAGACATGGACAAGCATGAGATGTATTGTGCTGGACACATGACGGAGGCTGGAGTGGCCTACTATCAGGCCACGGGCAAACGGAAACTGCTTGACGTGTGCATCCGCATGGTGGAGCACATGATGAGCGTGTTCGGGCCAGGAAAACGCGACTGGGTGCCCGGACACGAAGAGATAGAACTGGCACTGGTGAAGTTGTATAACGTGACCAAGGAGGAGAAATATCTGGATTTCGCCAACTGGCTGCTCGAAGAACGCGGACATGGTTATGGCATCCGGCAGGGAAAACCATGGAATTTCAAATACTATCAGGACGACAAACCCGTGCGGGAAATGTCTGACATTGCGGGTCATGCCGTCAGGGCCATGTACCTTTATTGCGGCATGTCGGACGTGGCGGCACTGAAGCACGACACAAGCTATGTGGCTGCCATGCACAGGCTGTGGGACGATGTGGTGCTGCGCAACATGTACGTGACGGGAGGCATCGGTTCGTCGAAACACAACGAGGGTTTCACCGAAGACTACGACCTGCCCAACAAGGAAGCGTATTGCGAGACCTGCGCCTCGGTGGGCATGGTGTTCTGGAATCACCGCATGAATCAGTTCACGGGCGATGCCAAATACATAGACGTGTTGGAGCGTTCGATGTATAATGGCGCGTTGGCCGGCATTTCGCTTTCGGGCGACCGATTTTTCTACGTGAACCCCTTGGAGTCGGATGGCAATCACCACCGACAGGCTTGGTATGGCTGTGCGTGCTGTCCCAGCCAGGTGTCGCGTTTCTTGCCATCGATAGGCAGCTATGTCTATGGCACATCCAAGGATGCCGTGTGGGTGAATCTGTATATGGGAAACACCGCCGAGGTCGTGGTTGGCGGCAAGACCGTTTCGTTGACGCAGGAAACCGAATATCCGTGGAAGGGCGATGTGAAGCTGACCGTAGGCAACGATTGCAAGAAAGAAATCCGCATGCGCATTCCTGCATGGTGTAAGAACTTCACTATTGCCAAAAACGGTGAGGTTGTGAGTCCTGCAATGGAAAAAGGCTATGCCGTGTTGCCCGGAGCCTGGAAGGCTGGCGATGAAGTCACACTATCCATGTCTATGCCAGTGGAGATGGTGGCTGCCGATGAGCGTGTGAAAGCCGATGAGGGTAAGAGAGCCATCCAACGTGGGCCATTGGTTTATTGCATGGAACAGATTGACAACGTAGATACTTACGAGAAGGCTCACTTGAGCCCATCAAGCTCATTCGCCGATGCCTTTGATGCCTCGTTGCTGGGCGGCATCGTGAAAATATCGACCACGACCGATGTGGGAACTCTTCAACTGATTCCCTACTACAGCTGGGACAATCGAGAGGCTGGCCCCATGAAGGTGTGGATAGACTTCGAGGAACAATGACGGCTTTCCATTTACCATTTACCATTCCATGTCGTAGATCGAACACAGATGGTAAATGGTAAAATGGCAAATAATCAGCCGTAAAGATATTGTTGTTGGACAGGGGTGAGCTTGTCGATTTGTATGCCCCAATCGGAGAGTTTCAGACGAGCCACAAGCTGGTCTATTTCAGGTGGTATGTCGATGGTCATTTGTCCTGGTTGGCGTGGAAACTCATCCCGATGCTCCACAAGGTACTTGGCACTCATGGCTTGGATGGCAAACGACAGGTCCATGATTTCGGCAGGATGGCCGTCGCCGGCAGCAAGATTCACAAGCCGTCCCTCGGCAAGCAGGTAAATAGTATGTCCATTCTTAAGCTTAAAGGCTGTGATGTTGTGCCGTGCCGGCATTTCAGCTACCGCCATGCGACGTAGGGCGGCAACGTCCACCTCCACATCGAAATGTCCGGCATTGCAACAAATGGCACCGTCTTTCATCCGAAGGAAATCTGGCTCGGTGATGACTTCGTTGCATCCGGTTACGGTAATGAACATGTCGCCTTTGGCGGCGGCATCGTTCATGGTGGTCACCTCAAAGCCATCCATGACTGCTTCCATGGCCTTGATGGGGTTTATCTCGGTTACCACGACCTTGGCTCCCAACCCTTTGGCACGCATGGCAACGCCCTTGCCACACCATCCGTAGCCTGCCACGACAACGGTCTTTCCGGCCACAATGAGGTTGGTGGTGCGGTTTATGCCGTTCCATACACTTTGTCCGGTTCCGTAACGATTGTCGAAGAGGTGCTTGCAGTCGGCATCGTTGACCAGCATCATGGGGAATCGAAGCTGGTGATTCTGGTCCATGGCAAGCAAGCGGAGAATACCTGTGGTGGTTTCCTCGCATCCTCCAATCACATTGTCGAGAAGTTCTGGATAGGAATTGTGAATGAGCGAGACAAGGTCGCCACCATCATCGATGATGATGTGTGGAGCCACCTCGACTACTTGGCGACAATGGTGTTCGTATTCATCGGCGGTGGCACCGTACCATGCGAAGACATTCAGGCCGTCGTGAACTAAGGAGGCGGCTATGTCGTCTTGTGTGGAAAGCGGATTGCTCCCCGTGACATACATCTGGGCTCCACCAGCCGCCAACACCTTGCATAAATAGGCTGTCTTGGCTTCGAGATGGATGGACAAGGCGATGCGAAGTCCTGCGAAGGGCTTGTTCGTGGCAAAATCACTCTCCAAGGCGCGCAGCACAGGCATGTGACTACGTACCCACTCTATTTTCAAGTCGCCATCAGGCCACAATTCGATATTGCGTATTTCGTATGCCATATCCCTCCTCCTCTCTAATTCAGACAAGCCTTATAGCGTCGTATTGTTTCCTCCAGTCCCAAATAGAGTGCATCGCAAATAAGAGCGTGACCTATGGACACTTCCTTGAGCCAAGGAATGTGCTCATGGAAAAACCGCAAATTGTCGAGATTCAGGTCGTGACCAGCGTTGACTGCCACTCCCAACTTGCGTGCCAGTTGGGCGGCCTCGACAAACGGAGCGACTGCCTCATCTGGATTTTTGGCAAAAGCCGAGGCGTAGGGTTCAGTGTAAAGTTCTACACGGTCGGTACCTGTCTTCGCGGCATATTCTATCATCTCAAGATCCGTGCCTACAAAAATGGAAGACCGTATGCCTGAGGCATGTAGTGAATCTACCCGCTCGGAAAGAAAATTGAAATGTTCTTTCGTGTCCCAACCAGCATTCGAGGTGATTTGGTCATGTGCATCGGGCACCATAGTGACCTGCTCCGGACGAACGATTTTCACCAGATTCATGAACTCATTGGTGGGATTGCCCTCAACATTGAATTCTACATGGATAAGCGAACGTATTTTTATTACATCGTTGCGACGAATGTGACGTTCGTCGGGGCGAGGATGCACGGTAATTCCATCTGCGCCAAATGATTCACAATCCCGGGTCACATGTAGTACATCGGGGTTGTTCCCTCCACGCGAGTTGCGCAGGGTGGCGATCTTGTTAATATTTACACTTAGTCTTGTCATTCTAAAATTTTAAAACTATATTTGCAGTCGCAAAGATACGACAAAAAAGCAATCCTTGAACTCATAGAACATGAAATTTGCAATATTTGGAAATTGTTTCTTGGAACATAAGGCAAAATACATGCAACGCTTGTTGGATGTGTTGTCCAGCCAAGGAACTGAGTTTATAATCAGGCAGGATTTCTATGAGTTCCTGAAGCGGACAGTAAAAATCAGCGGACGTTCCGAGCAGGTGTTTGCTGACAAGACATTCACTGCCGATATGGCACTGAGTGTGGGAGGCGACGGTACTTTCCTGGACACGGCCCAGTGGGTTGGGAATAAGAACATTCCGATTTTAGGCATCAATACAGGGAGATTGGGATTTCTGGCCGACATTTCACCAGACAATCTGGAAGTTACGATGCGTGGCATTTTTCGGGGAGAATACACGGTGGAGAACCGCAGTGTGTTGCAAGTGAGCCTCAGTGAGGGAACACTGAGTGGGTCGCCTTTCGGACTGAATGAAGTGGCGGTGCTGAAACACGATTCTTCCTCTATGATATCCATTCGTACCAGCATCGATGGGGAATTCTTGACCAATTATCGGGCCGACGGCTTGATTATCGCCACCCCGACAGGTTCTACCGCCTATTCGCTCAGTGTCGGCGGACCTATTTTGTCGCCAAGCAGCCACACATTCTGTGTGTCGCCTGTAGCACCACACAGCCTCAACATGCGTCCGATTGTCATCACCGACGACCAGACCATCCGACTGGAGGTGGAAAGTAGGTCGCGCAATTTCCTGCTTTCGGTAGATGGACGGAGCGAGAGCATACACCAAGGAGTGACACTGTGTGTGCGGCGTGCCCCATACGATGTGAAATTGGTGAAACGTCCCCATCATGAGTTTTTCGAAACGCTACGCAACAAGATGATGTGGGGCGCAGATAACAGATAGTGAGACAACCGAAAAAAACTAAATAACGTGAGTCCGACGAATTTGTTTAGGACAGAGAGAGTCGA
>JAUNNV010000008.1 GCA_030531335.1 Bacteroidales bacterium
GCCTTCACCCAGATCATGCTTAACAAATTTTTTCAATGATTTCAAAACAGCTTCTAAGTATGTAATTTGTCAGACTATTGATTGCAAAATGTTCAGTTCTTTGCTACTAAATGTTCAAAACATTGAAACAAAATGTTCAATTCTTGCTTCAAAATTACACAATTCCAATAAATTACACAAGATCTTTTGTGCTTTTCTTAGCGTCAATCTCATTATTTTCTTTCTGCACCTCAAAACAGCTTCTTAGAGCCCAGTAGTTTGCCTACGAGAGAGCACAAATTTTTTTTTGAGCCCAGTAAATCACCCTTACAGCAGCCCTCCACACCTCAACACATCGAACATTTTGGGAGGGAAAGCTTTGCCGACTGCCCAAAAGTTTGTAAACTTGCAGTGGATTTACTCATGCCATTGTTATGATAAGGACATCCACATCAAAAGCACGAGTCAAACTCCATTATTGAACATCGATGAACCAAGTACAAAAAGGCATATTGCTGATGATACTGTCCGCGCTGTCATTCTCAGCCATGCAGGTAGTCATCCGTCTCACCCACGAAATACCCACCATGGAGCAGGTGTTCGTGCGCAACTCCTTTGTGTTGGTAGTGGCGTTCATCCTCATCCGCCATCGTCGGGGTTCCCTGTTCGGATTGCCACGCCACCAGCCGCTTCTGTTCGTGCGGTCGCTCTTTGGCTTCTTAGGCCTCATCACCTTGTTCTACGCCTCCAGCCATGCTCCACAAGGCGATGTCACCATCCTCAACAAGCTGTGCCCCATCTGCGTCACCCTGCTGGCCGTAATCTTCATGGGCGAGAGACTGTCGGGAATCCAGATTCCCGCCCTCTGCCTGTCCTTGGCCGGGGCTTTCATTGTGTTTCGCCCCAGTTTTGAGTCCAATCCCCTACCCTTGCTTTCGGCATTCCTGTCGGCGGTTTTCTCGGGCGTGGCATACACCACCCTTGCCTATTCCAAGAACAAGGTCGATGCGTTGACCATCATCATGCACTTCTCCACCTTCAGTGCCATCGCATCCATACCTTTCATGGTGGGCAACTTCGTCGTGCCCGACCTGCGCCAACTGGCCCTGCTCCTGCTCATCGGCCTCTTCGGGTCGCTCGGACAAGTCTTCATCACCTATTCCTACCGCCTTGCCCCAGCCTCCGAAGTAAGCATCTACAATTATATCGGCATCATCTTCAGCCTGCTACTTGGATTCCTGATACTCGACGAGCCTATCAAGCCCACATCCATCGCAGGCGGACTTCTGGTGGCCATAGCATCGGTCGTGGTGTTCTTCCACAACAAAAGGCGCACGATGGGACATGCCTCCGCCTCATCAACCCATACAGAAAATCAATCATAACCGCACAGTATAACTTTCAAATAAGATTCTGATGAAAAAATTCCTTACCCTCATTCTTGTTGCCTGGACTTGCAACATGTTCGCACAAAACAACGTCAATTACGACGAGACTCGTGTTCCCTCGTTTGTCCTTCCCAACCTTCTGGAATGTAACGATGGCACCATCGTCACCTCACCCCAAGAATGGGAGACCAAGCGCCGCCCTGAAATTCTGGAGTACTTTCTTTCGCAGGAATACGGACGTACCCGCCACGACAAGGTCAACGTGAGCTACAAGACCCTCACAGAAAACACCCACGCCCTCAACGGCAAGGCCACCCTCCGGCAAATACGCATCACCTTCTCGGGTGCCGGCACCACACTTGAGACCATCGCCATGACCCTTGTGCCCAACCAACGCAACGGACGAGTGCCGGTGTTCGTGGCCTACAACTTCAAGGGCAACCACAGCACCCTCACCGACACGACCATCGTGTACAGCCCGGGATTCCGCTTGGTGAAAAAGCCCGACGACCCCGACTGGAAACGAGGATGCCAGATGAACCGCTGGGCCTACGACAAGATTATCGACCGCGGATATGCCGTCATCACCATGTGCTACCACGACATCTATCCCGACGCCAATGGCAAGGAGATGCTCGACCACAGCGTGTGTGCCCTCTTCCCCGACCACGCACTCAACGACACCCGCTCCGATGCCTGGCGTGCCATCGGCGCATGGGCCTGGGGCTCCAGCCGGTTGGTCGATTACCTCTACACACAAGACTGGGCCGACCTCGACCGCATAGCCATCATGGGACACTCGCGTCAGGGCAAGGCCGCTCTGTGGGCCGGTGCGCAGGATCCGCGTTTCCGCGTGGTCATCAGCAACTGTTCAGGTTGTTCGGGAGCGGCGTTGGCCAAACGTGTCTATGGTGAGAACATCGGTGTCATCACCCGTTCCTTCCCCTGGTGGTTCTGCCCCATGTACTCGTTCTATGCCGGCAACGAAGCGGCCATGCCCTTCGACCAGCACGAGCTCATCGCGCTCATTGCCCCACGCCACGTTTATGTGGCCAGTGCCGCCGAGGACAACTGGGCCGACCAAAAAGGCGAGTTCCTTGCCACATCCTATGCCGAGCCTGTGTATCGGCTCTATGGCATGACCGGGCTCAACACTACCGAATGGCCCGGACTGCACCAACCCATCATGCACGATGCCGGTTATCACATCCGTGCAGGCATCCACGATGTCACCGACTACGATTGGGAGCGTTTCATGGACTTCTGCGACCTACATTTCCCCCTGGCCAAGCGATAATAGCCTATACGACCCACAAATGGGTCGTGTAGGCTTATGTTTCCCAAAGATCCCGTCTTTTCCCTGATGGGAACAAAAGCAAAAAAATTTGGGAAGCCATAACCAAACAAGAAAAAAACATTATTTTTGCCGTCGAAAACATCAAAGGTTGAAACAAAGAGACAACGACACACGACAATGGATGGCAAGGCTGATGCTGGTCTTGTTCGTGGCGTATTATGTCAACATCACCTTCTTCCCCCACATGCACATCGTCAATGGACAAAAGATTGTCCACTCACATGTGCTTTGGGCGGGACACACCACCACCGCCGATGGCGGACACTCCGCCTCGTCTATCGGGCTCATCAAGCAACTGTCCAACTACGTATCGGTAGGTGCCGTTGTCTGTGCCATCGACCTCACACCCTTCTCCCTGCTGGAAAACCTCCCTTTGCCTTTGCCCAATCAGCAAATGTCGAATGGACATATTCCGGCACTACAATCACGAGCTCCTCCACAGTGTGAACACCTGTTTTCCTAACCCGCGTCAGCAAACCACAGAGTGGCCAACACGGGTGGGGACACAAACGACGTATGTTGCGTGTTGGCCATATATCCATTCGCGCAACTGTCACACCGAAGTGATGATTCGACACGTCCCCCACGTATCTCAACAATAGGGGCATGTGCAAGTATTCAACGACAAAAAGGGAGCTTACAATGAACAAAACAATATGGACACTGACATGCCTTTGCCTCATGTCGTGCCACGACAACACAAGGCAAGAGGGAACTGACGGACTGACCGTCCACGACAACACTTATGTAGTAAACGACAGCTCGCCTATCGGCAGCAAGATACAGACCGACACCGTCCGGCGACACAATTTCCTCACGGAATTCCGAACGGTAGGCACCGTGCGCGCCATCACAGGCAAACTGGCAGAGATAGCACCACCTTTCGACGGGCGCGTGGTGGGCTCATCCGTCCGTTTGGGACAGAAAATAGAATCCGGACACTCTGTTTTCCGCCTTCATTCACAAAGTTTCCACGATGCCACAAAAAACTGCCTGCAAGCCAGACAGAATTATGAGCTCGCTGTTCAGGACTACAATCGGAAGACAAAACTCTACGACACAGGCATCGCCTCCCAACGCGATGTCGAGGAAGCCAAGACCGAAATGCTCAATGCCGAGGCAGAGTCACATCAGGCCGATGCCGCAATGCAACTATTCAATGTCGATACCCAAACACTCACCGTAGGGCAAGCACTCGATGTCCGCTCGCCCATCGCAGGCGAAGTGGTGAAATGCGACATCACCATCGGGAAATACGTCCGGGCCGACGAGGCATCTCTCGTCACCGTAGCCGACCTTTCCTCCGTCTGGGTGGTCGCTCTCGTCAAGGAGCGTTACCTTGGAGGCATCAAGCCGGGAAACCACGTAAGGATATACACCGAATCGCAACCCGACAGCACCATCACCGGAAATATCCATTACATCGGTGAAATCATGGACGAGGAAAACCGCTCGGTAGAAGTATTGATAGAATGCGACAACAAGCAGCGCAATCTAAAACCCGGCATGTTCGCCTCGGTACATTTCGAAAGCGATGCCAACAACGCCATTGTGATACCCGCCAACGCACTGCTCCAAAACGGCGACGAGACATCGGTGTTCGTCCAAAAGAGCAAGAACACGTATGAACGTCGGCCCGTCAGGATTGAAAGTGGAGAGGATGGGGCGATACACGTCATCACAGGTTTGCAACCCGGTGAAATCATCATCACGGAAGGTGGAATCTTATTAAACTGACGGCCATGGAACAGTTCATACAACTCATCCTCCGGAAATGGAAACTGGTGGCCACGGTCTTTGCCATCGTTTCCGTGGCCGGCATTTATGCTTGGCACCAACTTCCCATCGACGCCTATCCCGACATTGCCGATGTAACCGTACAAGTGGTGACACAAGTGCCTGGCCTGGCAGCCGAAGAAATGGAGCAGCAAATCACCATACCACTCGAACGCGGCCTCAATGGGATTCCCTCGCTCCACACGATGCGTAGCAAGAACACGTTCGGCCTTTCGACCATCGTGTTGGTGTTTGAGGATGGAACCGACGATTACTGGGCACGACAGCGGGTGACCGAACGCATCAACGCCGTGGAACTCCCCTACAACGCCATGCCAGAACTCAACCCACTGACATCACCCACCGGTGAGATCTTCCGCTATGTGGTGACAAGCCATACCCACTCCCTACGCGAGCTCACCGACCTGAACAAATGGGTCATCATTCCCCGACTGCGTCAAATCACCGGCGTGGCCGATGTGTCCAACTATGGGGGCATCACCACCCAGTTCCAAGTAGAGATCGACCCACAGAAACTCGAAAAGTTCAACATTTCGCTTGCACAAGTCACCGAATCCATCGAGATGAACAACTCCAACGCTGGCGGAAGCACCATCCAGCGGGGCGACCAAAGTTATGTGGTAAGAGGCATCGGACTAATCCGCGACCTCAAGGATATGGGCAACATCGTGGTCAAGACCGTCAATGGGGCACCTGTATATTTAAGCGACCTCGGTACACTCAAACACGGCAGCCTGGAACGGAAAGGCGTGTTGGGCTATATCGATGACGAACTGGACATGAAGGACGGCGTGGAGGGCATCGTGCAGATGTTGCGATACCAAAATCCATCGGCAGTGCTGAAAGAAGTCCATGCGGCTGTCGATGAACTCAACCGCGAGACACTACCCAAGGGAGTGCGCATCAAAACCGTCCTCGACCGCACCCATCTGGTCGATACCACGCTGCACACCGTTTCGCATACCTTGCTGTTCGGCATGACACTGGTCATCATCGTCTTGCTGCTATTCCTGCGCAATCCTCGCAGCGCCCTCATCGTAGCCATTACCATCCCCATATCGCTGCTCATCGCGTTCATCCTCATGCTCTTCACCGGAGTTCCTGCCAACCTGCTCTCGTTAGGTGCCATCGATTTCGGTATCCTGGTGGATGGCGCCATCGTCATGGCCGAGACCATCCTGAAGAAGCGGGAGAGCAATCCCTGCGCACCGCTCAGCGAGCGCGACACCACAAAGCGTGCCATGGAAGTGGCCAGACCCATCTTCTTCTCACTCATCATCATCATTGTGGCCTATCTGCCGTTGTTTGCCTTCGAACGTATCGAGAAGAAACTCTTCACGCCCATGGCGTTCACCGTTGGCTACGCGCTGTTGGGTGCGCTCGCCGTTGCACTGCTGCTCATCCCCGGATTGGCCCATGTCATCTATCGGAAACCGCAGAAAGTGTATCACAATCGGTGGATGAGCTGGCTCAACACACATTACCTGACACATACCACCCGCATCCTGTCACATCCCCGAAAGGTGTTCCTGCCAGTCGGCATAGTGTTGCTACTGGTGTGCATACTGGGCATTACTGTGGGAAAGGACTTCCTGCCTGCTCTCGATGAAGGAGGAATATGGCTTCAGGTCCAGACACCTCCGGGCATCTCGCTCGACAAGTCGGCTGAAATGGCCGGCGAGTTGCGCAAGACCCTCAAGCAATTCGAAGAGGTGACCTACGTGATGACGCAAGTGGGACACGACGACGAGGGCACCGAGGCTTTCACCCCTTCACACATCGAGTGCAGCATCGGATTAAAACCCTACAACACATGGAGGCACGGTCGCACCAAAGCCGACCTGATTGCCGACATGGAGGCTGTCCTCAAACAAATGCCTGGATATACCGTTGGCTTCTCCCAACCCATCATCGACATGGTGATGGACCAGATTGCCGGTTCGCACAGCGACCTGGCGGCCAAGGTGTATGGCGAAGACCAACACGAGCTCCGGCGCATTGCCGGCGACATTGCCGACATCATCCGACAATTGGATGGTGCCACCGATGTGGTCATCGACGAGGAGCCGCCACTGCCACAACTCCAGATTATCGCCAACCGCGACAAGATAGCCCAATATGGGCTGAACGTGGCCGATGTGGCCGAACTGATTGAAGTCGCCATCGGAGGCAAGGCCGTATCCCAAATCTTTATCGATGGGAAGGTATATGACGTGACCTGCCGGTTCAGCGAATCGTCGCGCAACACTCCCGAGAAAATCGGGGCACTCATGCTGACATCGGAATCGTATGGGAAAATACCATTATCGACTGTTGCCGACATCAAATCCACCGTTGGCATGAGCACCATCTCACGCGAGATGAATCGCCGCCATCTCACCATTCGGATGAACCTGCGGGGCGGACGCGACCTGAGCTCGTTTCTCGCCGAGGCCAACGAACAGATACAAAGACACGTGACCTACGACCACACCTTGTATCAGATACGCTGGGACGGTCATTTCGAGAACCAAAACCGTGCCTACATGCGTCTTGCCATCGTCATACCGTTCACCCTGGCACTCATGTTCCTGCTTCTGGTCGGCGCTTTCGGCAAGTTCCGCCAAGCCGGCTTGCTCATCGCCATGTTGCCGTTGTCGCTGCTTGGAGGCCTGCTTGCCCTCAACCTGCGTGGCATGTCGTTCAATGTGTCCTCGGCCGTCGGCTTCATCGCCCTTTTCGGCCTGACCATCAACAATGGCGTCATCATGATTTCGCACATCAACAACCTGCGCAAGCAAGGCGTGCCACTGACCGAAGCCGTACGCGACGGAGCCAACCATCGGTTGCGTCCGATTCTGATGACTGCCAGTGTCGCCATCCTCGGGCTGCTGCCCGCCTCCCTATCCACCGGCATCGGTTCCGACGTGCAACGTCCTTTGGCGACAGTCATCGTGTATGGCCTGCTCTGTTCCACCATCATCTCGCTCTATGTCTTACCAGCCATGTACTACATCATGGAAAAAAGAATCATCACAAACAATGAAAAAGCATAAGATCATCATCCTTTCCCTTTGGGCTGCATCAGTTGCATCGGCACAAGACCTCGATTTCTCCTCATTCATGCAACAAGTCAAGGAAAACAACATTGGCCTTGTAGCACGACAATACGACATCGACATCGCAACGGCAAACGTACAAGCAGCAAAGGTCTTCAACGACCCCGAACTTTCGTTCTCCTACGCCGACAACGAGGATCGGACGATGCAAATGGGCAAGAGTTTCGAAAGCGAGCTTTCCTACAACTTCTCGTTGGGCAACGTCAGGAAAGCCCGCATCAGGTCTGCCCAAGCCGAAAAGGCACTTGCCGAGGCTTCCGTAGCCGAATATTTCCGCAACCTGAAAGCCGATGCCGCCATCTGTTACCACAAGGCGTTATACCAAAAACACTATGTCGCAGTGCTGAGAACCATGTGCGAACTCACGACCAGCCTGGCTGCCGCCGACAGCATCAGGCTTGCAGTGGGCGACGTGTCGGAAACCGATGCCCTGCAATCGAAACTGGAGGCTCAAGCCATTCGGAACACCTGCCTGCAGGAAGAGACCAACCTGCAAAACGCAACGGCCGAATTGCTCTTGCTGATGGGGGGAACCTGTCCTGACAGCCTTGTCGCGCTGACCGACTCACTCACGCTTTCCCCACAAACCTACCTTCTCGACCGCCTGTTAGCCGATGCCGAACAAAACAGGGCCGACCTGCTGATGGCTGTGCGTGCCAAGACACTCAGCGAGAAAAACCTGAGACTCATCAGTGCCAACAGAGCCATGGAAATGGAACTCAGCATAGGGTATGCCCACAACACTATCGTGAAAAACGAGATAGCACCCGCTCCTGCCCACAACAGTGTGTCGGTAGGTGTTTCCTTCCCATTGAAATTCTCAAGCATGAACCGAGGAGAGGTCAAAGCCGCCCAATGGGAGATGCGGCAACGCGAAGCCGACCTTGAGGCCACCAGACAACAAATCCGAACGGAGGTGACACAAGCCTACAACAGTTACCACACAGCCCTGACCATTGCACGACAACTGACCGATGAGTCGTTGCACCATGCCACTACCATCCTGCGCAACCGCACCTTTGCCTATACCCAGGGCGAGACACGCCTGATAGAGGTGATCGAGGCCCGACGCACCTACCAGAATTCCTATCAGGCTTATTATGAGGCACTGCTCAACGTAGCCATCGCGCAAATCGAGATGGAACGCGCATGTGGCATGTAAGCCGGTCGAAGGGCTACCGAGCGTTTTGCTGCCATTTGTGTAGGTAGAGCTGCCTCCGGGCACCTACCTCAGTGCGGGGAGGATATGGTTCCACACCAGGTTGAGTTCGGCCTGCATGTCGCGTAGGTCGGCGGTATTGACCACTACGGCATCCTTCTCGGGGATGACGATGATGTACTGTCCGTTGGCACCGTCGGCACGGTAAGCATTGTGACGGCAACGCCACACCTGATAGCCGTAGCCGAGCGCCCAGTCGCTGTTTTCAGGAGTCAGTCTTCCTATCCTAACGTGAATTCGATGAAAAAATCACCTGATATATTCCAAGTTGCCAAGCATACGGTCAATGACCTCAATGAAGTTACGCCTGAAGCTTTCGTTCTGCTGATATTCCTTGTAGAGCGACATGTCGCCCTTGCGCTGCCTTCTCATGATGCGGTCCACGATACCATTCATAACCGTCTCTACTGCCTGTTGGTCTGGATTGCCTACAACGAGAGTCTGGTAGTCCTCGTCGGCTGCCACAGCCTTTGCCACGCCTATCATCTTTGCCTTCTGGTCATCAGGTGTAGCGTCCCAACCCTTGAACCAACGCTCGTTGAACTCTGCAAGAATTTGGTCGAGAGGATCAGTTGGTTCATCGCCGCCACCTGCATTCACCATGACAGGCTTGTTCGGGTCGATGACCGACTCGCCCTCATCGAGCGTTATCGTCTCATTCAGCGAGGTGCGTCGGAGTCCGTATGTGTTCAGATCGACAGAGTCGAGGAGGTCCCTGAGATCATCTCCCGGCTTGTCGATATGCAAGGATGGTATGAGGTGGCGGAGGAACCAGAACAGCTTTTCCCAATCCAGCACTTCAAACTCCATGATAGCCGCTACCCGTGAATAAACCCGGACGAACTGCTTACACTTCATCTTAAAGTCGGCCTTGCCGTTCTCTTCCCAGTCGATTTCCGTGTTGAAGCGTTCGGCACAGGCATCAAGGATTGGAGCCCACTTGTCAGCCTCCTCTCCGTGTATGTATAGGTCCATGAAGGCATTCACCTCGTTCATATCGAACACTCCGAACGACAACAAGGTGTTTTTGATCTGGTGCAGGATGTTGACATCGGTAGCCTCGGCGAGCGTCGTTGCCGTGTAGAATGGGTCGAACGCCTCCTTTATATGCTCAATCGTGTTGTAAAAGTCGAGTACGAACAAGTCCTCCGACAGTTTGCCAAGGTCGGGTGCGGCACGATTCAGCCGTGAGAGAGCTTGTACCGCCAACACGCCGTCCAGAGGCTTGTCGATATACATGGCGCACAACTTGGGTTGGTCGAAGCCTGTCAGATACTTATTCGCCACTACGAGCATGCGGTAGTCGTCGGAGTCAAAGTTCTCCGCCGTCATTGTCTCGGGGAATCCGTTCAGGCCAGCCTCGGTATAAACCTTTCCGTATGCCCCCATTGGCTCGGCAGCCATGGCGTAGGCATCCTCCAGGCCGCCATCTGCGACCTTAGCGCCGATGCCTGCACCCGCCGTTAGCTGTTTCTCGCCCGAGAATGCAATGAGTATCTTGAATGGCATTCTCCTGTCGGCGCATATCCTTCGCAACGCATCGTAATAGAGTATGGCACACTCAATGTCCTTCGTCACAACCATAGCCTTTGCTTTTCCTTTCAGCTTATGGTTGCGGTATATCTTGGCGTCGAAGTGGGTAAGCATCACGTCAGCCTTCGCCTCAATGGTCCTTAGGTCTTTTTCCACGACCCTACGGAGCAACTTCTGTGCCCGGTCATTGTTGTACTCAGGGTTTCCCTCGATACTCTTTTTCAGCTCGTAGTAACTCTTGTAGGTCGTATAGTTGGTAAGCACATCGAGAATAAACTGCTCCTCGATGGCTTGCTTCATGCTGTAGAGGTGGAACGGATGGAACCTACCTTCCGCATCCTCAGTGCCAAAACGTTCGAGAGTTTCCTTCCTTGGCGTAGCCGTGAAAGCGAAATACGAGCAGTTACTGCTCATCTTGCGGTCCTTCATCAACTTTTCCAACAGTTCGTCGGTATCTCCTCCTCCCTGGTCGGCATCCTTCTGCATCGTGGCGTTCAGCTTATCGGCTGCAATACCCGACTGGCTACTGTGTGCCTCGTCGATGATGACCGCAAAATTATGGTCCGAAACGTCTGCGATGGCATCACAGATGAATGGGAACTTCTGGATTGTGGTAATGATAATGCGCTTGTTGTTCTCAATGGCCTCCTTCAGGTCCTTCGCCGAGTCGGCATGAGCAACAATCTTGTCGCTCTGGCCGAAAGCCCTGATGTTGTCGGTAATCTGCCTGTCGAGGAGCCGGCGGTCGGTAACAACGACAACGGAGTTGTAGAGAGGCGCATCGAGAGCCCTGGCTCGGACAGCATCCATGGAGTCAGGGCAAACCTTGATGAGCTCGAACGCCAGCCATGTGAGGGAGTTGGACTTGCCCGAACCGGCCGAATGCTCAATGAGATACGTCCGGCCAACACCCTTGTCCGCCACATCGGCCACGAGCTTGGTCACAACGTCGAGTTGGTGGAAGCGCGGGAATATCAGTTTCTTGGCGTTCTTCATTATGTGGGGCACCTTCTTCTGGGTCTTTGCCTCGTCATAGTCGAACAGCACATAGTTCATGATGATGTCGGCCACGGTGTCCTTCTGTAGAATCTGCTCCCACAGGTAGGATGTTTTGTAACCACCATCAGTATTCACAGGATTACCAGCCCCCTGACCATTCGCCAGCCCCTTGTTGAACGGCATGAAGAAGGTCTTGTCGAGGTTCAGACGAGTAGTAAAGAAGGCCTCGTCCTTGTCAACAGTGAAGTGGGCGAGGCATCGTCCATAGTTCAGCAGCGGTTCCTTGGGGTTACGCTCCACGGACCTGTACTGCTTCTGACCATTGTATTTTGCCGTCTGATGCGTCCAAGGGTTTTTCAGCTCGAAGGTGAATATAGGCAGACCGTTCACATACAGCACCATGTCTATCTCGTAGTCGGGATGCTGGATGGAGAAAGTTTGCTGTCGGGTCACGGAGAACTGGTTATTAGCATAATCCTTCTTCGACTGCCCACTGTCGGCCGCTGATGGTTTGGGGTAGAACAACGTGAGCTTGACATTATTCACTTCCACTCCCTTCCTTAGCAACTGTATGACACCGAAGGTCTTGACATCTGCATCTATCTGCTTCTCGATGTCTGCCTTGAGGTCTTTGCCGACGTACTTGTCCAGTTCCTCCTGCTGTGTGGCATGGAGGAACGACCATAGGCGACGCTGGTCCAGAGCAACCTTCTTGTTGAAGTCACTCGGTATGCCCCAGTAGTATTGCTCGGCCGTAGGTGTTTGTGCGTCAGCCGCCTTTGCCCAGTTCGCTTTGGGGATATTGCGCTCCTCGATGGTACTACCCACGAGAGCCTTCTCTATCAGAGCTTCAAAAGCCTGTTCGTTTGTCTTGCTTACTATCATATCACTTTGACTTTGCCTGTTACTACGTCGTTTATGATTATCTGCTTACGCTCTTGGAGGAGGGAGATTTGTTTCTCTGCTGCTTTTATAGCATTATTGACATTATATAATGAAGTTTGAATAGATTCGACTATGACTTTCTGCTCATTAATCGGTGGCAGGGCAAAACTTACATTCTTTACTTTGGTACCTGTTATCAATGGTTGAGCACTACTTACATTAAGTTTATTAAAGTCAGCCGCAGTCATGGAATACAACAAGAAACTATGATTTATATTTGAACGGATACTAAAAATCAGAGCATTATCTGTTACAAAAGTTGGATTATCAACATATCTTACATTACCACATAAAGCACCAACTCGTCCTATTACAATAGCGCTATTTTGCACATTGTGTGTAAAATGATAGCCAATGAGGCCATTACCACCCCAGACCTGATAATCCCCAAACTCTTTGATATCTTCATTTTTTATTCCATCGCCACTTTTAATAGTACCATGAAATTTATATTTACTTACCTCCCAATGCTCAGGTATCTCACCAATCCAATCCACGCCACTATCTTTCATCGGCACGTCGGGATTGAGACCTTTGGTGACGGCATTGTTGATGATGATTTGCTTACGTTCGTTCAGCAAGTCTATCATCTTCTGCTGTTGGGCTATGGCTTCGTCTATCTTGGCTGTTGCAGTGTCAAGGTAAGTGGCTATGGCTTGTTGCTCTATTAGAGAAGGAAGTGCAACTTTAAAGGAAGAAAAATCTTTCAAAGATATTTCCTTAAATGTTGTACCTCCGCTGATGGACTCGAATTCATTCTTATACGATGAAAGTAGGTAGTAGAGATAAGTCCCATTGATTAAAGAAAATGGAATACAAGCAAGGCATCCTTGATTAACACATAAATCAGAAGTTATTATTGATACTTGTCCTACAGGGGCTCTCTTTGAAAAGACGATACTACCTTTAGGTATAAGTTCTGTAGAGCAAGAAGACGCACCTTCTTCTGTAATAGTTCTACATCCACCATTTACAAACTTGGTTTCTGTTTTGAAATCTGCTGGTGTTATCCATTTAATGTTGCCGTTCCAATATCTTTCAACAGAGGAGCTCGGAGTTGAACCGGAACAAATTTGTGATATTCGCTTCAATGCAACGATTTCCCAATGCCTCGGTATCTCCCCAAGCCACTGTACGCCACTATCCTTATATTCGTTGTACCTCTCCATCGTCATCACCACTATTCAATTGTCTCCGACAGTCTGTCGTTCAGTTTATCCTCAATCTCCTCAATGCTTGGAATCATGCCCTCAACAGTTGTTGGATACAATTTTTCCAGTTCATACTCTGAAATGCCAATAGGTTGGTTGCTCGATTCGAGAGCATACTGCGCCAAAAGGTTATCCTTATTCTTGCATATCAGCAATCCTATTGTCGGATTATGATGTGGCAACTTCAATTGGTGGTTGCATGCTACGACGTATGTTCCCAACTGACCAACATCAGGAGAGTCGAACTCACCAATCTTCACCTCTATGACGACGTAGCAGTTGAGCGGAATTTGGAAGAAAAGCAAGTCCACGAATTTCTCCTTTGTGCCGATTGGCAGACGGTATTCCTTACCCACATACGCAAAGCCGGTACCGAGTTCCACGAGAAATTCCGTGATGTTCCTCAGCAGAGTTTCCTTTAGAAGTTTCTCGTTGTAACGTCCACGAACACCAGCGAAGGCAAAGCTATATGGGTCTTTGGTAATCTCGCGGGCAAGGTCGCTCATTGGTGCAGGCAGGGTCGCATTGAAGTTAGTCAGAGCTTTGCCTTCTCTCTCGTAGAGGTCTGTCGAGATGAAATTGAGCAACATCTCACGGCTCCAGCAGTTTTCTATTGTCTTTTGCGCATAAAAAAGTGCCTTCTTGGGCATCTTCTTAAACTTATCAATCAACAGTTTATGATGTCCCCAAGGTATAATAAATAAGTTGACTGCTAATTGCTCCCCAACTTGGGGAGCAATTGTCTTACCTATATTCAATTGCTCTTCAACTTGGGGAGCAATTGAAGAATACAGGAGATAGAAGTTTTTCATGTACAAAAGATTGGTAGGAGAAAAACCTTCCACGTCTGGCATTTCCTTTTTGATATCTGCACTGAGATTTTCAAGAAGTTTGTTTCCCCATTTACTCTCAACTTGCATAGAAACAATGTCTCGACCGACAGTCCAATAAAAAAGTGTCATTTCGCTGTTCACTTTCACAGCGGCTTTTATCTGGCTCTTGCGGTAACGCAGAGAGAGTCCCTTCACCCATTCTTTATATTGTGGATCCAATATGGTTATATTCTGTGCCATCATTCAATACATTACATCAGTTCAAAGAGTGACTTGATGAAGCCCTGGCTCTGCCGGTCGAGTGCCAGGATGTCGGCCTCATTCTCTTCTAACGAGCGAAGCGGTGTTGGGCGGTAGAAGTACTTGTTGAAGCTAATCTCACAGCCTATCTTGGTAGGTGGCAGGTTGATCCATGCGTCAGAAACATACGGACGAACCTCACGCTGGAAGTATTCGTAGATGTCCTCCTTCACGGGTATCTTCTCACTATCCCTGAGGTCGCTGTCTGTCTCATACTCCACATATCCTTTACCCGATTTTGTATAACCGTAATCTTCTATGGTCTCGGCATCAATGCCATAGACATACTTCAGCTTCTCGATGTCCTTGCTGTTTGCCTTGTGCTCCTTCTTGATGACAGGTGCAGCCTCTGGGTCGGTAACAGACATGGCACGAGCGATTGTATTGAGAGCTGTACCATTCACATCGAGCTTCAGGGCTTTGGCTGTAGTCGCAACCTTCTCCATGAACACGTTGAAGTCCATATAGACATCCGTGCCAATAGCCTTCATCAGGGCCTTGGCTGCATCCTGAAGGGTACGGCGGTCTTCCCATGCCCTGACCGATATAAGTTTAGCCAACTTCTTGTCGGTCATCTTCATCTCATTGTCGTTCAGATACTCCTTGATGGCTGTCACCTCGGAGTCCAAACCAGAGAAGACACGCTCGCCGTAGGTCTGATGCAGCCACTTGCTCATTTCGAGGTCGCTGCTGTCATAAAGCATTTCGTCTATCTTGAGCGCATTGAACTGACTCTTTAGGCGCAGTGGACGTTCGATGGTGACGTTGTAATAGCGGAAGTCGTCGCCGTCGAATATCTTGGATGCGACCTTCTGCCCATCGGCGGCCTCCTGTTCCTCGAAGTCCATATACACCTTCAGGATGGCCTCACGATACCGTTCGGTAATGGTACAGTTGCGGGAGCCCTGGTTCTTACGGAGCTTCTCGAACGCCTGTGATGCGTCGATGAGTTGCACCTTGCCCTTGCGATTATCGGCCTTCTTGTTGGTGAGAATCCAGACGTAGGTACTGATGCCGGTGTTGTAGAAGATGTTGTTTGGCAACTGGATGATGGCATCCACCAAGTCGTTCTCAACGAGGTAGCGACGAATGTTGCTCTCGCCACTGCCGGCATCGCCGGTGAACAACGACGATCCGTTGTGGATGGATGCCACCCGCGAGCCCTGTGGCTGATATTCGAGAGGCTTCATCTTGTTCACTTCCTCAAGCACGAACAGCAACTGGCCGTCCGACGTGCGGGGGGTGCAGTCCAAAAGCTCCTCCTCTCCTGCAAAATTTGTCAGAGGGAGTTCAAAGCGGCTGTCGAGAAGTGCCTTGTCGTGATATATCTTTTCCTTGTCGGTCTTCCACGATTTACCGTAAGGAGGATTGGTGAGCATGTAGCCGAACGACTTGTCGGCAAAGTTGTTGTCGGTGATGGTATTGCCCAAGTGCATGCCACTTGGATCCACCCCTTTGATGATGAGGTCCGATTTGCAAATGGCGTAGGTCTCAGGGTTTATCTCCGTACCCGACAATTGGATGGCGCTACTCCTCACACCAATGCCAAGGAGATACTCGCGTCCTTCCGTCAACATGCCACCGGATCCACAGGCAGGGTCGTAAAGGGTAATGATTTTGGGTAAGTCGTCCTTCACCGGCTCGAAGATGAGGTGGGCCAGGAGGGAAATGGCGTCGCGAGGCGTAAAGTGTTCGCCAGCCTCCTCGTTGTTCTCCTCATTGAACCTACGAAGCAGTTCCTCAAAGATGGTTCCCATTCCTACATTGGTAAGCGCGGGAAGGAGCAAGCCGTCGGGGTCGGTCGCGTCCTTGTCGGTAAGATTGATGCGAGGGTCGGTGATACGCTCAATCATGGGAAGCAGGCGGTCGTTGTCAGCCAGTTTCCGGGCTTTGCTATAATACTCGAAGTTCTTGAGTACGTCGCGGACATTCTCACTGTAGCCGTTCAGGTACTCTACAAAATTTTTGTACAGCATATCGTTACGGTCGGTAGCCTGGGCCTTCAGGCGATTCAGGGTCCACTTCGAGGTGTTGAAGTAGGTAAGCCCCGTAATGTCGGTCAGAACACCCTCATCAAGACCTTCCAAGCCTCCATTGTCCTTTATCTCCGCCTCTACCTCTTCCTTGGTTGGTTCGAGAAGGGCATCAAGACGGCGCAACACCACCATAGGAAGTATGACGTCGCGATACTGTCCGCGAAGGAACACATCGCGGAGCACATCGTCTGCTATGCTCCAAATGAGTGATACTATTTGGCTATGCGAACTTTCCATACCCCATGTCTGCTAAATACTTAAATCCACAGGCAAAGGTAATAAATAATTATTGGAGTTTGGACAATCCATGACGAACTTTTCCCTAAAAATGGTGAAAAGTCCTGCCCAAAACGCCTCCCACGAGAGGCCGGTAAAAAGTTTTTAGAGGCCTGCAACATGGATTCGGAGCCCACAAACTGCGCCGACACACGTTCCAAAAACCTGTCATCCCGAACATCTATTGTGTATCGATAAGAATATTGAGCAACAAAAAAGCCCAACCCGAAGGCTGAGCTTTATGGTCGTTGTAGTATAATCACTTTTGTTCTGCTGGTGCCTTAACAAGTTGCACTCCCTGCAAGTTGCTTAGTGCGTAGAGAGGTATGATTTCCACATGACGTTCTACGCCATCCGCTTCTTTGTCATAATAATAGAACTGACCGAAATTTTCAAGTGAAGTACGGACTGCATTGTATAGTTTGTGCTCGCGCAGGAATATCCAAAGGCTCTGCATACCACCCTGAGTACTTGCCTTTACTTCGATTGGCAGGACTTTTCCACTATGAGCACAGATGTAGTCAACCTCTGCCTGGCTCTTCTTCTCCGGGCGTTGCCAATAGTGGGATTCTGCTTTCGTGAAGCAATCGCTATACTTTATCATTTCCAATCCGGCAAACATTTCGGATGCTCCACCTTTATTTACGAAATCAACTTCATTGGCAGTCAGAATGTCGGCTGCAGGAATGTCGAGCATGGTTTGCATGACTCCCAAATCGAAAAACAGGTACTTCGTGTAACTGCCATTTTCTTCTGCTCCGAGGGGAAGACCGTTAGCCGCCGTATGTACTACGGGGTGAACCAAGCCTGCAAGAGACAGCAGGTGCAGAGCATCCTTGATGAAGGTTGATTTGGTTTCCGGTACGGCTTGTGCACATACAAACTTGTTGCCAACTTGCAGGGCTACAGAACGAAGCACCTGACGTAGCATCACTGGCGACACACGTTTCCTGTATCTTGAGAAATCATCTTGATAGGTGTCGATAATATCATGGTGAACATGCGCTACTTCAAGATAACTCCTTGTCTCTATCCATTCGGTTACAGCAGCTGGCATACCTCCGACAAGATAGAAGGAACGCAATTGTTCCACGAGGTCGGTATGCGCCTTTTGGGGAAGAGGCTCATCACGATTCGCCTTCTTCTTGAAATCAATGGTAAGGTCAAGCCCCTGAGCCATGAGGAATTCATCGAACGAGAATGGGTACATGTAGAGTGATCGTATTCTGCCTACAGCAAAGGAAGGCAGTTCTTCGAGCGTAAACTCCAGAAGCGAACCTGCTGCTATGACGTGCAGTTCGGGGTAATCCTCTTTGAAGTAGCGTAAAGCCATGATTGCCTCCTTTGATGTCTGGATTTCATCAATGAAGAGCAGAGTCTCCCCAGGGATAATGGGGGTAGCGAGCGTACCGCTCAGTTTCTCACACGTCTTCTTTACATCGATATTCTCTGGAAACAACTCACGAAGAGTTGGTTGCTTTTCAAGATTTATCTCGATGAAATACTTGAAGGACTTTCCCAACTCTCTAACAGCTGTTGACTTGCCTACCTGACGTGCTCCACGTATCAACAGAGGTTTGTGTCTGGGGGCATCTTTCCACTTGCGCAGATGTTCGTCTATATGTCTGTTGAAATATGCCATACTAATATTTGCTCTTCATCGAGTGCAAAGTAACAAATGATTCCCGGAATTCGCACCAAAAACCACGTGAAAATTCCCATTATTCGTATCATAACATAATATTCGCACCGAAACATAGTCTTAATATGCCAAAATTCGCATCAAAATCAACAAAAGGGAAGAGTATTTCCGGCGCAACCGACTTAACCCCATTCCCAAGCAACCCATCAAGAGTTTTCCTCGACATCTGGCTGTTCGGCCAACCAAGCGATTGCAAAGAAAAGTAAATTTCGGTTAGAATGCAAAAGTTTTTCGCCTCCCACGAGAGGCCGGCAACATGGATTCGGAGCCTACAAACAGCACCGACACACGGCAAACCTGAACCAGAAGAGGATTCACGATGAAAAATGAATGGGAAATATGGTTGGGATTGGGAAAAAGTCGTAATTTTGCAGCGTAAGCAACAAAACGACGATAAGACATGAAACGGCATTTACTTGTTTTCGCACTTTTGACGGCCTGCACCATGCAAGCCCAACACACGTTCCAAAATCCTGTCATTCCGACCGACTGGCCCGACCCTACCGTGTGGCAGGCAGAAGACACCTTCTATTCCGTGGCCACGGGGCTTCGCACACTACGCACCAGCAAGGATATGGTAAACTGGACCGACACGAAACAATCACCCATTACGCAGCAGGCACGCGACTCGTTGGTGGCCTATGCACCTAACATCTGGGCTCCCTCGGTCGTGAAGATAGGCAAGAAATGGATGCTCTACGTGTCTCTGTATAAGAACGACGCAAACTGCCGCATCGCTGTCATGTCGTCGAAAAAACCACAAGGTCCTTTCCGCTGGGAAGGCTTCCTGCTGGATGGTGTGCGCGATTGTGGGGTGGTGAATGCGATTGACCCTTATGTCATCGTGAACGAAGGGCAGGTGCTGCTTTTCTATGGCAGCCTGGAGGATGGCATCCACGTGCAACACCTTACGGACGACGGCCTCTCGTTGGCTCCCGGCTCCAAGCCCAAACACATTGGAGGTGTGCGACACCCGAAGAACAAATTTGTGAAAGAAGCCTACGAAGGCACGTATGTGATGCGACGTGGAGGGTGGTGGTATCTGTTCTGCTCGGGAGGTGCCTACTACGACGAGACCTACCACCTTTCGGTGGCACGATCCAGAGACATTGAAGGGCCTTACTACGACAGGGAGGGCCATCGCCTGACGGAGGGCAAGGCACTGCCTATCCTGGCATCGAGGAAGACAGACCGTTTCCTGGGTCCTGGCCACAATGGCGACGTGTTTGTCACGCCGGATGGACGCACCTTCATGTTTTACCACTCCCACGACAAGACCATCGACAAGCAGAGTCGCCCCACCTTGTTGCAGGAAGTCCTTTGGGACGCAGCGGACTGGCCCTGCTTCCGTGGAGGAAGACCAGCGTCAAGGGAGGAGTATCCTCTCCCATAGAGTCAGGCTCCCTGAGGCAAAAGGCGGCAGTTCCCCTCCCACAGATACATTCCGACAACTCCGACAGGAGGAATCATTCTACAACAAGGATATGGTTATGCGTGGGCTCAATGGCGAGATTCCATCAAGTGCCCAATAGCAAGAAAACAGCGACTGTCACTCGCCAACGAAGAGCAACAGTCGCTGTTTTCTTACTAACAAACCAACACCGTCAGTCGTCGCGATTCTTCCTCAGGCCTTTTGGTTTCTGACCGATGATGTTCGGATTGCCCGAATAAATCACCTGTCCCGCGCTCGAACATTTAGCCTCAAGGGCCTTCACGGCATGACACTCTATCTTACCAGCCGATGATGCTCCAGCCACCACCACATCGGCTTTCATGTCTTCTGCATCAATATTGCCAGCACTCGAAGCTTCGGCTGCAAATGTCTCTGTCGTACCTTCCAACTCAATGTCCGATGCTGAAGCAGTGTCGGCTATCACTTGCTTTGCTTTCAGATTCTTTATCTCCACATCGCCTTTGCTGGAAGCCGCAATGCTCAGGTTGACACATTTCAGCCGTGCGATGTCAATGTCACCGCTACTGGTCGCCCTCACATCCAGGTCGCCACATTGCAAGGTCGATACATGAATCTCTCCACTGCTCGATGCACTGAGCGACACCTTTTTATCGGTTTCCATTCCCAACTTCAGCACAACGTCCGACGACGATGTGGCCTCAAAGCTATGCAATGCAGGGCCTGTGATGCGCAGCTCCGCACGATGGCTCTTGCTGAACGACAGCACACCTGCCTTGGCCTGATAACTCACCTTCAGTATGCCATCCTGCACGCGAACCCATATCTTGTCGATCACATCCGATGCGGCCGACAATTCAATGACAGGCTCACCTGTCGATTGGGTATATACCACATCAACACCCGACGAAGTCGAAACTCCATCAAAACTCTCTGTTATTTTCACTGGACGTGTCTCACGCAATTCGTTTGTCGTGGCACTCACCACACCGACGCATACTGCCAGCACCCACAATAAGGATAAAAATCTTTTCATGTCTTTTTGTTTATTTATTCGTTTGTTTGACGAGTCGAACTATCAATCAGGTTGCAAACAACAACTTATTTTAACACTCAACCAATATATCAGCAGTGCCGACACCCATCCGGCAAACACATCGATGAGGTAATGGGCTTGGATATATACCGTGGATGCACATAGCAACACATAGAAAGGCAACATCCAACAAGTCAGCTTCCTGCTCAACGGCCAAGCCAGGAACAAGACAATGGTCGATAAGCCCACATGCGAACTTGGGAACGCAGCAGTCGGACACTCTCCCGTTTTGTGGGCACTCTCCACCAATTGATAAAACCATCCATCCTCGTAACCCGGCAGTGTGGGCAACCCCACCTCATGGGTGAAGTAATCGCCCACAGGCACAAAATGACCCGCCAACACATTGTCCATCCCAATGGCTGGGAAGTAGAATTGCGGTCCTGCCACCGGCACAAAGATATAAATCAGATAATAAATGAAAAAGGAGGTGACCACGACAGCCGACACATATTGCACCTTCTCGAACTTCATCAAGAAGCAGGCCACAACGACACCAAACACCAAATAATAATAGATGTAATAGCCTAAGTAAAACAGCTCGCTCACCACAGGCGATGTCCATGCCTTGCAGAACTCCACCGAGGGCTGACCGCCAAACAGCTGTTGCTCCGTAGCCGCAAACCAGGGATCCAGATTGAGGAAGAATTGGTTGAACTCGTATGTGTCAGGATACCAGTATATCAACATGGCCAACTGTAGAGCGATGCGCAGCAACAAGGCAAATCGGTAAGGACACCTCTGATAAATCCTCGCAACGGCCAGTGTTATCGCCACATAGCCCACACGCCAGCCCAACATTTCCACCGGATGACGCAATGTGTTCCACATCACCGCGATTAGTATCGTTGTCAGGGCTGCATAGAGAAATCCCACTTTCTCCATGGCATTGAGCCCCTTTACAGGATATCTTTCCATGAACAATCTCAAATCCATTTTTCTTGCTTGTACCATGCCACTGTTTCCTTCACTCCACGCTCCAACAAATAGTCGGGCTGGTATCCCAGTTCCTCCACCAACGGACGAATGTCGCAACGCCAGTTCCTTTGTTTCAAGATGTTGTACTTGTCGTTGTTCAAAGCCGTCACACGTCCCGTCAGCCGTGCCCACCATTCGCCGCAAAGCGTCACTATCCTAAGGAGCCACAGTGGGCAAGTGATCCTTACCATCATCGGATGTCCCAACTCCTCACGGATTAAATCCGAAAAGCGGCGGCTGTCATACGTCTGTCCATCGCTCACGAAGTAAGCCCGACGCAAAGGAGCCTTTTCCACTCCCAGATAAACCGCCTTCACCAAGTCCTTCACATACACAAACGTCAAGTCCTGCCGTTGGCTGCCCACCGTAAAATCCACGTGCTGCGCTATGCTTTTCACCATCAGGAAGTAATCGCGCTCACGCGGCCCATAGACTCCTGTCGGACGGAATATCACGAAAGGGAATGTCGGCAAACCTTGCAGAAACTCCTCCGACCTCACCTTGCTGCGCCCATACTCCGTGTTGGGCATCGGACGGTCGTTGTCGCCTATCGGCATGTAGTCGTCATCCCTCACCGGCCCGAAAATACTCAGTGAGCTCAAGTAGATGAATTTCTTAGGCACCATGTCAAGAGCCGTCAACGCTTCCACAAAGTGCTTGGTAGCCTCATAGTTGCCACGCATGAAGTCCCGTTTGTCCTTGCATTTCGTCACGCCCGCACAATGGATGATGTAATCCCAACCAGCATGTTCCTCCTTGTGTCGGCGAAGCTGTTCGGTCAGCAGTCCCACATCAGAGAAGTTCAGTTCGGCAAACTGCAAGCCTGCCTGCTTCAGGTATTTCCGGCTGCTGCTACGACGCACACCAGCCCACACCTGCATACCACGGTTCAATCCCTCTTCTACCAGGAAACCGCCAATAAAGCCACTGGAACCCGTCACCAACACCTTCTCCATGACCCACTATCCTTTTGTCGCGAGTTTATACAACTTGTCGCTCGGACGTATCTTCTCCGGCACCTTGATGCTCACGTGCTCTCCTTTGTGTACCACCTGCACAGGCTTCAAATCCACCCGTGCCTCTTCCAAGTTCAGGAAAATGGCACCCGTCGTCGGACCCGTGATGAGCAGTTTGTCGCCCACCACGATTTCCGAAGCCTCTATCAGGAACTCCGCCACACCAAGGTTGGAAAAGTACTTGATGCCCTTCCCCACATACACCTTCCTTTCGGTCGCAGCCGACCCATAGTGCCTGCTCCATTCGCCCAACCGTTGTCCCAAGTAGTAACCGTTCCAGAAGCCTCGGTTGAACACCGTCTTCAGGCGTTCATCCCACAAGTCCTTCTTCTCCTCCGTAAAGGTTCCCTCCACGCAAGCCCGAACGGCTTCCTTGTAACACTCTACCACTGTCCGCACATATTCAGGTCCTCTGGCACGTCCCTCTATCTTGAACACCCTCACGCCAGCCTCCATCATCTCGTCCATGAAACGGATGGTCTTCAAGTCCTTGGGCGACATGATGTATTTGTTATCCACCTCCAGCTCTATGTCGCTTTCCTTGTCCTTTACCACATACGCCCGTCGGCACACCTGCATGCAAGCACCCCTGTTGGCCGAGGCGTTGAGCTCGTTCAGGCTCAGGTAGCACTTCCCACTCACCGCCATACACAAGGCCCCGTGACAAAACATCTCTATACGGATGAGATCTCCATGCGGACCTCGTATCTGCTCCCGCTCGATTGCCTCATGAATCAAGCGCACCTTCTTGAGATCCAGCTCACGCGCCAGCACCACCACATCGGCAAACCGTGCATAAAACCTCAACGCCTCCACGTTGCTGATGTTCAGTTGGGTGCTTAGGTGCACCTCCTGTCCTATCTGGTTGCAATAGACCATCACCGCTACGTCGCACGCAATGATGGCACTGATTCGGGCGGCATGGGCCGCATCCACAATCCTGCGCATCAGCTCCATGTCCTCGTCGTAGATGATGGTGTTCACCGTCAGATAGCTTTTGATGCCATGCTCGCTGCAAATGGCCGCTATCTCTTTCAGGTCGTTGATGGTGAACACCGATGCCGAGTGTGCCCTCATGTTGAGGCTTTCAATGCCAAAGTAGATGCTGTCCGCACCCGCCTGTATGGCAGCGGCAAGCGACTCGCGCGACCCCACCGGGGCCATTATCTCAAAATCACTCTCGCGCATAGGCTATCGCTCTGTTGATATATTCCAAGAAGGGTTGTGTCGTGCGAAACAGTTCCGCCGTGCGCTCCAACACATGGCTGTCGAGCATGAAATCATTGGCCACGTATTTGTTCAGGCAATAAGTCCTCAGCCGTAGGTATTCGCTGTATGGCGCATCCACCGCATACCCCTTGGGATTTCGCGTCAGTGCGTTGTCACGATCCAGGACAAAGGCCGAAGCCGTCCTCACCACTCGGTCGAAGTCTCCCTCTCCGTTGGCGATGTCCTCGCGCAGCAGCCTCACCACCTGCGGCTCAAAGCAATAGTCACCTGTTGCCAGCATGTGCGCGTTCGGGTAGCCCTCGCCTCCCACACCCACGTGGAAGTAGTAACCCGCGAACCCCGACTTCTTGCCACCGGGACAGATGAAAGCCCCCAGGTGGGTCTTGTAGGGCGACTTGTCCTGCGAGAAACGCACGTCACGGTAAATCCTATACGTACATGTGCTTGCCGTATTGCCAGCCACCGACTTGTCGAATTTGGCAATCTCGGCTATGAGCTGTTCCACGAAGCCGTTGAACAGTCCCTGACACCGCACATACTCCTCCTTATGGTCAACGAACCACGAACGCTCGTTGTGCGCCTGTAGCCTGCGCAAATAGTCTATTATCTCCTTCATTGCATGATTCATCTTCAATCATCATTTCCGTCCGAAATCGGCGGGCACCTCTCCCCACAGCTGTGTTTCCCACTTTCTTATGGGGATGTCCGCATACTGGTGTGTCCTCAGCCACTGTTCGGCCCTCGTTATCAACTGATGTAATGATTCCGTTTCCGGAGTCCTGGGCAGCAACGTCTTGCAGTGCTTCGTCGTCACCCACTTCAGAGCGGTCATGCTGTCCGAATAGATGGGCATGGCCACGTTCCGTTGTTTCATCAGTGCCAAGGCATGTACAATGGCCAGAAACTCCCCGATGTTGTTCGTGCCGTGCACCGGACCGAAATGGAATATTTCCTCACCCGTGAGCAGATACACGCCCCGATATTCCATTGGTCCCGGGTTGCCGCTACATGCGGCATCCACCGCCACACAATGTTTGTCAAAGTTTCCCGGGATCACTGCGTTTTCCCTCCATTACATCCGTTCGGGCACCTCAATGCCCAACAGACCCATGGCAAGCCTCACCACCTTACCCACGTTCTGGCTCAGTGCCAGGCGGAACGACTTCACCGCCGCATCCTCCTCGCGCAAGATCGAGAAGTCGTGATAGAACTGGTTGTATTCCTTCACCAAGTCATACGCATAGTTGGCGATGATACTCGGATTATAGTCCGTGCCAGCCTGTCGCACCACCTCCTTGAATTCAGCCAATTGTTGTATCAAGCTGATTTCCTTTTCAGCCAATGCCATCGTTTGTCCGTTCGGCGTGCTCCAGTCAATCTGTTGCTCGCGTGCCTTGCGCAGCACCGATTGTATGCGTGCATACGTATATTGGATGAAGGGGCCTGTGTTGCCGTTGAAGTCGATGCTTTCCTTCGGATTGAACAACATATTCTTGCGTGCATCCACCTTCAGGATAAAGTATTTCAAGGCACCCAATCCCACGATGCGGGCAATGTCGTCGGCCTCAGCTTGCGACAAGCCGTCCAGCTTGCCCAACTCACGGCTGGTTTCCTTGGCGGTTTGTATCATCTCGGCCATCAGGTCATCGGCATCCACCACCGTACCCTCACGGCTCTTCATCTTTCCCTCCGGCAGTTCCACCATGCCATACGAGAAGTGGATCAAGTCCTTGCCCCACTTGAAGCCCAACTTGTCCAAAAGGATGGACAACACCTGGAAATGGTAATTCTGTTCGTTGCCCACCACATAAATCATCTTGTCGATAGGAAAGTCCTGGAAACGGAGTTTTGCCGTGCCGATGTCCTGCGTCATATATACCGACGTACCGTCCGAACGCAGCAGCAACTTATGGTCCAAGCCGTTGGGAGTAAGGTCAGCCCAGACGCTGCCATCGTCCTTTCTGTAGAAGAACCCTTTGTCGAGGCCTTCCTGCACCTTCTCCTTGCCTTCTAAATACGTCTGCGACTCGTAGTATATCTTGTCGAAGCCCACCCCCATCATCTGGTAAGTCTCGTTGAATCCGGCATACACCCAGTCGTTCATCTTCTGCCACAAGGCACGCACCTCTGGGTCGTTGTGTTCCCACTTCACCAGCATCTCACGCGCTTCCTTCATCAGCGGGGTCTCTTCGTTCTCGTCGGCCAGTTGTGCCTGTTGCTCCTTGTTCTTCTTGTCGAACAACACGTAGTAGTCGCCTATCAGGTGGTCGCCCTTCTTGCCACTCGTCTCGGGAGTCTCGCCATTGCCCCATTTCAGCCACGCCAACATCGACTTGCAGATGTGTATGCCACGGTCGTTCACGATATTGGTTTTCACCACCTTGTTGCCGTTTGCAGCCATCACGTTGGCGAGAGCCCATCCCAACAGGTTGTTGCGCACATGTCCCAAGTGCAACGGTTTGTTAGTGTTGGGCGACGAATATTCTATCATCACCAGCGGGGAGTCCTCCGTCACCGGTTGTATGCCATAACGCTCGTCGCGCTGTATGTCTGCAAGCAAGTTCAGCCAGCATTGCGAGGAAATCGTCAGGTTCAGGAAACCCTTCACCACATTATAGCCCGCCACAACCTCCGAAGCGTTGGCCACAAGGTAATCGCCAATCTCCGTAGCCGTCAGTTCAGGCGACTTCCTGCTCATCCTCACAAAAGGAAAGACCACGAGGGTGAGGTGTCCCTCAAACTCCTTTTTCGTCTTCTGGAGTTGTGCCATTTTCGAGGGCACCTGAGTGCCGTACAAGGCTTCCACAGCCTTCAGGACAACCTCTGCGAGTGTTTCTTCTATACTCATGTCGTTTTATTTCAGCAGTTTCTTAGCCACGTGTGGCATGTCGGTAGTGATATAATCCACACCTTGCTCGATGCACCATTTCATCCCTTCCTCATCGTTCACGGTCCACACGTTCACCGTCATCCCCAGTTTCTTGGCCTCTGCTATCCACTGTGGGTTTTTCTGCATCACGCCGTAGTGATAGTCGATGCCCGTATATCCCAGCGACTTGCAATAGGCAGGCGAATAGTCGCCATTCAGATAAGCCACCTTCGTGCCTTTGGGAGCGTTTTCCACCAGTTCATCGCACACATGCGAGTGGAAGGCGATGTATTCCACGCTCTTCTCCAGCTTATGCTTCTTCACAGCCGACAATATCTTTTTCACAACCCTGTCTTCCCGGTCGGCCGTATCGTGGCTCTTGATTTCGATAATCAGTTTCACCTGCGGCTTGCGTTCCGCCATGGCCAGATATTCCTCCAACAGAGGCAGCACCTCGCCATTCTCCAGCGTCTGTTTGCGCAGGGTCAGGAAGTCGGTGTTTTGGATGTCGTAGGTTCCATGATGCGGTCCGTGAACCACCACCAAGAATCCGTCCGATGTTTCGTTCACATCACATTCCGAGCCAAACACGCCCAAGTCCTGGGCATTCTTCAGTGCCGACAATGAGTTCCTTACAGAACCTTCCTTGGCGTGATAGCCACGGTGGGCGATCACCTGCGTCTGGGCAAAGCCCCCTGCAACGAGTAAGCACGTTGCCACACACAACAAAAATCTTTTCATAATTGCATAATCTTTAAACATGCTGCAAAGATAACTAAAATTTCACAAAAATCATTCAGAAACGCACATGCCATGCTTTTCCTTTGTCCCTTTTACCTTTTCGGCTGTAACTCGAAATCGACCACGATAGGCAAATGGTCGGAAGGATGGTAGAAGTTGCTCAGTTTCTGTGGGTCGCGCACCACCTTCAGCCAACCCTCGCTCTTGTAAATCTTCGCGAAGGTGATACATTCCTCCATGCGTGGGGTGGCATACACAAAGTCTATGCGCGACTTGCCACCTGTCGAAGTCTGGAAATCGTCGCCATAGTGGTCGTAGATGATGTCACGATAAGGCGTTTGGGCGCGGATATAGTCGTGCACCAGATAGCGGGGCGAATCTGCCTCATACGAATAATGTGCGGCATCGACACGCGACACGGAATTGAAGTCGCCCATCATCATCCACAGTTCGTCGGCGGCGTTAGGAACCGTCAGTATGGTCGATTCGCAAATGTGCTGCATCTCCATCGCACGATATTTGTCGCCCCCATGTTCCGCCTTGCTCTGTTCCACATCCTTCGCCAAGTAAGCGTGGGCATGTGGCCAAGTATGGAGAGTCACCAGGTTCAGCGTGTTTCCCTCGATGTCTATCTGTGCCCAGCCGGCGCCATGCGCCACAATCACCTTGTCCACATCGCCCAAGATACGCTTCACATTCCGTATCGGATATTTCGAGGTGATGACCTGCGGATAGTTGTCTCTCCATCCACCCAGATACACAAAGCGGTGGCCATAGCGTTCGGCCAGGCTGTCCCAGTTCGAGGGCAGGTACGCCTCGTCCTTCGACTTGTACCCCGTGGCCGTATGGCTGTAGTAAATGCTGGCGGCCTCACACCACACACAAATGTCGGGATGCTGTTCCTTCACAAAGTCCACAAAATGGTCGTAGTTGTTCGGTTGATCCGACCACATGCCATTCTGTATGTTCCAATAAAGCAGCCTGACTGCCGTTTTCTCTTGGGCGGTCAGTTGGGTGCACAATGCTACAAGAGCCACCCATAAAATAATTTTCTTCACCTTCATTCTCTGATTCTTCTTTTATTGTCAATATCACTCCAAAGCCTTTGCAAACAGGTCGATGCCCTTCATAAGGTTCTCCTTGTGAGCGTTGTCGCAAGGATAGTCCCAGGTTGCCATCATAAAGCCTTTGAGATGTTCCTTCGAGACCACCTCCTTGCCCAGTTTCACCAGTTTGCCAATCACGTCGTCGGCACCCACCTTGTGCTGTGCGCGACCATATCCCACCCAGTTCGTACCACAAGGAATCTGGTCGAATCCAGCCTTTTCGAGGTTCCAATATTCCACCAGCCGTTTCTTGTCCGAGGTGTTGTTCGTGGCGGGGTCGAATCCGCCGTCCTGCTCGTCGTAGTACCAGTTCTGCTGGATTACCGACTTGGGGCAGCGCGTGAAATAATCTGGATGATCCCATCCATAATCGCTCCAAGCCCAAGGACGCGCACCCAGTTTTTCCACAGTGTGTACGATGTGCAGGAAATCCAGCCACCAGGCCTCCTCGACCCGTTGGACGCGATAGAAAAACTTGTCGCGATGCCATTCGTCCTCCTCATCGTAGCCGATATGGAAGAAGCGTGGGTTACCGAAAGTCTTGTAGGCATCGGCTATCACCTCCTCACACACTTTGTAATAAGGTTTCGACGACACCATGTGCCGATAATCCTTGAGCCAGCCATTGTGTGTACACGAGAAATTCAATTTCGGGAGCACCTCCATGCCCAAGGCGTTCAGGCGGCGAATCTCCTGTTGCATCTTTTCAGTGCTCCACGTACCCTCCACAGCCAGTTCCGGATGGCTGGGATAATACAGAGCCTCACCAAGGTCTATCACCAGCACATTGACCCCCTTTTTTGCCGCATGTTCCGTCACCTGTTTCCACACCTCATAGTCACAGCCAAGCTTCAGTGAAGGGCGGCGCGACTCCGGCAAACCCAATATCGCCTTTTCGAGGTCGTCGCCCATCTGGACGGTAGGCCAGTCGCACCACATGTGTTCACCCAGTTGGATGAGGAGTGCACGGATATTGCCGTCGGGAACCTCCACCGACTGTTTCAAGTCGGGGATGGAAGTTTCCGCTTGTTGTCCCGACTTTTGGGGGCTTGCCATTAACGGATTGAATCCTAACGAAGCAGTGGCCAATGCACTGCCCTTGATGAATGTTCTTCTATTCATGTTATTATGCAATAAAGGTTATTGATGTGCAAAGGTGGGAATAATTTTTGAAGGGAACAAAGAAAAAAAGGAAAAGCTGAAAAGACCCGGAGCCCCCAGAGCCCCCGGAAGACCCGGAGAACCCGGAGAACC
>JAUNNV010000222.1 GCA_030531335.1 Bacteroidales bacterium
GTAATCCAACACGTAACCGTTTCAGCCGGTTATGGTGACAGCAACTCAAAACTCAATCTGAAACCGGATGGAACTGCAGCCCTCAAACTCACCTGGACAGAGGATGATGCCATCGATGTTTTCGAAGATGGCAAAGATGAAGCTGTCGGACATCTTGTAATTGGAAAAATATCAGACGGCGGATTGACTGCCGAATTTAGTGGAGAAATCGTCTCGACAGTCGGCAAGAAACTCACTTTCCGTGTCGGTAACAAGCCGTCGTCATTTGAATCACAGGCAGGCACACTTGACCATATCAGGAATAATATGCTTTGTGTCGAGGGCACAGCCACATGCAACAAAGAAGGGAATTATGATAAAATCGCAATGGGTCTGCCTTACGCCCTGCTCAAGCTCGACCTGAGCGGATTGTGGCAGCAAGGCCCAGTCAAAGGCGAGAATAAAAAGGACCCCGCTGTCACAATTTGTAAAGGTGACATGGACCATCCAATAGCTGCAATATATGTTAGTCCCACTAAGTCTGTGGTCAATCCTTTGAAAGAAGTGTATGTTGCCATCCCAGTGGAAGGAACGCCAGCAAAGACTGATTACATATTCGTAAGCGGAGCCGATAATACTAAAGGGCTTTCTTTTACCAAGAAGACCGCATGGATGACATGGACGCTTCAGCCTAACATGTTCTACACGCAGAGCGACGGCCAAGGCGGCAGCAACGGCAATGCCATCGTCGTGCCGGTGTTCACCGTGAGTGATGGCGCAAGAGGTGAACAATCAACAACCATCAGCTTTGCCCCAGGCAACCTCCGTTACCTCAACGACAACTTCGAGTTCGAAGCAAACCAATGGACATATCGCAGCTCATACAGCACAACCGACTGCGGCCACTTCTTCTGGAGCAGTAGTTCTGCCACAGCAGTTGCTTCAAGTTACAACGATCCAATTGCCACAGAGACCGATAAGTTCTTCACCAACCAAGCTGATTTCGCTGTGGACGGAAGGACGGGCTGGCGCACCCTCAGCAATGCCGAGTGTGATTATTTGCTGAACATAAGTGGTGCGTCATCTGGTGCTCGCACGGACGCAAACAGGTTCGCGAAGGCGATGGTGAACGGTGTGAAAGGCCTGCTGGTATTCCCTGACGGCTACAACGGCGGTGAGGCCATAAGCACGACCGTTGGTGTCGCAGAGATGAACAATAAAGATGTGGACTTTCCGACCGAAAGCATACCTAACGACACATGGGCATCGATGGAGTCGGCAGGCGTTGTCTTCCTCCCTGCCGCTGGCTACCGCACCTGGGAGGATGTGAACGAAAGCGAAGCCGAAACGCGCGCCTTCTACTGGTCGAGTACTCCCAGTGGTACGAGCCAAGCATGGTACAGGTTCTTCAATTTTCACAATGCGGGTGCGGCCGGCGACAATCGGAGCTACGGATTCTCGGTTCGCCTGGTCCGGTAGTTCTTGCATGAATTTTCCCTTTTCCCCACGGGGAGAGAACAGGATATTTCAAAAAAAGGAAGGCCTCACGAAAAAGTGGGGCTTTCCGTTTTTAGTCTTTAGTTTTTAG
>JAUNNV010000112.1 GCA_030531335.1 Bacteroidales bacterium
ATAAATAATGCTCAACAAATTATTGATGAATCTAAAAACAAAAAACAAGAAATAGATTCGATTTTAGATTAGAGTTTAAAGGTTAAAACTTATAGTTTAGAGCATAAAGTAGATAAAAGTAAATAGATATGATTATCGACAGAATTGAAAACTTAGGCAAATATGCAGCCTTGAATCCGCTTTTTGCAAAGGCTGCTGATTTTTTAAAAACGTCAGATTTCCACTCTATTAAAATCGGGAAATATTTGATTGAAGAGGGTGCGCTGAAAGCAAACTGCCAGCAGACAAGCCCCAAGACCCGTGAAGAGGCAAAAATAGAATCACACAACGAGTTCATCGATATCCAGCTTCCACTGGACGGTGCCGAGGAAATGGGATTCACCCCTCGAGTGAATTTGGCCGAGCAAACCTACAACGCAGAGAAAGACGTGACCTTCTATCCCGGACTGGCCGAGAAGTATTTCACCATTAAACCGGGGGAATTCGCCATATTCTTTCCCGACGATGCCCATGCTCCTGGTGTCACTCCGACTGGCGTAAGGAAAATCGTATTCAAGGTCAAAGTTTGACATGCTGAAGTTGCTTCAGAATGATGCATGGCTCCAACCATACGCTGAAGCCATAGGAGGAAGGCATCAACATGCCAGCGAGCGCAAAAGGACATTGGCTGGTAAAGGTACCTTTTCGGAATTTGCCAACGGTTATCTTTATTTTGGATTGACTTGCGACGGTTTCTCGTGGACCATCCGCGAATGGGCTCCCAACGCCACTTCCATCTATCTTGTCGGCGACTTTAATAGTTGGCGGGAAGAAGACATATTCCAGTTGATGCCGAAGGCCGAAGGTGTGTGGGAATTGTCGTTGCCATTGTCGATGTTGCATCATGGGCAGCACTACAAGCTGAAGATTTATTGGAACGGAGGGTATGGAGAACGCATCCCTTCGTATGCGACAAGGGTCGTGCAGGATTCCTGCACGAAAATCTTCAGTGCCCAAGTGTGGCATCCCGACAAGGCCTACCAATGGCGATGCACATCATTCACACCATCGACCAGTCCGTTGCTCATCTATGAGTGTCATGTGGGCATGGCCCAAGAGTCGGAAAAAGTAGGCACATACAGCGAGTTCACATCCAACGTGCTTCCACGCATCAAGGCAGCTGGATACAACTGCATTCAATTAATGGCCATACAAGAACATCCATATTATGGCAGTTTCGGCTATCATGTGAGCAACTTTTTCGCTCCATCCTCGCGTTTCGGAACCCCGGAAGAGCTCAAGGAACTTATCGACACAGCCCACCTGATGGGAATCGCAGTAATAATGGATATCGTCCACAGCCACTCGGTGAAGAACGAGTCGGAAGGCTTAGGGAATTTTGCCGGCGACCCATGCCAATATTTCCTTGCAGGCGACCGTCGCGAACATCCGGCGTGGGACAGTCTGTGTTTCAACTATGGTTCGCACCATGTGCTACATTTCCTACTCAGCAACTGCAAATATTGGCTTGATGAATTCCATTTCGACGGGTTCCGATTCGACGGAGTCACCTCAATGCTGTATTACAACCATGGACTGGGGCAGGACTTCATGAGTTATGCCGATTATTACGACGGTCATGAGGACGATGAAGCAATCTGTTATCTTACGCTTGCCAACTCGCTCATCCACGAAGTGAACTCCCAAGCCATTTGCATTGCGGAAGAAGTTTCCGGAATGCCTGGAATAGCAATCCCGTTTGACGACGGCGGCTACGGATTCGATTATCGACTGGCCATGAACATTCCCGATTATTGGATTAAGACCATCAAGGAACGTATTGATGAGGACTGGAAGCCAAGCAGCTTGTTTTGGGAATTGACCAATCGGCGCGTCGAAGAAAAAACCATTTCGTATGCCGAGAGTCACGACCAGGCATTGGTTGGCGACAAAACACTCATTTTCCGTCTTGTCGATGCCGACATGTATTGGCATTTCCAAAAAGGCGATGAAAATTACAACGTCCATCGAGGAATAGCATTGCACAAAATGATACGCCTGCTGACGGCAACCACCATGAACGGTGGCTACTTAAACTTTATGGGAAACGAATTCGGCCATCCTGAGTGGATAGATTTTCCCCGTCAGGGCAATGGTTGGAGCCATCAATACGCCCGCCGACAGTGGAGCTTAGTCGATAACGACAAACTGTGCTATCGTGAGTTGGGAGATTTCGACCGCGACATGCTCCAAGCCATCAAGGCCATACCTGCATTCCAGAAGACGTCCATCTATGAATTGTGGCACGATGACACGGATCAGGTTCTGGCTTACTCGCGAGGCTATTATATCTTCGTGTTCAATTTCAATCCAGTCCGTTCGTTTGTGGATTATAGGATTCCGACCACTCCTGGCATCTATCGGATAATCCTCGACACAGACGACCCTCGATATGGAGGAAACGGACTGAACGACACCACGGTGTCGCATTGCACGATTGCAGATGACGCATGTCCAGCTGGCAAGGAATGGTTGCGATTGTACGTGCCGGCCCGCACCGCGTGTATCCTAAAGATAAAAACCGATGAGACTACAAAATAAACACACATCGCCCCATTCTCGATTGGCAGTCCGTCTGCTCTGCGAGGCTCTTCTGATACTTTTCTCAGGATTGTACATTGTCGTTTATCAATCGGATTTGATTTATGCAATGCATTGTTCGGCGTTGCTCACTCCAACCGCGCATGCCTCTGCCATTGTGTGTGGAACGATCTTGGTTGTCGGCATCATGTTGGCTCGCTTGCTTCAAAAGCTTTTCCGTCCTCGCTTGTCGATGACGGCATGGACTTATTTCCCCGTTTATCTGGTCGAAGCATTACTTACCGACATCACACTACAGGACAATCAAATTGCAATCAACTCCATGTGGACGTGGTTGGCGCCAACACTTTTTGTCGGATTGCTAACGATGCTTTTGTGTGGACGGAAATCCTCGGCGACCCACAACAGTCTAAATGCCGGAACGTGGGGTTCAAGCATCTTTTTTACGGCAATGTTCATGCTAATGGTGTGTACGCTTGGCAATACAGAGACAGTGTTCCATAAGGAAACAATCAAGAACACGAGAACAGAGGAAATCAAAAATATAGAAACAGAAAACATAATACAATAAAAGCTATGGCTGTAGAACTGAAAGGACTTACAAAAAGAAGTGAAAACTATTCGCAATGGTACAACGAACTGGTGGTAAAAGCCGACCTTGCCGAACAGTCGGCAGTGCGTGGATGTATGGTGATTAAGCCATACGGTTATGCCATTTGGGAAAAAATGCAACGTCAACTCGATGATATGTTCAAGGAAACAGGGCATGTGAACGCTTATTTCCCCTTGCTCATTCCCAAATCGTATTTGAGCCGCGAAGCGGAACATGTGGAAGGATTCGCCAAGGAATGTGCCGTGGTGACTCATTACCGTTTGAAGAACGCAGCCGACGGCAGTGGCGTGGTAGTCGATCCAGAGGCAAAGCTCGAAGAAGAATTGATTATCCGTCCTACTTCCGAAACAATCATCTGGAGTACCTATAAAAATTGGATCAACTCATACCGCGACCTCCCCATCTTGTGCAATCAGTGGGCCAATGTGATGCGTTGGGAAATGCGTACACGCCTCTTTCTGCGTACAGCTGAGTTCTTGTGGCAAGAGGGACATACGGCCCATGCCACCCGCGAGGAAGCCGAGGCCGAGGCACAGCGCATGCTGCACGTCTATGGTGATTTCGCGGAGAAATTCATGGCGGTTCCGGTGGTGAAAGGTGTGAAGAGCGCAAACGAGCGTTTTGCCGGTGCCTTGGATACCTACACGATTGAAGGACTGATGCAGGATGGCAAGGCTCTGCAATGTGGCACATCGCACTTCCTCGGGCAAAATTTCGCAAAGGCATTCGATGTGAAATTCGTGGATCAAAACAACAAACTTGACTACGTTTGGGCCACCTCGTGGGGTGTTTCTACCCGACTCATGGGCGCACTTATCATGACTCACTCGGACGACAACGGTCTGGTGCTTCCACCGAAGCTCGCCCCTATCCAAGTAGTAGTGATTCCGATCTATAAGAACGCCGACCAGTTGGCACAAATCAACGCAAAGGTGGATGGTATCGTGCAACGTCTGCGCGACATGGGTATCAGTGTGAAATACGACAATGCCGACAACAAGCGTCCAGGATTCAAGTTTGCCGATTATGAACTTAAGGGTGTGCCTGTCCGTCTGGTAATTGGAGGTCGCGACCTTGAAAACAACACTATGGAGGTGATGCGTCGCGACACATTGGAAAAGGAAACACGCTCGTGCGATGGAATAGAGGAATACGTAAGAACACTGCTCGATGAGATACAGCAGAACATATATCAGAAAGCCTTGACCTATCGGAATGCCCACATCGTGAAGGTGAACACATACGACGAATTCAAAGAACAGATAGAAAAGGGTGGCTTCATACTCGCCCATTGGGACGGCACTACCGAAACCGAGGAACGCATCAAGGAAGAAACAAAGGCCACCATCCGTTGCGTGCCTTTCGAAGCCGACGAGGAAAGCCTGCAGGCAGGTGTCGATATGATTACAGGCAAGCCTTCTGCACGTCGGGTACTGATGGCCCGTGCATACTGAATCGGTGACGAGGAAAAAACGACGACTGATGGTAGAGAAAAAAAGGAAACGCAACTGGACATTGCTTTCGCTGGGTGTCGCGCTTATATTGGGAAGCCTGCTGAAATGGCTACTCCCCACCTCAAGCAATGAGTTCTTGTCGGAGTGGGTGTTCTCACCCATCAAGACATCGTTCATCTTCGCGCTCAAAGTCACTGCGGTGCCCGTGGTGTTTTTCTCCGTAATGTCGTGCATCGCCCAGTTCACCGATATGAGACAACTGGGCAGGTTGGGAGCCCGAACGGTAGGGATATTTATGGCCACCATGTTGATGGGTGTCGCAATAGGTCTTGCCCTATCTCCATGTCTCAGCGTGTCGGAAATTCTGACAGACATGTCGGCAATCGTGGAAATACCCGCCAAAAACCAGTCGTCGACCGATGTCGTCACATCGCTGCTCATGCCATTCCTGCGCTCGTACATGGTGATTATCCTTTTCGTCGCCATACTCTGCGGCATTGGCATGGCCCTTCTTGGAAAGCGTACCGCCCGACTGCTTCGTACGATAGTATGCTGCAATCGATTTTTCATGCGTCTCATCACGTGGGTGTCCTATTTCCTTCCGCTCATGGTGCTATGCTCCATTTGCGATGTTATCGTAGGTGTCGATTTGAACATGCTGGGCTCAATGTTCTCCGTCGTTTCAACATTCCTGATAGGATTGGTCGTATTGACGGTCTGCTGGATGGCGATAATGGCTCTGGCCACTCGCCAAAGCCCCTTTGCTCAGTGCAGGGCATACGTACCCACGCTGTTCCAAACATTTGCCTTAGGCAGCGGCAACGCAGCCCTGCCACTCAACATGCAGGCCTGCACACGCGACTTGCACCTGTCCGAGGCAACCACCTCGTTTGTACTCCCCTTAGGTACTACGCTCAACACGAACGCCAGTTCCATGCTCCTGCCACTCTACACATTGTTCATAGCCGGAACATATCATGTCGCCCTCCCCATTTCCTCTATCATTATTATATGTGTCAGCACAGTGCTGCTATGTATGGCCGCACCAGCAGTTCCAGCCGTATCGTTGGTATGTTTGTCGGTGCTGCTGAGCCAAGTGGGGCTTCCGCAGGAAGGGCTGGCACTAATTGTGGGAGTAGAGGCCGTGTTGGGGCTGTTTCAGGCAGCATTCAACATGGCGGGCACCATTGTGGCGGCCTGTGTGCTTGACAAGAAGAATTACTGATTATGAATCCAAACAAACAAAATTACCAATGAAAACCATCATCATCGTAGGCACAGGAAAAGCCGGCTACCTGCATTGGAACAGCTATCGAAAGATGAAGCCAGTTCCTACGCTTTACACCGTCGATACAAGGGATACACCAAGGAATCCCCACATCACGCCCGAGCCGGGTCATTTCCATCACACCATCGCCGACACAATGGCTGCGGGTAGGTTGTCGCCCGACGATGTGGTTGTCGATATCTGTACACCCTGTTCGTGTTTCCTGACGGTGATAGCCGACAGTTATGCCCTGGGCATACGCCGCATCATTGTGGAGAAACCATTCGTCACGGACGAGTCGTTCTTCCGCACCTACCCCGACCTCGACATCTTCATGATACACAACTATGCGTTCAGCAAGATAACCCAGCATGTGGCAGCGTTCTATCAGCACAATCGACTGAAGGCAAAGAACATTCGGGTGGTGTTCGACAAGAATCGCATTCTCGACAGCCGTGCTGGTCGTGGAGGTTCGGATGGTGTGCTCGTGCCAAACATGGAAGTGGAAATTCCCCACTCCATATACATGGTGCAACATATTCTCGGTAGGAACTTGCCCATACGCTTGATGCGGCTCGTAGAGCGGCCGATGGTGGCCGAAGAGCTGGTGATACCCCGTCACGGCTATTGCAGCATCACGTCGATGATAGGCAACACGGAGGTCGTGTATGAGTCGAATTTCATGTCGCCGGAGATTCATAAGTTCATCGAAATACAATGCGACGACAATTGGCTCATCAAGGGGCAATGGGCCACCTATTCCCCCGATTTACAATTGCTCACCAAGGCATGCGTATCGGTGTGGCATTGTGGTGAGGAAGTGAAATACGAGACCTTCGATGTGGATGACAATTTTTTGACCTGTCTGCAAACCGCACTTCGTCATTTCGAACTCGATCACTCTGCCGAATGGCATTCCGAATGTGAGGCTTATCAGGAACTGATTCTTGCCTTTTCACGCGAAATGAAACTTTATCTCGATGCTGGCGAAAAACAACAATAATCAGTAAACGTCCATGGCAGAGCAATTAGTGATTACGGCACAAAGCAAACAAGGACGATATGAAGAACTTCTTCCGCAACTCAAGGCTGTGGTGGAAGGCGAGTCGGATGTCGTGGCGAATATGGCGAACATCGCAGCCTGCCTAATGGAAACATTCCACTTCTGGTGGGTGGGATTCTATCGCGTCGTAGGCGAGGAGTTGGTGTTGGGTCCCTTCCAAGGGCCATTGGCCTGCACACGCATACCAAAGGGACGCGGCGTGTGCGGAAAAGCATGGGAAATGAGACGAACCATCGTTGTGCCCGACGTGGATAAGTTCCCCGGACATATCGCATGCAGTTCGGAGTCGAGATCGGAAATAGTCATTCCTATTATGGTTGGCGACAAGCCGACAGCCGTACTCGACATCGACAGCAGTGAGCTAAATGCCTTCGACGAGACCGACCGAAAGTGGCTTGAGGACATAGCTGCATTATTTACTATTTGACAATTTACTATCTACAAT
>JAUNNV010000009.1 GCA_030531335.1 Bacteroidales bacterium
TCGAACATCGGACAGGCGGAGAAACGCACACTCCACCCATTAGGCAGTTCGGACGAAGCTGGGAGCCCAGAGCCACCTCCCGTGCGGTCGCCGATGACTGTGACATTGGGTAGTTGCTTCATGCGGCACACAAAGTCGTTGGCACTGCTGAAGGTGCTTCGGTTGGTAAGCACCACCACAGGTTTCTGCCAGCGCACCCTGCTGGTGGCGGGGGCGGTGTAGATGGTAGTGGGTGAGGAGAAATCGTTGTGACCATATCCCGTTTTGTGGGATATGTAGCCGGCAATGACTTTCTCGTTGGTGAAGCGTGCCGCTATCTTCTCGGAGTTGGTAAGCAGACCCCCTCCGTTGTTGCGGATGTCGAGGATGAGGCCGTCGCAGAGGGAGATGTCCGTGAGTATGGCATCCAAGCCTCCTTCGCTGATTCCGTTTGAGAAACTGGCATAGCGTATGTAGGCGATATTGTCGTGAAACACCTTGTATTGCATGCTGGAGGTCGTGACATAGTCGGTTCCCAGATAAACGCGTTGTAGCGTGTCGCTGTAGTTGGCGGGATAATCGTCGTACCACTTCGTGTAGTAGGATGTCTGTGCCGTGGAAATGAGATTGGTGTGTCCATCGCGTAATTCGAGTAGCATCTCGGATAGTACTTGGAACAACGCACGGCTCGACATGGTGGGGGCCAGCCGTTGTCGGTAGCGTAAATAGACTTCGTCCCAATCCAGACCATATTGGGTTGACTTGTAGTCGAAGAAGCAATATTGCCGGTCGATGATGCGCCACAATGCCTCGAAGTTCCCTTCAGGTGTATCGGAAAATGTTGTTTCGCGGATGCAGGAATGACAAAGCAACGTGAGCACAAGCAATATGGAAGAAAGAAATAGCTTTTTCATTGGGGATGCTGGGAATAAGGAGTTAACGAAAACTGCTTGACAACGCCCAACAAAAGGGTGTGGCTCCACGCGTGACTTTTCAGATGGTTGACCTTTGACTGCTGTAGATCGCATGAATAAGTGAGGCGGAGATTGAATTTTCCTATGGGAAAATCGCATGAAACGAGTTGACGGATGGAGGGTTGGTTGTGAAGCGATGTGAAGCATAGATTCTTGCTCCAATCGTGCGATAAGGAAAGCTCGTAATAGGCTTGTCCGTATTCGGGTGAGAACATCATGCCCAACAAGGGCATCGACAGTTGATAGCGCAGATAAAGGGGAAGGCCCATCAGGCTTGTCTGATAAGTGGCCATTCCACCGACACCGGCGTTGACGTATGCTTTTGCCTGTACTGGGTTGTTGGAGTTACGGACATTGTACAGCATACCGATATTGGCTGCCAATTGTGGGCCTGCCAGCACTCTAAGGCGTGGTTGGGTCAGCAATGTCTTGAACCACGTGTGGTTCCAGTTGGCCAACAAATAGATTTCAGAACCATTTTTTGCTTGGTTGTCGAGCATCGCTACATTCAATTGGAACAGCGATTGCCGAAGCACTTGATGGTGGGCGATTGTGACATGACGGATGCTTTCACGTATGGCTCGAACCTCGGGCCCGGTGTATTCGAGTGGCGACAGATAGGTGTCGAGCACATTGGCATAGCCCACTCCGTAGGATGTGGCCCGTACAGTGCTTGTGCTGTCGGCTTGAGGATAAGCAAGGATGCAGCATATCAGGCTTGCCGCCAAGGCGACAGTCCGACGGATGTCAGAAAAGTGATAGTTGAGAGTCGTCATCGCTTGTCGATCCGTTGTTGTCTGTGTTGTCCGAATTGCCAACGGACAAATCATCTCGTGTTTTTTCGGGGAAACGTATCGGTTCCAATTCTTCTATCCTTCCAATGGAGTAGGTGGAGATACGTTTCCCTTTTGCCTTGACACTTTTCACGCCAATAAACTCTTCGACATCGATAACCAACGGTTCGCGGAAACTGTCGCCTTGTCCGAAAGTGACTCGGACACGTGGATAAACAACATCGGTGAGCAGTATGGGACGGCTTGTGGGGTTTTCGCCCAAATAGCTGGTAAGCTTGGATGTGGATTCGAAGCAGAACCGTTTCAGATAAGGATAGTCGTGTTGGTCGGCATCGTATAATACGGCACTCCAAACCTTCGATTCGTCGAATTTTTCGATTCGGGCAATGTTTGGTTCGAAGTGGTTGTTTAGGTCAAAATCCGTTGTGTAGAAGTTTCCGTTGTCATAGACCACCAGTATTTGGTCGTCGCTTTGGAACTCACCCAAGTATTTCCCTCGTTCGTCGTAGTTCAGACGTGACACATCGGGATCGAACCAAACCTTGCGACCGCCAAGAGTGGATCCTCCCCGCTGTTTTAGGGAAACTCGGTATATGTCGTTCTTGGTGAGCAGGTTACCCATAGATTGACGGCCTTTTATCATGATGTCTCGAAAGTCCTTGTCGAAAACTATCTTCTTGAGTTTCGGCGTAGGTTTCAAGGTTATCTTGATGGTCTCGGCCTCGCCGTTGGGATTTGCCGTGAAATAAACGACTTTCGAGCCTTCCGTGCCTTGGGTGAGATCGTATTCGCGGTCACGGGTTACGGATGTCACATTGAAGCGCTTGATGTAATAGTTGCCACTTTTCCCATCGCGATAGACTACATTGTAGATGGTGCGTGAGTCATCTTTCTGGAACACTGCCAAATGAAGGATGTTCTTGCCGACAAAGACCTTGTCGGCTATGCGGATTACCTTGTATCGACCGTTTTTGAAGAATATGATTGCATCGTCGATGTCGGAGCACATGGACACAAATTCATCTTTTTTAAGCCCTGTCCCTATGAATCCTTCTTCACGGTTGATGTACAAGCGCAGGTTGGCTTCGGCCACCTTGGTTGCTTCGATGGTGTCGAAGTTCCTGATTTCGGTGTGTCGAGGATACCTCGTTCCATATTTTTCCTTTAGCATCTCGAACCATTCGATGGTGTAGTCAATAATGTGGTTGAGCTTTTGATCGATTTCCTTGATTTGCTTGTTTAGTGTGGCGATGTATTCCTTGGCCTTGTCGATGTTGAACTTCAGGATGCGTTGCATCTTGATTTCGAGCAGTTTCAAGATGTCATCGTTGGTGACGGGGCGGAGAAACCGGGGGTAGAAGGGCTGCAGCCGCTCGTCAATGTGGGCACAAGCCATCTCGACCGTTTTCGCCTCTTCAAACTCACGATCCTTGTAAATGCGCTCTTCTATGAAGATTTTTTCGAGCGATGCGAAGTGAAGCGTCTCAAGCAATTCTGATTTTTGGATTTCAAGTTCACGTTGCAGGAGTGTTAATGTGTTGTCAACACTTTTACGCAACACATCGCTTACGGTGAGGAAGTGTGGCTTGTTGTCGTAAATCACACAACAGTTGGGCGAAATGTTGACTTCGCAATCGGTAAAGGCGTAGAGTGCGTCCAAAGTCTTGTCGCTCGATGCTCCCGGCTGTAGATGAACCAGAATTTCCACTTTCGCAGCCGTGTTGTCATCGACCTTGCGTACTTTGATTTTCCCTTTTTCTATGGCCTTCAAAATGGAGTCGATGAGGGTTCCTGTGGTCTTCCCGTATGGTATTTCATTGATGACAAGTGTCTTATTGTCGATCTTGGAGATTTTCGCACGTACTTTGACAACACCACCCCGCTCACCATCATTGTATTTCGAGACATCGATGCTCCCACCTGTCTGGAAATCAGGAAACAAGTGAAACTCCTCCCCCCGCAAGTAACTCACGGCGGCATTGCATAGCTCACCGAAATTATGAGGAAGGATTTTGGAAGACAAGCCTACGGCAATGCCCTCGACACCCTGAGCCAACAGTAATGGGAACTTGACAGGAAGCGTGACGGGTTCCTTGTTGCGCCCGTCGTAGGAAGCCTGCCACTCGGTTGTCTTGGGATTGAACACCACGTCCAGGGCCAACTTCGACAAGCGTGCCTCGATGTAACGCGGTGCTGCTGCATCGTCGCCGGTGAGAATGTTTCCCCAGTTTCCCTGTGTATCGATCAGTAATTCTTTTTGTCCCAATTGCACCAACGCATCGCCGATGGATTGATCGCCGTGGGGATGGAATTGCATGGTGTGGCCAACGATATTGGCCACCTTGTTGTAGCGCCCATCGTCCAAACGCTTCATGGAATGGAGAATGCGTCTTTGAACAGGCTTCAAACCATCGCTGAGATGCGGAACCGCACGTTCAAGGATGACGTATGAGGCATAGTCGAGAAACCAGTTCTGATACATTCCAGTGAGTTGGTGACGAACTGATTCGTCGTGCATGTCAACTGGCTTGTATTCGGAATGTTCGTTCTTGTCTGTCTCTGGGGTTCCTCCATTGGGATTCAAGCTGTCGTTTTCGTCTGTAGGGTATATGGTATCGTCCATCATCTTCGCGTTTTATTTAAATATGCTTAAGTTTACATGAATACTTTGCAAAAGTACGCTTTTTCTTGGGAAAAATATCTATTTTTGCGCGATTATTGGCGTAACACTTAAAAATACAAATATAAGAATGGCACAGGAAGACGTTTTCAAAAAAATCATATCGCATTGCAAGGAATATGGTTTTGTGTTTCCATCAAGTGATATCTACGATGGATTAGGCGCAGTATATGACTATGGTCAGATGGGCGTTGAAATGAAAAACAACATAAAAAACTACTGGTGGCAAAGCATGGTGCTGCTGCACGACAACATTGTGGGCATCGACTCCAGCATATTCATGCACCCCACCATTTGGAAGGCCTCGGGACACGTCGATGCCTTCAACGACCCATTGATTGACAATCGCGACTCCAAGAAACGCTATCGCGCCGACGTGCTGATAGAGGACCAACTGGCCAAGTACGACGAGAAAATAGAGAAGGAGGTTGCCAAGGCAGCGAAACGATTTGGCGAGAGTTTTGACGAAACGCAGTATAGAGCGACATCGAAAAATGTGTTGGAGCATCAGGCGAAACGCGATGCCCTGCATGAAAGATTCGCCAGGGCTCTGAATGCCAACGATCTGGATGAATTGAAGCAAATCATTCTGGATGAAGGTATCGTTTGCCCGATTTCCGGCACACGCAACTGGACGGACGTTCGTCAGTTCAACCTGATGTTTTCGACCGAGATGGGTTCGACAGCCGATGCCAACATGAAGATATATCTACGCCCTGAAACCGCACAAGGCATTTTCGTGAATTACTTGAATGTGCAGAAAACAGGACGCATGAAAGTGCCGTTTGGAATAGCCCAAATTGGCAAGGCGTTCCGTAATGAAATCGTGGCGCGTCAATTCATATTCCGTATGCGCGAATTCGAACAAATGGAAATGCAGTTCTTCGTCAAGCCAGGTACGGAGCTCGAATGGTTCAAACAGTGGAAGGAAACCCGCTTGAAATGGCACAAGGCTCTTGGGTTTGGCGATGACCATTATCGCTTCCACGACCACGACAAATTGGCCCACTATGCGAATGCAGCGACCGACATAGAATTCTTGATGCCGTTCGGCTTTAAGGAGGTGGAGGGCATCCATAGCCGTACAAATTTCGACCTGTCGCAGCACGAGAAGTATTCCGGCAAACAAATCAAGTATTTCGATCCCGAACTCAATGAAAGCTACACTCCATTTGTCATTGAGACAAGTATTGGCGTTGATCGCATGTTCTTGAGCGTCATGTGCGCATCCTATTGTGAGGAAACTTTGGCAAATGGTGAGTCGAGAGTCGTTTTGAAACTTCCCGCAGCCCTTGCCCCGATTAAGTTGGCAATCCTGCCATTGGTGAAGAAGGACGGACTTCCTGAGAAGGCTCGCGAAATCATGAACGACCTGAAGTTCCACTTCAATTGCCAATACGACGAAAAAGACTCCATCGGGAAACGTTACCGTCGTCAGGATGCAATCGGCACTCCGTATTGCATTACAGTAGATCATGACACATTGAACGACAATTGTGTGACCCTGCGCAACCGCGACACCATGCAACAGGAGCGTGTGGCCATTAGCGCACTGAACAGCATTATTGCCGGTAAGGTAAGCATTACATCATTGCTTAAGACATTACAATAGAAATGAAGAAGTCCATCTACGTACTCCTCTTGTTGTCGCTCGGTGTCATTGCTTGCACCGAGGATGACAATGCCGTTGATTATTACCACAACTGGGTCGAACGCAATCAACAGTATATTGACTCGATTGCCCAAGTCGCAAAAGAGAATCCCCAGTGGTTGTCGTTTCACACATACAAATATCCGGCTTCATCGGCTAACGCCAGTGCCAATGAATTTATTTATGTGAAACCTATAGAGACAGGTTCCGGCACGACCTCGCCTCTTTATACAGATTCGGTGGAAGTGTATTACAGAGGAAGGCTTATCCCTTTATATGATGGCACAGAGGTAGTGTTCGACCAAAACTACCGAGGCGAATTGGACTTACAAACGGCTGTATCAACGAAGTTTAGTGTGTCAGGAGTTGTGACAGGATGGACTACGGCATTGATGCAAATGCACGAAGGAGATTATTGGACAATCTACATTCCCACGGAATTAGGGTATGACTCAACAAAGATGACGGATATTCCAGCTTATTCCACTCTGATTTTTGATGTGTATCTGAAAAAGATTATTCCAATGAGCAGTAGGGAATAGCTGACCCCTGACATATCCTGCCGGTTAAAGAACTTTACTACAAGAAGTTTTTTATCCATCCTTGTAGTAAAGTCTTTTTCATTCCTAATCAAAGTGTGCCATACGAAAGTGCCGCTCCCAAGGCCGTTCGATATTCAGCGTAAGAAGGAATGATATAATTGACCTTATATATTTTTTCCATGTTTGCAAACACCTTCTTGCACTGGGGCAACCGTGTAAGATTACCGATGAGGACGAAATCCTTGATGCCGCTGTTCAGCGAGGTAAAATAAGCACCTTGGCCTATCGACTCGAATACCATGGTGATCAGGCCGCAGGCGAGATCCTCAAGTTGCTCGTTGCCCCGCACCTTCCCAAAACTCGATGCCGTAGCAAAGAGAGGCAAATTGGGGAGTTCGTACTTGCAAATGTCGCCAATGTTGAGATTGACATTTTGAGCTTTTCCTTTCAGAGCCATTTCTGCCACTTGAATGACGTTGTCATTGTTGAGAAGCAGGCGCGAAAGTCCCTGTAAGGTGCCGCCTCCGATGCCCATGCCACCAACATGCTGGAAATTGTCTCCATCCACTTGGATATAGGAAGTGCCCGTGCCCATACTGACTACGATAAGTTTGTCGAGTTTCATGCGAAAGCGCGCACCTAAGGCGTTAGCCACGAACTCGTCTGTCTTGGTGGTAGGAACCCCATAGAGTGGTTCGTTGATGAATGCGGCACCGACACCAGTCAACACGATATGCTCAATGTCCGACAATGCGATTTTATTCTCATACAGGTATCGGCCAAATGCCCCAAATAGCGAACTGACAGGGTCGGAAGCCTTGATGAATAGTGGAGGGAACATTTCTTCGGCCTTGATGCCTACGATTTTGGTCGTACTCCCTCCTACGTCGATTCCTATAATAATTCCCATGGTGAATAAGCAAATGCGAGGCAAATATAGTCAGAAAACGCGGAAAAGTTGCAAATTTGTTTGTATTATCGGTATGTTTAAGCTATTTTTGCAAACTGAAGCGAATTAGAATTTTACAAACATTAATAATAAATAAATCAATTTTATGTGGTTAATTAATTCCTCAATCGGAAGAAAAGTAGTGATGTCGGTAACGGGCATTTGCTTGATCCTCTTCCTTACGTTTCATGGATGCATGAATGTGGTGGCATTGTTTTCGGGCGAAGGCTACAACATGATTTGTGAATTTCTGGGTGCCAACTGGTATGCAGTAGTGGCTACTCTTGGCTTGGCAGCACTTGCAGTGATTCACATAGCGTATGCCTTTTGGCTGACCATGCAGAACCGAAAGGCTCGCGGCAACAACCGTTATGCCGTGACGGAGAAGCCGAAGTCAGTAGAATGGGCTTCACAGAACATGTTGGTGTTGGGTATCATCGTGTTGGTAGGCTTGTTGCTCCACCTCTACAATTTCTGGTACAACATGATGTTTGCCGAGTTGACAGGCATGACTGGCGCGTATGCCCCAGCCGATGGCTATGCTTACATCGAACAGGTCTTTGGCAACCCGATTTTCGCCGGGCTCTACATCGTATGGATTGTAGCAATTTGGTTCCACCTTTCACACGGTTTTTGGAGTGCCCTCCAAACCCTTGGTTGGAACAACAAGGTGTGGTTCAACCGTTGGAAACTCTTTGGTAACATCTATGTTACCTGCTTGATGCTTTTGTTCGTGGCAGTCATCGTATGCTTTGCAGTGAAATAAGTTTAATTGAAAAAACGTATTTAATATGGCAACTATAGATTCCAAAATTCCCGAAGGATTGGTCGCTGAGAAATGGAGTAACTACAAGGCTCATCAGCGTTTGGTTAATCCCAAAAACAAGTTGAAACTTGATGTGATTGTTGTGGGAACAGGTCTTGCGGGTGCTTCTGCCGCAGCTTCATTAGGCGAAATGGGGTTTAACGTACTGAACTTCTGCATTCAGGATTCACCTCGTCGTGCCCATTCCATTGCGGCACAAGGAGGCATCAACGCCGCCAAGAACTATCAGAACGATGGCGACTCGGTGTATCGCCTGTTCTATGATACAGTGAAAGGTGGTGACTACCGCGCACGCGAAGCAAATGTTTATCGTTTGGCTGAAGTTAGCAACAATATTATAGACCAGTGCGTTGCTCAAGGTGTACCCTTTGCCCGTGAATACGGAGGCACATTGGCCAACCGTTCGTTTGGTGGCGCGCAGGTGTCGCGAACATTCTACGCAAAAGGACAGACGGGTCAGCAACTATTGCTGGGTGCCTATAGCGCACTTTCAGCACAAGTACAGGCCGGAAAGGTGAAACTCTATACCCGTTACGAGATGCTGGACGTGGTGATTGTTGACGGACATGCCCGTGGCATTATTGCTAAAAATCTGGTTACAGGTAAGCTTGAGCGTTTCACGGCCAATGCGGTGGTCATCGCTACCGGTGGCTACGGAAACACTTATTTCCTCTCGACCAACGCCATGGGCTGCAACTGCTCGGCTGCCATGTCGTGCTACCGTAAGGGCGCATATTTTGCCAACCCCTCGTATGTGCAGATCCATCCCACTTGCATCCCCGTGCATGGCGACAAACAGTCGAAGCTTACACTGATGTCAGAATCGCTACGCAACGATGGTAGAATCTGGGTACCGAAGAAGCTGGAAGATGCCAAGGCTTTACAAGCTGGTGAGAAACAAGGCTACGAGATTCCAGAAGAAGACCGTGATTACTATCTGGAACGTCGTTATCCTGCATTTGGGAACCTCGTTCCGCGCGACGTGGCGTCGCGTGCGGCCAAGGAACGTTGCGACAAAGGCTTTGGCGTGAACAACACAGGCTTGGCTGTATTCTTGGATTTCTCAGAGTCTATCCAACGTTTGGGCATAGATGTGATTCGACAGCGTTATGGTAACCTGTTTGACATGTATGAGGAAATAACCGACGTAAATCCGGGTGAGAAACGCAAGACCGTGAACGGTTTGGACTACTACAACCCAATGATGATATTCCCTGCCATACATTACACCATGGGCGGAATATGGGTGGATTACGAACTACAGACTTCCATCCCGGGCCTGTTTGCAATCGGAGAATGTAATTTCTCGGACCACGGAGCCAATCGATTGGGTGCATCGGCTCTGATGCAGGGTTTAGCCGATGGCTACTTCGTGCTACCATATACCATCCAAAACTATTTGGCCGATCAGGCCATCTGGCCGCATGTGGCTACAGACAGGAAGGAATTTGTTGAAGCTGAGAAAGCGGTTGACGAACGTATAGAAAAGTTGATGAATATCAAGGGCAAACGCTCTGTCGATTCTATCCATAAGGAATTGGGTCATATCTGTTGGGAATACATTGGCATGGGACGCACGGCAGAAGGCTTGAAGGAAGGTATCAAGAGAATAGAGGCCTTGCGCAAGGAATTTGAGACAAACCTGTTCATCCCTGGAACCCGTGAAGGGCTGAATGTGGAGCTCGACAAGGCCGTGCATTTGGATGACTTCCTGACAATGGGCAAGCTGATTGCATACGATGCGTTGAGCCGTAACGAAAGTTGTGGCGGACACTTCCGTGAAGAATATCAAACGGAAGAAGGAGAGGCTAAACGCGACGATGAGAACTATTTCTACGTAGGTTGCTGGAGATATGAAGGTTCCGACGAGGTTGAGCCGTCCTTGATTAAGGAACCATTGCACTATGAGGCAATAAAAGTACAAACCCGTAACTACAAAAATTAATCACTATGGAGAAGAATATATCATTTACCATTAAGTATTGGAAACAGAATGGTCCGAAGGACAAAGGTCATTTTGAATCGCGTCAGATGAAGGATATCCCTGGTGATACTTCCTTCTTGGAAATGCTCGACATCCTGAACGAGCAACTTATCGAAGAGGGGAAAGAACCTTTTGTATTCGACCATGATTGCAGGGAAGGTATTTGCGGCATGTGCTCGCTTTATATCAACGGAACTCCGCATGGAAAGACAGAACGTGGCGCTACGACTTGCCAGCTTTACATGCGTAAGTTCAACAATGGCGATGTGATTACGGTAGAACCTTGGCGGTCAGCGGGTTTCCCTGTTATTAAGGATTGTATGGTGGATCGTTCGGCTTTCGACAAGATTATGCAGGCTGGTGGTTATTGCTCTGTACGTACAGGTGCTCCTCAGGATGCAAATGCCATCCTAATACCCAAGCAAGACGCTGATGAGGCCATGGATTGTGCTTCGTGTATAGGTTGTGGTGCTTGTGTGGCTGCATGTAAGAATGGATCGGCCATGTTGTTTGTCTCGTCGAAAGTGAGTCAGTTGGCATTGTTGCCACAGGGTCGCCCAGAAGCAGCCAAACGTGCGAAGGCCATGGTGGCCAAGATGGATGAATTGGGCTTCGGAAACTGCACGAATACACGTGCATGCGAAGCTGTTTGTCCTAAATGCGAAAAGATAATCAATGTGGCCCGACTGAACCGAGAGTTTATTGGTGCCAAGATGAAAGACTGATATCGAGTTCGTAACAGAAAAGGTGTATCGGGGTGTTTTCTGATACATCTTTTCGTTTTTTTTGGGTTGCAAAGGGCATATCCCTCAGATAAAGTGTTGTGGAAAATGAAAATAGGATTTGATTCGGAGAAATACCTAAAGATACAATCGGAACACATTAAAGAAAGAATATCGTTGTTTGGCGACAAACTCTATATGGAGTTTGGAGGAAAGCTCTTTGATGACTACCATGCCAGCCGGGTTCTTCCAGGATTTCAGCCTGACAACAAGCTGCGAATGTTGCTTCAGCTAAAGGACGATGCGGAAATAGTGATTGTAATCAGTGCCGAAGATATTGACAGGAACAAGGTGCGCGGCGATTTGGGTATTACATACGACATGGACGTGCTTCGATTGCGCGATGAGTTCATTCAACGTGACATGATGGTCGGTTCGGTGGTCATTACCCACTATAATGGTCAGTCGAGTGCCGATACCTATCGCAAGCATCTGGAACGAATGGGGATAAAGGTGTATTTCCACTATCTGATAGAAGGGTATCCAACAAATGTTGACTTGATAGACTCCGATGAAGGATTCGGCAAAAACGACTATGTGGAGACAACCAGACCTTTGGTGGTTGTTACAGCTCCCGGACCGGGAAGTGGGAAAATGGCGGTATGCTTGAGTCAGCTTTATAATGAGTCAAAAAGGGGAGTGAAGGCTGGTTATGCTAAGTTCGAGACGTTTCCAATTTGGAACTTGCCACTGAAGCATCCTCTCAACGTGGCTTATGAAGCGGCTACTGCCGATTTGGACGACGTAAACATGATAGATCCGTTCCATCTTGATGCATATGGCAAGACGGCAGTAAACTACAATCGTGACATTGAGATATTCCCTGTGCTGAATGCAATCTTTGAAGGTATTTATGGCGAGAATCCTTACAAGTCGCCGACCGACATGGGTGTGAACATGATAGGCTATTGCATTTCGGACGATGAGGTCTGTTGTCTGGCTTCCAAACAGGAGATTATCCGCCGATATTTCAAGGCACTTTGTGACTATGCCACAGGGAAATCGGCTGAAAACGAGGTCGGCAAAATCACCTTGCTGATGAAGCAAGCAAAAATCAAGGTGGATGACAGAAGGGTGACGGTGGCAGCACGTGAACGAAAACAAATTTCTGGAGTCCATTCCTCTGCCATTGAATTGGCCGATGGTTCCATCATCACAGCCGAGACCAGTGCATTGTTGGGACAAAGCGCCGCGCTTATTCTCAATGCCATCAAGTATCTGGCGGGCATCGACCATGCCATCAAGCTGATTCCGCAAAACATGATTGAACCTATCCAACAAACAAAAGTGACGTATCTGCATGGACACAACCCACGATTGCATACCGATGAAGTGCTGGTGGCACTCTCAATGTTGAGCTTGCACGATGATAATTGCAAAAAGGCATTGGCTTGTTTGCCTCAGCTTAATGGGTGTCAAGTACATTCAACCTCAATCTTAAGCGAGGTTGATCGGAAAATTTTCAAGAAGATAGGAGTTGGCCTTACCTGTGATCCAGCACGCAAAAATTAAAATTGAGAATCAAACCTATTAAAAAAGTTCCTACATGAAAAAGACAAATAAAATAGTAGTAATCGGAAGTAGCAATACCGATATGGTGGTAAGAGTGGACCACTTTCCACAACCAGGAGAAACAATTATCGGTGAACAATTCATGACTGCAGCAGGAGGAAAAGGTGCCAACCAAGCGGTGGCTGTGGCTCGACTGGGTGGTGATGTGACTTTTGTGTGTCGGTTGGGTAATGACGTGTTCGGAAAGCAATCGTTATTGCAGCTTCAAGCAGAAGGCATGAACACCCAATATGTGAAGTTGACACCAGGTGCAGCATCGGGCGTGGCTTTGATACCTGTGGATAAGAAGGGTGAGAACACGATTATCGTTGCTTCGGGTGCCAACGCATTGCTTTCGGCAGAGGATATCCGTGAAGCCGAAAACGAAATAGCCACCGCAAGTTTTGTACTCATGCAATTGGAAACTCCTATCGAGGCTTTGATATGTGCAGCCGAACTGGCACACAAACATGACGTGAAGGTTGTATTGAATCCTGCTCCGTTTCCTAAAGAGGCATTGCCTGATGCATTGTTGAGAAATGTGGACATGATTATCCCGAACGAAACGGAAGCAGAATACATGACAGGACAGAAGGTAACCAATGAAAGTACAGCGCTTTCAGTTGTGAATAAAATCCATGGGATGGGTGTGAAGGAAGTGATTATCACCGTAGGAAAAGATGGAGCCTACGTTTCGACCGCCTCCGACGACTTGCACTTGGTGTCTTCGTTCCCTGTCGAGGCCGTTGACACGGTTGCTGCGGGAGACACGTTCTGTGGGGCGTTGTGTGTGGCATTGAGCAAAGGTTATTGTTTGCTGGATGCTGTGAAAATCGGCAATAAGGCAGCCTCCATAGCGGTGACAAGGGTGGGAGCACAACCATCGGTGCCAACTGCAAATGAAGTGTTTGATAATTAGTATAAACTTTTAATTCTTATTTCCATGTTTATTGTAAGTAGTTACACCCTTGCCGTAGTGTTCTGTGTGGTCACTATGTTGTGTTGGGGAAGTTGGGGAAACACCCAGAAATTGGCCAGCAAGTCTTGGCGTTATGAATTGTATTATTGGGATTATATCATTGGCATTCTTTTGTTCTCGTTGCTTATTGGCTTTACTTTGGGAAGTTTCGGTGACAAAGGTGTTCCATTCCTTGAGAATCTTTCCCAAGTGTCGCAATTGGGTATCATCAGCGCTTTGGCGGGCGGTATTATTTTCAATGCGGCGAACATCCTGCTTACAGCAGCTGTCAGCATTTCAGGCTTGGCCATAGCATGGCCTATCGGTTTGGGCATCGCGCTTGTGCTGGGGGTGTTACTGAACTACTTCGTGTTGAACGATGTCAACAGGGGTGATCCTTTGCTGCTTTTCCTCGGTGTGGCATTCGTCTTGTTCTCGGTTGTTTGCAACGGATTGGCGACCGGCAAGAATGCAGGAAAGTCAGGACGTGGATTGAACAAGAAGGGTTTAACCTTCACCATCGTTTCGGGCTTCCTTATGGGCATGTTCTATCCTTTCGTGGCATATGCCATGGATTTGGTGAATTTCGAGACACCTGAGCCTGGCAAGGCCACTCCGTATGTGGCTTTCTTCCTGTGTGCGTTGGGTGCTTTCTTGAGCAACTTCATCTTCAATACAATCGCTATGCGTCATCCTGTTTCAGGCGAACCTGTCACCTACAAACAATATTTCAACGGCAAATTCCCCACTCACCTTGTCGGTATTCTTGGCGGATGCGTTTGGGGGCTTGGTACGGTGTTCAGCTACATCAGTTCAGGCAAGGCTGGTGCTTCCATATCGTATGCTTTGGGGCAGGGATCACCCATGATTGCAGCCATGTGGGGTATCTTTATTTGGAAGGAATTCAAGGGTGGCAACAAAACGGTCAACACATTCCTTACGGCCATGTTCGTCTCGTTTGTGTTGGGACTGGCACTCATTGTGATGGCAGGAAACTAATAAACAGATTCTTCGAATTCGAAGGTGGGTTTCGTCATGGGTGTGTTGTATGGAACATGTGGCACCCTAACCGAACCCACTTTTTTTTGACTCTAATTGATGAACCATGGATAGAAGGCTGTTTGTAAAGACTTCGTTGGCTCTTGCTGCGCTACCTAACTATAGTGTTTCTGACTCTATCGATTTTGCCAAGGACAATCGAAGGAAACAGGACATCACTTCAAAGTATGAAAAGGAAGCCGATATAATAATCATTGGAGGTGGTATGGGAGGATGCGCTACGGCTCTTGCCGCCTGCCGCAATGGGCTCAATGTGATTATGACTGAGGAAACTGGATGGATAGGAGGCCAGGCTTCAGTTCAAGGCGTGCCGCCCGATGAGCATCAGTGGATTGAAACTACAGGTGCTCCGGCTGCTTATCGTGAGTATCGGCGTAGAGTCAGAGAATATTACAGATTAAACTATCCCATGACGGAGGCGGCCCGACAAAATCCCATCCTCAATCCTGGCAGCGGTGGAGTATCGCGTATCTGCCATGAGCCTATTGTCACCGTGCAAGTGCTCCTTCAGATGCTTGTTCCCTTCATGAGCACTGGACATCTTCGAATCGTTTACCACACCAAGCCAGTAGCTGCTGAGATGTCGGGCGACAACGTCTCGGCCATAATCGTCAGAAACATTCAAACTGGCGATTGTACGACACTTCACGGCAAGTATTTTGCGGATGCCACCGATCTGGGAGAGTTGTTGCCATTGACAGGAACGGAATATGTCACAGGTGCGGAGTCGCGGGAACAAACGGGCGAAATGCACGCTCCAGCTGTGGCCGACCCGACGTGCAACCAAGCATTCACCTATTGTTTCGCGATGGACTACATCGATGGCGAGAACCATGTCATAGAAAAGCCGAAGGATTATGAGTATTGGCGCAATTTCAGTCCCTTGCTGAATCCTGCTTGGGCACCAGGCAAGCTTCTTTGTGAAGATTATGTCTATCCGAGCAATCCATCCGAACTTAGTCGTGCTTATTTCAATCCTCTTGTCCGAGAGTTGGGACATGGTTTTGATTGGTGGAATTATCGAAAGATAATCAACAAAGACAATTTTGTGGCAGGTACTTATCCGAGTGATGTGACGATGGTGAATTGGCCTCAAAACGATTATTTTGACGGCAACATCATCGATGTGTCGGAACGTGAGTATGTCAGGAATATCGAAGCTTCGAAGCAATTGAGCCTTTCGCTGCTCTACTGGCTGCAAACAGAGTGCCCGAGGCGTGATGGCAAGATGGGATGGTCTGGATTGCGCTTGCGTGGCGACATTTTCGGAACAGAGGATGGCCTTGCGTTGGCTCCCTATATCAGGGAAAGCCGCAGGATCAAGGCTCTTATGACAGTTACCGAAGCGCATGTCGGGAAAGACCAGCGTTTGGCCGAGACAGGCCTGTCGGTGGCGGCCAAATTCGACGATTCAGTAGGCATAGGCTACTATCACATAGATTTGCATCCGAGTTGCTCGGGAGTGAGCTACATTGATACAGGATGTCTTCAATTTCAGATTCCATTGGGAGCGATGATTCCAATACGTGTGGAGAATCTGCTGCCAGTCTGCAAAAACATTGGCACCACTCATATTACCAATGGCTGCTATCGGTTGCATCCAGTGGAATGGAGTATCGGAGAGGCTGCTGGCTGCTTAATGGCTTTTGCAATGTCCAAGTCGATGCTCCCTCGTGAGGTGCGTGAGGATAAGACACGCATGGAAGAATTTCAGCGTATGATTGTGAAGCAGGGTATAAAACTTGATTGGTACGAAGTTTAATCTGGATGCTTTCTGCCTTATTGTATGATTCGATAAGTGGCTCCAGCCATTGCTTTTACTACTCCCTTTATTTCGAGTGAGAAGAGAATGGCACTCAATCGATGAACTGACATGTTGGCCTGTACGGAGAGGGTGTTGATTTGCACGCCTTCAAGGTTGTTTTCCAAGATCTTCACTACAAGTGCTTCATCAGCCGAAAGCTCTGGAAACAAAGATTGTAGTTTCGGCTTATGCACAGTTTTCGGGCCACAACTCCAATCCATGGATTTCAGGAAGTCGTCAGTGCTTGTTATCAGTGTCGCCTCGTTATTTCGGATAAGTTGGTTGCATCCTTCTGAATATTTGTCGGTTACTCTTCCTGGGAATGTAAAACAATCGTGGTGATAATCATTCGCGAGCCGCGCTGTAATCATCGCTCCACCCTTTAAGGCACTTTCAATGACAACGGTTGCATCCGACATACCCGCAACAATACGATTGCGTTGTACGAAATTCTGCCGGTCCGGATTTGTCCCAGAAGGATACTCCGTAAGCAATCCTCCCTGTTCCAACATGTCTTTGGCTGTCGTACGATGCGAAGCGGGATAAATGCGGTCAAGACCATGAGCAAGCACACCTATGGTAGGCATTCCACATTTGAGAGCGGCTCGATGAGCGTTGATGTCGGTGCCATAGGCCAATCCACTAACGATGATTGCGTCAGGGAACAGCTCGCTCAATTGTTCTATAAAACTCGCACAAAGATCTTGTCCGTAAGCGGTAGCTTTCCGAGTTCCCACGACACTTATTACCTTAGGCGCATTGAGGTCCACATTCCCTCGGTAAAAAAGGATAGAAGGTGCGTCAGGACAATCGCGAAGTCGCATCGGATAACGCGAGTCGTGTATGGGAATACAGGCTATGCGATGTCTTTCGGCAAATTCATATTCAGCTTCTGCAAACTTAAACGCTTCCAAACAATCAAGTGCTTGTACGAGTCGTAAGGACACGTCGGGTATGATTTCCGTCAGATGCTCTTTTTGTTCAAACACATAACTTGCGGACGGCACATTGTCGAGCAAATGCTTGATGCCTGTCACACCCAACCCGGGAATGCGCGTAAGGGCAATGGCAGCGATTATGTCGTTGTAGTTATTCATCGTGATGCTGACGTTTCAGATAGTGATAACCAAGATTGCAATACAGACATTTTTTATGGTCACAGTATTCCTTCTTTAATTGGATAAGTGCTTGGCTGTCGCCGGCATGTTGTGCCACAAGTCCGGCTTTTGCCCACATTCGCGTGATGTGGTTGTTCTCGGGTTTCAAGACAGTCAGCATATTCAAGGCCTGTTCGCATAAACTATCTTTTCCGATATGCTTTCCATAAGCGAACAATATGGTAGTGATGGTGTTTATAACAATCAAGTGGATGGCTGTTTTGCTGAGGGATTTGGTGACAGACACGGACTTTTTGCCAAACGAATAGTGCGTAAGCCAATAATCAGAGGTTTTTGCACTTAAAAGTGTTGGCACGTCGCTTGGCACTTTTATTTCCACGATTCTCGACAACAGATTGTTGCTGTGTTGATAGAGGTATGCCAGTTGTGCGATTCTGATGTGAGGGGAATTATTCGGTCGGGTACGGGCAAACCTCCAGTGGATTGGATCCATTGGTTGAAGTTGAAATTTGTGGGCGAGATAATCGTATTCTTTTTTCAGCTGGACGGCGTAGTCGTCGGTGCTGTCGGTGGAGAGCAATCCAGCTTGTCCGAAAAAAAACGCCTCAATTTGGAATAGGTTGTCGCGGTGTTTATCGACTGCTTTCAGCGGAATATGATTGGCCCATATCTCAAAGGCATCACCGTTGAGTCCAAAACCAAAATTGCGTGCTAAGGTGATGAATACAGCCTCTTCCCAGTTGCCATTGCAATGTGAGACGCGATTGAAAAGCATGTTGGACTTTTGCTGTAAACGTTCCAATTGCATCGCATCAATAAGGTTATGGGTTAGGAGTGGGGGAATTGTCTTGACAATCCGATAACAAGGAGGGTAAGTGTCTGTTATGAACAACTCGTGATAATTGTCCTCGACATAGGATGGCACAGGTAATTCCAACTGTGGAATGATGCTCCCATCGGCACGTGTCACAACTGTGTTTGCACGCTTTACGACGTGAAGTATCACATTGTCGTAGTGCACATCGACATCATGACGATGCAGGAACCAATCAGAGGCATTTTCATGAATTTCAACATTTCCGACCCACACCGTACCATTGATTTTGATTTTCGCATTGAAAAAGTCGGGACCGGCATTTTCGTTGGACAAACCTGTGTCGATTACTTCCACGATTTCTCCAGAAGTGGTATGTAATTCCTCTAAAGGGAAAATCTTGTGTTTCCAAACATAATGCAGCAGAACTTCCATTGCCAGTCAACGTATTTTTGTGCAACAAAATTAAAACTTTATATCGGGAATATGCTATCTTTGTAGCGAAATTAAAAAGAAAAATGAAAATTGCACTGATTGGATATGGAAGAATGGGGCACGAGATTGAAAGGATTGCCCTACAAAGAGGACACGAAATTGTTTCTATCATTGATATTGATAATCCGAATGATTTCGAAGGATTATCGTTTGGAAGTGCCGATGTGGCTATAGAATTCACAAGTCCCATCGCTGCTTTTAGTAATGTGCTAAGAGCTTTTAAGGTTGGAGTAAAGGTGGTGTCGGGAAGTACAGGATGGATGGATGAACATCGTGAAGAAATAGAGAGGATGTGTAAGGACGAGGGACGTACGTTGTTTTGGAGCTCGAATTTCAGTTTGGGTGTGGCCGTGTTTTCTGCTGTCAATAGTTATCTGGCTGGCATCATGAACGATTTCCCCAATTACGAGGTTAGTATGACGGAGACACACCATGTACATAAGTTGGATGCGCCCAGTGGAACCGCTATCACGTTGGCTGATAATATACTAAGTAAAATAAAGCGTTTGCGGAGATGGGTAAAAGGGAATGTGGCACACACGGATGAATTGCCCATCGCTTCCATTAGGGAAGGCGAAGTGCCCGGGATTCATACGGTTCGGTATGAAAGCGAAGCCGACAGGATTATTATAACACACGATGCGAAGAATCGTAGTGGTCTCGCCTTGGGTGCTGTTCTTGCTGCTGAATATACCGCACAACACGAGGGCTTGTTGGGTATGAACGATTTGTTTAAGTTTTAAGTCATGAAAAAGGTTTCTGTAGAATCGTGGATTCGTTGCGGCATTGCATTGGTCTTGTGGCTGCTTTTCTGTTGGTGGCTGCAAAGTTGGTTGGGACTGATTGTCGTGCCTTTTATTTTTGATGTCTATATTACGCGATATATCAATTGGACGTGGTGGAAGAAACTGAAAAATCGTACTGCATACTCCATCATGGGATGGGTTGATGCCATTGTGTTTGCGTTGGTAGCCGTATATTTCGTCAATTTGTTTTTCTTCCAAAACTATGTCATTCCATCCTCGTCGCTCGAAAAGTCCCTGTTGGTCGGCGACTATTTATTCGTAAGTAAATGCAGTTATGGTGCTCGTATTCCCCAAACACCATTGCACATGCCGCTTACACAACACACCTTGCCTGTGCTCAACTGCAAGTCGTATTTGGATTGCGTACAGTGGGATTATAAACGAGTGAAAGGTCTGGGCGAGGTACAGCTCAACGACATTGTCGTGTTCAACTTTCCTGCAGGCGATACCGTAGCCTTGAAAGTGCAGGCAGAAGACATTTATCGGCTGGATCGGGAATATGGCAGGGAATCCATCGAGAGGAATCCTGAAATGTTCGGCAAGATAGTTTCACGCCCAGTCGATATGCGCGAGAACTACGTGAAACGCTGTGTGGGACTACCAGGACAAACTCTCCAAATCAAAAATCGGATTGTCTATCTGGATGGTGTGGCCAACAAGGAACCCGACAACGTACAATATAGATATTACGTGAAGGTGAAGCAAGCCATTTCGCCCGATTTGGCCCATGAATTGGGCATCAGCCTTGAAGACTTGAGCTACTACATACCCGAAGCGAAAACCTACTGCCTGCCCTTGACCCAAGCCACGAAGGAGGCATTGGCCGCACGCAAGAACCTGGTCGAGTCGATTCGGGATGTGGACGAGGAACCAGGGGGACTGTATCCACTCGACAAACAGACAGGATGGTCGGCCGACAATTACGGACCGTTGTGGATTCCCAAGAAAGGAGCTACCATTGACTTGACAACAGACAATCTGCCATTCTATGCCCGTTGCATCCATAGTTACGAAGGCAATGAACTCTACGTTCGCAACGGCACGATTTTCATCAATGGGAAACAGGCTACCCAATACACCTTCCAAATGAATTACTATTGGATGATGGGTGACAACCGCCACAACTCCGCCGATTCCCGCTATTGGGGATTTGTGCCGGAGGATCACATCGTGGGCAAACCAATTTTCGTGTGGTTGAGTCTCGACCCCGACCGCAACTGGCTGAATGGCAAGCTCCGTTGGCGAAGACTGTTTCAATGGGTTGACAACATCAAATGAGCACGGCCTATCTCACATCGGCATATTTGGCTCCCGTGTGGTACTACACAAAACTCCTGAGCTTCGACAAAATCATGGTCGAAGGTTTTGACAGCTACACGAAGCAGAGTTACAGAAACCGTTGTCGAGTGGCCGAAGCCGATGGTGTGTTGTCGCTGACTATTCCCACAGAAAAGCCAGACAATCCCAAGTGCTTGATGCGCGATGTACGCATTTCAGATCATGGGCATTGGCGACATGTACATTGGAATGCTTTGGTGGCAGCCTACCGACATAGTCCGTTCTTCGACTACTATGCCGACGATTTCGCACCGTTTTACGAGCATCAATATACCTTCCTTTGGGATTTCAATATGGAGCTGTGTCAGCTTGTGTGCGACTTGATGGATTTACACCCCGACATGGAAGCCACAGACGATTATCGAAAGACTGTTCCAAACGATTATCGTGAGTTGATTCATCCCAAGAATGACCATCGCATCGACTCCTCTTTTTTGCCCATACCCTATTATCAAGTGTTTCGCGAACAACATGGTTTCCTACCTAATCTCAGCATTGTGGATTTGCTGTTCAATATGGGGCCGGAAAGCTTGGTCGTGTTGCAAAAGAGCATTCCCTCCTCTTCCGTAAACATATAGATTATCTTATTATATCATCAAAAACATTTGTTATTATGAAAAACTTATTCAGCGTAGAAGGACAGGTGGTTGTCATTACTGGAGGAACGGGAGTCTTAGGGCGTGCCATTGCTGCTCATTTGGCCGATCAAGGGGCAAAAGTCGTAATCCTCGGTCGTAAGGCGGAGGTGGGCAATGCCATCGTAGAAGGAATCAAGAAAAATGGTGGTGAAGCCATGTTCCTCACGACCGATGTCATGAATCAGGAAGCCGTCGAACAAAATCTGAAGGACATATTGGCCAAGTACGGCAGGGTGGATGCATTGCTGAATGCCGCTGGAGGCAACATGCCCGGAGCCACCATTGGCCCGAACTGCAATTTCTTCGACCTGAAGGTGGAAGACTACCAAAAGGTCGTAAACCTCAATCTCATTGGCACGGTCATCCCCACCCAAGTGTTCCTGAAGCCGATGGTGGAACAGAAAAAAGGCTGTATCGTAAACTTCTCGTCGATGGCGGCATTCCGTCCGTTGACCCGCGTGTGTGGATATGGATCGGCCAAGGCCGGCATCAGCAATTTCACCGCCTATATGGCCCACGAAGTGGCCAAGAAGTTCGGCAACGGCATCCGTGTCAATGCCATCGCTCCTGGTTTCTTCATCACAGAGCAAAACCGCACGCTGATGACCAATCCCGACGGGTCGCCTTCGGCACGTGGCCTCGACGTGTTGCGCCAGACACCGTTCGGACGATTTGGCGAGCCCGAGGAACTGTGCGGCACAATCCAGTATCTCATTTCCGAAGCCTCAAGTTTCGTTACAGGTACGGTGGCCATCGTCGATGGTGGTTTCAACACTTTTGCCATGTAGCCGCAGGCCGATTGTAATAAGCTATGTCGTTGTGAATATCAATTTGGCGGTACGTCGCTGCGAATGCAATTCACCTAACTGAAAAACATGTACTCAAACCAAGTGAGACGCGAGCTCGAAAAAGATTTCGAGCTCGCGTCTTTTTCATGACGTGAGCTCGTTTTTTGTTTATTGTGCTGCCATTTCAACCCATAAGCCCAATAATTTATCAAAAAAAACTTGGAGTTTCTTATGTGAGAGCATATAAAAGACTAATTTTGTACAGTTGAATCTCTAACCAAAACAACAAGCAAGATGAAACGCTTTTTTATCAGTCTGATTTTCTGCCTCGCGACAGTTGCCGGCATCCAAGCTCAGTCACCCCTCTTGGTTTATGTGGCCCATCGAGGCTGTCACGTCAACGACATTGCTCCGCAAAACAGTGTCGATGCGGTGTATTATGCGGCCCGCGCCGGATATGACTACACTGAGATGGATGTCCGTAAGACCCGCGATGGCGTTTTTGTGTGTATGCACGCTTCCTTCTATGGCAATGTGAACAATCGGGCCGACTATTCCCCTGTGGAGAATGCATCGAAACTGAATGTGGAATTGTTTACCTATGACGAGCTTACATCCAAATACATCACCATCAGCAGCAATCCCGCGTTGCGCAAGGCTGTACCTACTTTCGAGGAAATGCTTTGGGCCTGCAAGAAGTCGGGCATCAAGCCCTACATACATTGCAAGATTGTCGGGAAGGGTTCTTACGACAACGACCCCCACGAGGCGACAAGCTTGGCTTATAAGGATGCGGAGCATGATGTACCAATCATGTGGAACATGATTCAAACCATACTCGGAACCGACGATATTTATTGGGGAGGAACCTATTCAACCGACATTCGCAAGCTATCAACACGTGCAAACGTGTGTGTGCAGATGCTGATGAACTTCCCCACTGAAAAGGAGTCGTGGGCCCAGGACGTGCGCAACCGATTGGGTGGCTGTCTTCACACCAACAACAATCCCTACGGCGAACAGTCCGATTTCTCGTTTCGCAATCTGACGATGTTGAAGACACACCAGATAGCCGCTGGAATCTTTGAGACAGGCGTGACACCCAACTTCAACTGGTATCTGAACGCAGGCATCGACCTCATTGTAAGCGACTACACATGTCCTCCCACCAAGGGGCGACAGCCAGTGTTTACGGCTACTACAGACAACGCGCGATTCAATGACTTTGTCACGACAGGCACAGTGAAGGCTGATGGCATATATTTGCAACCCGGACAATCCATTACACTGTCAGGTCATCCATCGGTACTATTCTTTGGAGGTGCGTATTGCGATTTCCAACTTTCAGGGGAAGCCGTCCTACGCATGAATGGGTATTCCAAGGATTTCCGTAGTCCATCCATGCTGCCACTCAACGGGGATACAGACAACGGCCTCTTCACTTTTCAATACCTGCTTCACGATGTCGCCCCATCCTTCACGCTTGAAGCCACTTCTGAGTGTGTGGTGAAGAACATACATTTCAGTGTCGTTCCTTTTTAATGACATGTAATGAACCGAGAACGAGAAATATTCCGGGTGACGATTGTAGGAAGTGCCATCAACATCGTACTGTTGGTGTTCAAGTTCGTGGCCGGAATCGTCGGGCACAGTGGTGCCATGATTGCCGATGCCGTTCATTCGCTGTCCGATTTCCTCACCGATGTCATCGTATTGCTGTTCGTGCACATCAGCGGCAAGCCTCAGGATAAGTCGCACGACTACGGCCATGCCAAGTTCGAGACCCTTGCCACCACCCTCATAGGCCTGGCACTGCTGGCCGTGGCGATAGCCATTATATGTCAAGGAGGTGTGAAAATCGGTTCGTGGCTTCGTGGGCAGGAACTCCCTGCTCCAGGCTTGTTGGCGTTTTGGGCTGCGTTGGCATCGATTGTACTCAAGGAAGGAGTGTATCGATACACTGTACGTGCGGGCCGGAAGCTTGCATCGCAAGCAGTCATAGCCAATGCTTGGCATCATCGTAGCGACGCGCTGTCGTCCGTTGGCACGGCCATAGGCATTGGAGGGGCAGCCTTGTTGGGAACCCGATGGACTGTGCTCGACCCTTTGGCCTCGTTGGTAGTGGGCGCATTCATCGTAAAGGTAGCCATCGCGCTTCTGAAAAAAGGCATTGGCGAACTTACGGAATGTTCGTTACCCGATTCAGTGGAAGCGGAAATTCTTGGCATCGTCGCCGCCTATCCCGATGTCGTGGAGCCTCACCACCTGCGTACACGCTGCATCGGCCATCATTATGCCATCGAGCTCCACATTCGCATGAACGGCGACATTCCCCTGCGCCAGGCTCACGAACGCGCCACCATCATAGAAAGCCAAATACGAAAGCACTTTGGAGAGCACACCCATGTGGCATTGCATGTCGAACCCATAAAAGAATGATTGTATATATGAGAAAAAGATTGTTTCTACTGATGTCATCCGCAATAATCGCTGCCGTTGGTTTTGCGGACGACCATGCGATAACCGATTATGGTGCCAAGGCCGACACCACGATGTTGAGCACAGAGTCCATACAACAAGCCATAGACGCCTGCCATGCGGAAGGAGGTGGCAGGGTGGTGATACCTGCTGGGAAATTCAAGACAGGAAGCCTCTTTTTGAAAAGCAATGTATATCTGTATCTGGCTCCTGGAGCTGTGCTCTATGGTAGTAAGGACAAGCGGGACTATAAACCTGTGAGACCTGCTTTCCTGTCGTTGCGCACATGGGAACCCACCATCCAACTCATCTATGGCGAGAACCTGTGCAACAGTGGAATATGCGGCAAGGGGACAATCGATGGACAAGGAGAGGTGTTCGTGAAACGGAAGGAGAAAGACGAGGGATTGGAACGTCCGCACCTGATTCGTTTCGTGACAAGTAAGAGCATCACGGTCGAGGATGTGACGTTGCGTAATTCGGGTTGTTGGATGCAACACTACTTGGCTTGCGACGACTTGCAATTGGTAAACCTACGTATCTACAATCGTGCCACGAAAAACAACGACGCGCTCGACCTGGACGGATGTCATAATGTGACGGTTCGCGGCCTGATATGCGATTCGGACGACGACGCCATTACCCTGAAGAGCACGTCACCTCGGTTGTGCGAAAACATATCCATCTCCAATTGCGTGATCTCGTCGCATTGCAATGCCATCAAGTTGGGAACGGAAACGAATGGTGGCTTTCGCAACATTGTGATTTCGGATTGCGTAGTGAAGCCTTCCGACGTGAAGGAATCCAAAATCTTCGGTTTTCTGGAAGGAATCTCGGGCATTTCCATTGAAATGGTGGATGGAGGAGTGCTCGATGGGGTTGTGGTGTCGAACATCATGATTCGTGGCACTCGTTCGCCCATTTTCATTCGTTTGGGCAATCGCGCTCGTGCGTATGCCGAGGGGGTTCCTGTGGAAGGAGTGGGAGTCTTGAGGAATGTGCAGATTTCGAATGTGATGGCCTTGGATGCCGGCGAGATAGGCTGCTCAATAACGGGCATACCAGGACATCCGGTAGAGAATGTCACGTTGAGAAACACCACGATGGAGTTTGCCGGGAATCCTGAAAGAATCATGAAGGAACCAGAAGAGAAGGAAGCCAATTACCCGGAGGCAACGATGTTTGGTGTGCTTCCTTCGTATGGATTCTTTGTGCGTCATGCACGCAATGTGAAAATCGAGGGAGTTGAGCTCCGCACAAAGGAATTCGATCCCCGACCTGCCATGTGGTTCGATGATGCCGAAATCGTGCGTTGATTCACATTTGCTCTTCCCTTTTTATGGAGAAGCCCTATGAACCTGCAATAAATGCCATTTGCAAAACCGCTGAACTTTTTGTAAATTTGAATCACCACAAGACACCCCAAAAACGTGGGCTCATCCTCAAGAAAACGTGGGCTCGTCTTGCAAAGGATTTGGGCGCAAAAATTTTTTTTGCGCCCAAATCTTACTCGGTTCGATTGTCAAAAATTCGAGTCCACAAAACCTACAACCGACATGCAGCAAGACCTCATTGTTTTTTCCCCGACAAAAACTTGTGTTTTTGTTTTTTCTTTGTATTTTTGCGACATCTATAATCTTCAAGACATGAAAGAATTCAAGGAAATATCAGCAATTGCATGGTTCGTGGGATTTGCGCTCCTATCGTCCTGCCGTACTGCGCCTAACGACATCTACAACCGTATAGGCGTCTGCACCTCGGTGGAGAACGCACCCATCGTCCAAGCTGCCGGCGGAAGTTATGTGGAGGTGGGCATTGCCGGCTTCATGAAAGCCGAACAGGGCGACGATGTGTGGAGCGAGAATGCCGCCAAGGCCAAGGCTTGTGTGCTTCCCATCACATCGGGCAATGGCTACTACCCTGCCGACATCCGCCTGGTAGGACCCGATGCAGAGCCCGAACGCGCCATCCGCTATGCCGAGGTGGCTTTGCGTAGGGCCGCCGAAATAGGTCTGAAAACCGTGGTGTTTGGCAGCAGCAAGGCAAGAAACATTCCCGAAGGATTTTCGAGGGAGGAGGCCACGGCACAATTCACCGACATTTGCCGACGGATGGCTCCCATTGCCGAGAAATACGGCATCACCGTGGTGATAGAGCCTTTGCAGAAATCGGAGACGAACTTCATCAACACCGTACTCGAAGGACTCGACATTGTGTTGGCCGTCAACCACCCCAACCTTTGCGTGCTTGCCGACTTCTTCCACATGGCCCGCGAGGGCGAGAGCCCGGAGTCCATCGTCAAGGCCGGAAAACACCTGCGCCATTGCCACATAGCCGAATGCGAGAACCGCACGGCACCTGGTGTGGCCGGCGATGATTTCCGCCCCTATTTCCGGGCGTTGAAACAGATAGACTATCGGGGCAACATCTCGCTCGAATGTCGTTGGGACGATTTTTCGCGTGAGGCGGGTTCTGCCATTGCCGAAGTGAAGAAGCAACTCCATGAGGTGTTCGACGAACAGTGACTCTCCACCTCCCCCCGAAAAAAGAACTGAACCTTTCAAGACAAGCCACGAGATTCCAAACTTCTAAAAAAATCACAATAATCATGCAAACACGTAGAGATTTCCTGAAAACCGGCATGTTGGGTGCAGCCGGTTTCACATTGGCTGGAATGGGACTGCCAGCCAGTGCATTTGCCAGCATTCTGGGTTCCAACGACAGAATCAGGGTGGGTATCGTAGGTTTTTCCGACCGATGCCGCAGTTCGCTCATTCCTCCGTTTCAGGCCAACGCAAAGGAACTGAACTTCGAGATTGTCGCTGTATCAGACATTTGGAAACGCCGCCGCGAAGAGGCGGTGAAGTTCTTTAAGGAAAAATACAACCAAGACATCAAGACCTTCCGCAACAACGAGGAACTTTACGATGCCAAGATATGCGATGCCGTAATCATAGCTACGGCCGACTTCCAGCACGCCTTGCACTGTGCCGAAGCCGTCAAGGCCGGTTGCGACGCATACGTGGAAAAACCTTTTGCCGAGACAATGGAGGATGCCCGCACAGCCTTGAAAGCCGTGCAGGAAACGGGCAAAATCGTGCAGATTGGCTCACAACGCCGCTCGGCTCCCAACTATCAAGCGGCCAACGAGTACCTGAACTCGGGCAAGTTCGGGAAAATAACCATGGTGGAAATGTGTTGGAACGTGAACCAACCCGGACGTTGGCGCCGCAAGGCTCTTGTGGAGCAATGCTTTGAGCAGGACACCGACTGGAAGCGTTACCTCATGAACCGCCCATACCAACCTTGGGATCCACGGAAATACCTGGAGTTCCGCCTCTTCTGGCCCTTCTCGTCGGGCATACCCGGACAGTGGATGTCGCACCAAATCGACACCGTTCACTGGTTCACCGGGCTTAGCCATCCGTTGAGTGTGGCAGCAGGCGGCGGCATCTACTGCTGGAACGACGGACGAAGCAATTACGACACCGTAACAGCCGTGTTCGAATATGGCAAACCCTCGGGCGAGGACAAGTTCCAGGTGGTGTATTCGTCGCGCATGCACAACGAGGCCGGTGGCGTGAAGGAGTTGTACTTCTCCAACGGAGGCACACTGAACCTCGACACCAACGAAATATCGTCGAACGGAGGACTTACCGAACGCTTTGCCAAGGAAATGGACATGCAGGCAAACCTGCTCGACACCTACAAGTTGCCGTCTGTGACCGTTGTCACCGATGCCAACACGGGCGGCGACCCCATGACATTCCTGCACATGCGCAACTGGATGGAATGTGTGCGCAGCCGCAAGACCCCCAATGCTCCGGCTCAGGCTGGCTACAACCACTCCATTGCCACCATCATGTGTAACGCCGCATTGCGCACCGGCGAGAAAGTGACTTTCGACGAGACCACCCAGAACGTGATGGCAGGTGGAAAAGTCTTCCAATATTAAATTAACAAGATAACACGATGAAAATGAGAAAAACACATCTTTTTTGCAGTGTCATGCTCCTGCTCACAGCCCTGACGGCAACCGCAAAGGACTGGGTGGTGACTTCGCCCAATGGTAAACTGAAAATAAACGTCAGCGTGAACGACCGCGTGGCTTACTCTGTGGAATACGACGGCCAACAGGTGCTCGCGCCTTCTGTCGTGTCCATGACTCTTAACGACGGATCGGTTTTAGGCGAAAAGGCCAAGGTGCAGGGCGCACGCCGGACAAGCATCGACGAGACACTCACCACCGTGGCCTACCGCAAGCAAAAAGTGGAGAACAAGGCCAACCAACTCACGCTCACCTTCAAGGGATTCAGCATAGACTTCCGAGCCTACGACCTGGGATGCGCATACCGCTTCAACCTGAACCAAAAACAGCAGGAAGTGGTCGTGAAGGACGAAAAGAGCGAATTCAATTTTGCCGACGATTTCACATCGTACCATTCGTATGCCAACAGCTCAGGCGATGTCAGCAAACAGTTCTCCTGCTCGTTCGAGAACATCTACGAACATTCCAAACTCACGGAAATAGCCAACGACAAGCTGATGTTCCTGCCTGTAATGGTGGAGCTGCCCAACAACCTGAAGGTGTGCATCACGGAGGTGAACCAGTTCTCCTATCCCGGCATGTTCCTGCAAAACTTCGAGTCGCGCAAAGGGCTGACCTCCATTTTCGCACCTTATCCTAAGGACATGAAACAGGGCGGTCACAACAATCTGCAGATGATTGTACAGACCCGCGAGGACTACATTGCCAAGGTGAACGGCAAGCGTGCCATGCCGTGGCG
>JAUNNV010000010.1 GCA_030531335.1 Bacteroidales bacterium
AAGCTATTGGAAGAAGCAGCTCAACGACTCTACAAGGAATGGTTCGTTGACCTCCACTTCCCCGGATACGAAAACACTAACATCGTGAATGGTGTGCCGGAGGGATGGGAGAGGAAGAGCGTTGGGGATATGCTTACAAAGATTAGTCGTACAAAGCAAATACCCTCGAATGAATATCTTAAAAATGGCAACATCCCCGTTATTGACCAAAGCAGGAATTTTATTGCAGGTTATACAAATGATAAAGACAGTATAGTCGATGTAACAACTCCAATGATATTATTTGGAGATCACACACGTGTCCTTAAATATTTGCCATTCTCTTTTGCTAGAGGTGCAGATGGAACGCAGCTTATTCTGTCAAATAATCTAAAGCGATTGCCACAATCACTTTTCTTCAATACACTTATTGAAATTGACCTATCGAATTATAGTTATGCGAGACATTTTAAGTATCTTAAAGCAGAGCAAATACTTATACCTACAGAGGAAATAGCCCATAAATATGACAGAATATCATCTGGCTTCTATTCTAAAATTCAGTCATGTAGGAACCAACTCCGCCTCCTCACCGAAGCCCGTGACCGCTTACTCCCTAAGCTGATGAGTGGCGAGATAGAAAACATTAACAACTAAAAAAACCACAAAACTATGCCACACGACGACCACCGAAAGATACCAACGGTGCTCAACAAGCAGACGAACTGGAATGAGCTCTACTTCTACCAGAAGGCCGATGTGGTGTATCAGCTTTCGTTCGTCTTTTGCGAACGCTTCATACATCTTTACAAAGACCGCACGCGCGACCAGGTGATACAGGCAGCACGTTCCTGCAAGCAGAATATTGTAGAAGGACTCGCTGATGGCGTCACCTCCACCGAGATGCAACTGAAACTGCTCAACGTGGCACGCTCCTCGCTCAAGGAACTGAAGGAAGACTTCGAGGACTTTCTCAAGTCGCGCCACCTGCGATTCTACACGACAGCCGACAAGGAATACGACCCCATGCTGCAGTATTGCAGAATGCACAATAAGCTCGAAGACTACGAACCTTTCTTCCTGCAATGGACAGACGAGGAGATGTGCAACTACGGCGTCACCCTCTGTCACATGATAGACAAGATGATGATGACCTTCCTCGAACGCCTCGACCGCGAGTTTGTTACCCAGGGCGGCATAAAGGAGCGCATGTACCGTGCCCGCACGGGTTATCGCCAGCAACAGGACGAACGCCTCAAGCAACTCGAAGCCGAGAACCCCCAACTGCACCAGCGCATAGCAGAGCTCGAAGCCCAACTCGCTGGGGCCCTGCAAGCCAGCGAGCAATGGCAAGCCGCCTACAACGATCTCAAACAACGCGCTCTAAATGCCTACAACAAGCAAAAGGAAGAGATTGAAGAACTGAAAAGAACCAGATAAGCTAGAGGGGTTAGAAGATCTAGAAGACTTAGACAATCTAGAAAATCTAGAAGACCTAGAAAAAGATTACTATTATGCCAAAAGACTATAGCGAAGACCTACTGATACAGAAATCTACAGCCGAACTCCTTGAAAAGGAACTCGGTTGGAAATCCGTTTATGCCTTTGATAGCGAAGTCTTAGGTGAGCAAGGAACTCTGGGACGCAAGACTCAGAGTGAGGTCATCCTGACTCGTCATCTGCGTATGGCTTTGAAGCGCCTAAATGCTTGGATGAATGACAAGCAGTTGGCTGAAGCCATAGAACGTATGACCAGCTATATGAGCTCACAGACACTGATGCAGATTAACGAAGAGAAGTACCAGTATCTGCGTGACGGTGTGCCCGTAACACGAACCAAGCCTAATGGCGAAACGGAAACCGTTCGTGCTCGTGTCATAGACTTTGCCAATGTTGATAGCAATGAGTTTATCGCCGTCAGGGAACTATGGATAAAAGGGCCTATCCATAAGCGCAGGGCCGATGTGGTGTGCTATGTGAATGGTCTTCCACTTATCTTCATCGAGTTGAAGAATCATGACCAAGACATACAGAATGCCTATACTGACAACTACCGCGACTACCTCGACACCATACCGCACTTGTTCCACCACAATGCCATGATCATGCTAAGCAATGGCATGGAGAGCCGTGTGGGAACGGTGGGTGCCAAGTGGGAGTTCTTCCACGAGTGGAAACGCCTGACGGAGTTGGACCATGGCAACATTGAACTGCCAACAATGCTGCGAGGTATCTGCAAGAGGGAAAACCTGTTGGACTTACTCGAAAACTTCATCCTCTTCGACCATAGTGGCGGCTCTACTGTGAAAATTCTGGCTCGCAACCACCAGTATCTTGGCGTGAACCAAGCCGTGGAAATGTATCGCCACCGTGAGGCGATGAAAGGCAAGCTCGGCGTGTTCTGGCACACACAAGGCTCGGGCAAGAGTTATTCGATGGTGTTTCTGGCGCAGAAAATCAGACGCAAATTCGAAGGCTCGCCAACCATTGTAGTGCTGACCGACCGTGACGAACTGAACAAGCAGATAAGCGACACCTTCGAGAACTGTGGTTTGTTGGGCGGATTGAAAGCAAAGCAGTTCATTGCACATAGTGGTGATGACCTACGTCAGAAGCTTCAAGGCAACCCTTCGTTCATCTTCTCCTTGATACAGAAGTTCAACAAGGCAGATGCCGAACCCATCTATCCCGACCATGACATCATCGTGATGAGCGACGAGGCGCACCGAACACAGAATGGTGTGTTTGCCGACAACCTGATGCATACACTGCCAACGGCAAACCGTATCGGCTTCACTGGTACGCCTCTGCTCCGTGATGACAACATTACGGCCCGCACCTTCGGTCAGTTCGTTTCTGTATATGACTTCAAACGTGCCGTGGAGGATAAGGCAACCGTGCCACTCTACTACGAGAACCGTGGCGAAAAGCTGCAGGAATTGAAAAATCCTGAAATCAATGCTGAGATTGCAGCCAGATTGGACGAAGAGAATCTTGACCCTTCACAGCAGGCAAAGTTGGAACGCGAGTTTGCGCAAGAGGTTCATCTACTGACGGCAGAGAAACGATTGAGGGTTGTGGCACAGGACTTTGTGCGCCACTACAGCGACCTCTGGACAAGTGGTAAGGCGATGGTGGTCAGCTTCAACAAGGTGACTTGTGTCCGCATGTACAATTATGTGCAGGAATACTGGCAGAAGGAGATTAACGCTCTTCGTAAGCGCATCGAGCAAGACCCTTGGCAACAGGAAGTACAAGAGTTGAAGCGTAAACTCCAATGGATGGAGGAAACCGAAATGGCTGTTGTCGTCTCACAGGAGCAGAACGAGATACAGACCTTCAAGAAATGGCGACTCGACATCATTCCACATCGTGAGAAGATGGAGAAGCGCGAACTTGATAAAGAGTTCAAGGATGCAGATGGAAGACTCCGAGTTGTATTTGTATGTGCCATGTGGCTGACTGGCTTTGACGTGAAGACACTCTCATGCCTCTACATTGATAAGCCAATGAAAGCGCACACCCTGATGCAGACGATTGCCCGAGCAAACCGTGTGGCAGAAGGCAAGTCAAACGGACTTGTCATAGATTACATCGGTATCGTGAAGGCATTGCGTCAAGCCCTTGCAGATTATACCGCTAATCCAGAGGGCGGAGAAGGTGGCAATGACCCGACCGTCAACAAGGAAGAGCTCATCAGGCACGTTGGGGAAACGATTGCGGCTGCCGAGACATTCCTACATGAGAAGGACTTCGAATTGCAAGAACTGATTGAAGCCCAGTCATTCGAGAAGTTGTCTCTCTTGAGGAAGGCAGCCAACTTGCTTTGTAGTACCATAGAGACGAGAAAGACGTATTGCACATACGCTACAACGTTGCTTCGCCTTTGGAAATATCTCGACCGCGAAGAAATAACAGATGCCATGCGCAAAAAGAAGGATGCGCTGGAGGCCATCTACAAGGAATTGCAGAGGAAACGCAAGCATGCCGACATCACGGATTTGAGTGTTGCCATCAACGATATTGTCAATGAACACCTTGAAGTGGATGCCCAGCACATGAAGGTTGCGGAAGAAGGTCGCAAGTTTGACATCAGCGGCATTGACTTCGACCTGTTGCGACGCGAGTTTGCAAGGCGAGAAGACAAGAACCTTGTGCTGCGGGATATTCAGGAACTGCTGCAGGAACGTCTGGCTTGTCTGTTGGCTGAGAATCCTGCGAGAATAAACTTCTATGAGAAGTATCAGGAAATAATCCAAGCATACAACCAGGAGCAGAATCGTGCAACGATTGAAAAGACCTTTGAAGATCTGATGCACTTGTCTCAGTCGCTGAGCGAAGAGGAAAAGCGTTATGTACGGGAGGGATTCAAGAGTGACGAGGAACTTTCGCTCTACGACCTGTTGCTGAAGGAAAATCTTTCCAAGCCTGAGATAAAGAAACTGAAAGATGTTGCAATAGATTTGCTCGCCAAGATAAAAGGTCAGTTGGCCGGTATGGATCATCCTTTTGACAAGCAGACGACGCGTGCCGCACTGATCATTACCATACGCGATGTATTGTGGCAGGAACTGCCCGAGAGTTACAGCGAAGAGAGCATCAACTATTATCGTGACACTATTTACAACTACGTAAGTCAAAGATACGATGGAGTGGCATAAAGGATAATATCAACTGAGTCCACTTTTTAGAAACTGTTTTGAAATGTTCCAATTAGAAGTTGTTTTTATGCCATTCCTGAAATTGCAAATCATACATTTCAAATCGGGGTAGTCATGGGAAAATCTTTGTAAATTTTTGCATTTTTTCATTGTCTTATCGAAAATAAATGTAAATTTGCTCCGAAAATAACTTTATTCCAAACCATAATAGAATGGGAACACGTAGAGATTTTTTGAAGACTATGTCAATGGCAACCGCAGGTGTTGCCCTGACTCCAAGTGGCATTTTACATGCACAGAACAATTCGTCGGCCGCAGCCCCCAAGGCTGTTCCCGGCAAAGTGAAAATCGCTTATATCGGTATCGGTAACAGAGGCAACCAAATCATCGGTGAGTTCAAGAAAACCAACATGGTGGATGTCGTGGCCTTGTGTGATGTTGACATCAAGGGCAAACAGTGCGACGAGGTCAAGAGCTGGTATCCCAACGCAAAGCAATTCACCGATTTCCGTGAACTTTTCGACAAGGCAGGAAACGAATTCGATGCAGTAGCCATTGCTGTGCCCGACTTCGCACACTTCCCCATTGCAATGCTTGCTCTCTCTGAAGGAAAGCACGTATATGTGGAGAAACCAATGGCCCGCACTTTCAACGAAGAGGAACTGATGATCCAGGCCGCATTGAAACGTCCGAACCAAGCCACCCAGGTGGGTAACCAAGGCCACTCCGAAGGCAACTACTTCCAGTTCAAGGCATGGAAGGAAGCCGGCATCATCAAGGACGTGACAGCCGTTACCGCACACATGAACAGCTGGCGTCGTTGGCATCCATTCCCCGATGACTACACCCTCAAGTTCCCCGCAGCAGAACCTCTGCCCGACGGCATGAACTGGGACACATGGCTGAACACTGCCGCATGGCATGAGTACTGCAAGGATTTCCATCAGGGTCAGTGGCGTTGCTGGTACGACTTCGGTATGGGTGCTTTGGGCGATTGGGGCGCTCACCTGCTCGACACCGTTCACGAATTCCTTGAGTTGGGCTTGCCCTACGAAATCACCTTGCAGAAGGAAGAGCGTCACAACGACTACTTCTATCCCAATTCATCGACCATCCTGTTCCGCTTCGGCGCACGCAAGGACATGCCGCCAGTTGATGTGACATGGTATGATGGTATTGACAACCTTCCTCCTATCCCAGAAGGCTTTGGCGTGGCTGGATTCGACCCCAACGTGCCTGCAACCAATGTTGACGGCAAGGGCCGCAAGCCGTCGTTGGCTCCTGGAAAGATTATCTACTCCAAGGATCTCACCTTCAAGGGTGGTTCGCATGGCAGCTTGCTCAACATCATCCCGAAGGAGAAGATTGCAGAGGTTGAAAGCAAGTTTGGCGACAAGATGCACTACGAAGGCGAAGGCAAGTTTGGCAACAAGTTCAAACTCGGCGAACGTCCATCCAACCATTTCGAAAACTTCTTGCTGGCTTGTCAGGGCATCGAGAAGACCCGTTCACCGTTCGAAATCTGCGGTGTGCTCTGCGAGGTATTCTCTCTTGGTGTCATCGCCCAACGCCTGAACACCCAATTGTTCTTCGACGCCCGCACCAAGCAGTTCACCAACAATGCCTTCGCCAACGCCATGTTGGTAGGCATTCCACCACGCAAGGGTTGGGAACAGTTCTACAAACTCTAAAGAATCAGATTCACGACAATGAAGAAAAGTTTGTTTATCATCATGTGTGCTGCTGCATTGGCTGGTTGCCAATGCAACAGCAACAATGCACAACATCAATGTGCTGGCGATGGCCACCAGTGCAAAGGAGCAAAGCATGAGTGTACCGGCGAAAACCACCAGTGCAAAGAGGGGAAGCATGAATGCTCTGGCAAAGGCTACGGATGCGGTCATGCTGTCTATAAAGTGTTCCTCACCAAAGAGAACCTGTGCAATCCTGCCGAAGGAACAGCCGACAACACCCTTACCAAAGCCGAGCAGAAAGAAGGTTGGAAACTGCTGTGGGACGGCAAGACATCCGAAGGATGGCGCGGTGCCAAGCTCGACGCTTTCCCTGCAAGTGGTTGGGTGATGGAAAACGGAATCCTGAAGGTTATGCCAAGTAATGGTGCAGAGTCGGCCAACGGCGGAGACATTGTGACCACCCGCACCTACAAGAACTTCATCCTCAAGGCACAGTTCAAGATTACAGAAGGTGCCAACAGCGGTATCAAGTATTTCGTGCGTCCCGACCTCAACAAGGGCGAGGGTTCGGCCATTGGCTGCGAATTCCAGATTCTCGATGACACCCGTCATGCCGATGCGGAAAAGGGCGTAAAGGGCAACCGCAAACTGGGCTCGCTCTACGACCTCATCCCAGCTCCTGCGACAAAACCTTTCGACATCAACAACTTCAACACCGCCCTTATCGTGGTTTACAACAACCACGTGGAGCATTGGCTCAATGGCGAACTGATGGTGCAGTACGAACGGAACACTCAGGAATGGAACGCACTCGTAGCCTATAGCAAGTACAAGGATTGGCCAGACTTCGGCAACCAGACCGAAGGCAACATCCTGCTGCAGGACCACGGCGACGAAGTGTGGTATAAGAACGTGAAGATTCTGGAACTCGAATAAATCATTCACGCTTATATCGACTATCCATAATAATAACGAGGAAGGGTCGAAGTGCATTTTCGTGCATCACTTCGGCCCTTTCATTATTTTTTTAGGATAACACATACTCATTATGACAAATACTGAATCCATGAGACCCAATTACACACCTCCACAAATCGAGATTGTGACTATCAGTCCTTATCTCCCTTTAGTAATATCCAATCCTCATGAAAAGGATATTAATACAACCAAAAGATTGGATGGTTTCCTAAACACATTTGATGAATAACCAATAACAAACAACGAAATTACCATGAGCAAATCAAGACTTTCAATTACGGCCCTGGCCGTATCACTCATGTTTTTTTCCTGCAACCGTTTGGACGAACAGCCAGACATACGAGGAAACGAGTATGTGTTTTCTGTTTCGGCCGAACTTCCTGAAATAGAGCAGGAGTCCATTACCAGAGGACATCTTGAGTCGTATATAGGCGCCAGCTGGAACGAGGACGACCAAATTTCAGTCGTAAACATCACAAAAGGGAAAATACTTGGTGGCCAACTTACCGCCGACAAGGCTGGAAGCCGTGCCACATTCAGTGGAACTGTGACAGGCTCCATCAGCAGCGGTGACGTAATCTCATTGTTTTATCCTTCCTTCGGGAATGCTGAAGAGACAGATTTCACCACCCAAAACGTAAGCCTTGCCAATCAGTGCAAAACATCCAATGTGCCCCTTGTGACATACAGTACCTTTACGGCAGGTAACAACAATGGCGAGTTCACCAATCTCAACCTGGATTTTAATTATATCTTGTCTTACCTCAAGATAAATATGGCCAACTTGCCAGCCGAGGCCACAGTGTCCAAAATCTCGCTGCACAACATCCCTAACCAATTGAGCTTGTCCATCAACAACACCAATGACGGATTTGATGTCGCCACCGACGATGAAAAATCCGCAAGGGGGAGAATCGAACTCAACGGTCCCTTCACGACAAGTGCCTCCGGAGCTTTGATGGTGCCTGTAGGTGTCATGCCATCCGATGAATCCGCCATCCGTTCCATTATTGTCACAGTTGATGAAAAGGGCGACTATTTCTCGCCATTGGCATCGGCCGAACTACAGTCGCACAGCTACTATAACACCATTGCAAGCCAATTCGAATTGATAGGCCTTCCCGGACAACAGGAGTATGGCATTTACGACATGGCATCATCGACAGTAATAAACCGTTATGAGGATTTCACAAGTACCGTCATCACGGGTTTGGAAAACAACGAATCTGATTTCACCCTGCTGAACTCGTCCGCATCAAGTTTCTGGACCCTCAAGGGCATTCCTTCCGATGCCACGGAAGGCACATCATTCACCGCTCGCGTTTATACGAACGATGTTGATTACCCATCGAACACCATCTTGGAGAATGCAAAAATCTGCACTGCCGAAACCGATGGGGACTTCACCAAACTCTGGATAAAAGCCGGAAACACTTTATTCATCGTCAGAAAATAGGAAGCCATGAAGAAGATATTACTTTTTATAATCTCGTTGTTTGTCAGCATCTCCGCAACCTATGCTGTCATCGCATACAACAAGCCCATCACCGTAACCCAGCCTGATGGCACAACATTGACAATACGTGTTCATGGCGACGAGTTCCTGCACTGGACAACCTGCGGAAACTCTCTTGTAGCCAAGGGAACCGACGGATATTGGCGATATGCCACATTCAATGCCGATGGAGTGGCCAAGGCTCAAGGCGCGCGCGTACAATCCAACATGTCGGGCGATGGATCCAGTGTCACACCACCAGCCCCTGCCATTGCCAAGGCACTGAAAAAAAGACAATCCATGACGAAAAAGAGCGCCAACGCCTCGCCTTCCATTTCACAGACATCCCTACCGCTATCTACAGGAAACCCACATTTCCTGATACTGTTGATTGAGTTTGCCGACAAATCGTTTACGATGCCTAAGGAGAACTTCACCGATTTGCTTAGCGGTGAAAACTACACCTACAACGGAGCTACTGGTTCTGTGAATAGATATTACCAAGATGTGTCGTTCGGAAAGTTCAACCCACAATTCGATGTGGTTGGGCCGATAAAGGTTTCATACACTTCTGCTGAATGTGCCGAGGACGACGTGGACGCAGTCATCGAAGCTTGCACATTCGCCCATGATTCTCTCGGCGTGAATTTCACGCAATATTGCAACAAGAGTCCGAATCTTGTCGATAACGTGTTCTTCTTCTTCCCGGGTTACAATCAGGCCGAAGGAGGAGGAGACGATACCATCTGGCCTCACGCTGTTACATACGCTTATCCTTTCCTGACTCTGGACGGCGTTGGTATATACCATTATGGTTGCGCTTCCGAATTTAAGGGTGAATCAGGAGAAACGATGGCCGGCATTGGCACTTTCTGCCATGAGTTCGGTCACGTGATAGGGCTTCCAGACTTTTATGACGTTGACTATGAAGCTAATGGATCAGGGCTTGCGCTTGTGACTCTTTCGCTGATGTCAAGTGGCAACTATAACAATGGAGGCAGGACTCCCCCCTACTTCACCTACGAGGAGAAGCATATTTTAGGATGGGACGAAGGACTGACGCTTCTTGCAGAAGGCAACAACACACTCGAACCAACCTCGACCAACAAAGCCTATTACAGCCCTACGGCCACAGAAGGTGAATATTTCCTATATGAGAGCAGGCCTTGCGAAGGATGGGACACTTATACCGATGCTCCAGGTATGGCCATCTATCATGTTGACAAGTCTGGCTACATGATGCCAAACGGTTACTCGGCCGCCAAACTTTGGGAATTCGGATATATGATCAATGCATTCGCTTCGCATCAGTGTATGGATCTTGTGGAAACCGTATATCCAGAATCAAGCGTTCAATATATTGATGAATGCACATTTCCAGGTTATAATAATGTGATGTCATTCACCTCTTCTACAAAGCCATCGGCAAGATCGTGGTCTGGTACTCCAACCGGTTACAACATTTCCAACATTAAATTCGATTCTACCAGCGGAAGCACCACATTCACCATGGAGAGAGAGAGGAAGATTGTGGGTACGGTATCGAACACAGCCCATCAACCTCTTCCTGGAACAGAGGTGGTAATGAAATTTGTGTCATCTTTGGAGGAGTCGGTAAAGAAGGTTTCCTCTGTGGGGAACGGTTTGTCAATAATGAATCTGGCTGCCTCACCCAATGCTCCTGAATATCGAGTGACCACCGATGCCAACGGCTATTTCGAGGTAGATAAGCCACAACCGGGTATCTATTCGGTATCCGTAAACAAGGAGGGATACGCACCCTATACAAGTAGTGTGACTGCTGATGGCATGGTCGAGCTGAACATCGTATTGGCAACACCTGCCGATATGAGTGGAGTCACACTTAAAAAGTACAGTGTAATAAGCAGTTACGCAGTAGGCATTAAAGCAGGTGTGGATCATTATGCCGGACTGAATTATACGGCCGATGAACTGGCCGAATACGTTGGGTTCCCTATCCAATCCGTATCGTTTATGGCTGGGAATGGCGGTAACGGCACTGCGGACAAGGTGGGTGTACAGGTTTATTTCGGCAACGAGCTTCAATGCGATTGCGAATGTACCGAGCCGATTTACGGAACCCTATGCACGGTAGATGTCAGCAGCTATAAACTCAAAATACCCTCTGGCAAATCCGTCACTTTCGTTTATTATCTGCTCAATCCATCATATGGTTATCCATTTATCTTGGCGGATTATGGTATGCCTGTGACGGGAGCCAACCTGATCAACAATACGGATGATTTGGACTGGTACGCATATCCGGGAGGCAATGTTGTACTTTCTGCGACAATCATCAATGGCTCGCAGGTTCTCGATTTATCTGGAATCAATTACATTCCCCACAAACAGGCATACACCGCCGGAGAGACCTTCGAGCTCACTCTTACGCAAAGTTCGGTGAATCCCCCTGCTTCTGTGACTTGGACGGTCAACGGCGAGGAGGCATCCGGTTCTGTGGTTCTGACAAAGGGCGTTTGCACCGTAAGGGCATGTGTCACCTACGAATCAGGCCGACAGGAAACGATTGAGACAAAACTGAACGTGGTGGAATGACACACTGATTTCCCCCACAAAACCAATTGTCACCGATTTCAGCTTCTGCGTCGCTCAGGCGCGAAGCTGAAATCCAACAAGTAACCCTGCGAAAGGTGTTGTCGAAATGACAAACCTGTTCGCAGGGTTACTTGTTTTTGTTTAGTTGGCCGTGAGTGTGTGGGCGAGCCCAACCAAACAGCGATTCAGCTCAATGTCAGCGTCCGGACTTGGTGGTAATCTGAATCACGCCATTGGCTCCTCGCACACCATATACCGATGCGGCGGCATCTTTCAGAACCGTGATTGACTTCACGTCGTTGGGGTTGATGTCGGCAATGCTGCTTACTTGCATCCCATCGACCACAAAAATCGGCTGGGTGGAAGAGTTGATGGAGTTGATGCCACGGATGCTAATATCGGGTGTCTCGCCAGGCGCGGCATAACCCACCTGGACTCCAGCCACCCTCGAACGCAGATAGTCAAAAATAGAAGTGTAAGCCACATTCTGAATCTTCTCCACATCGACCTTACCCACGGCATACGATGAGTTGCGTCGGGTAGTCAAGCCATAGCCAACGTCGATCTGTTCGTCCTGCTGTGAGGACATCGCACCACGTTGGGTGCCACAAGCCGAGAAAACAGCCATCAAAACGACGCAAAAAGGAACACACTTTTTCATTTCGTTGCCAATAGATTTCTTAATTCATAATTATTTGCTTCGCAGACTTTCTTCCTCAATCCACATCGCCACCACGCTTTGTCCAAATCTGTATCACGCCATTGGCACCTTGTACGCCATACAGTGAGGCCAAGGCATCCTTAAGCACCGTCACGGAGCGCACGTCGTTGGGATTGATGTCGGCAATGCTATCCACCTGACGGCCATCGACCATGAACATGGGCTGATGGGGGGTATGCACAGAAGTAGTCCCCCGAATGTAAACGTTAGGGGTGTCGCCATGGTCGGCATAGTCGATCCACACACCATTCACACGCGCCCTGATATAATCGAAAATGTTCGAGTAAGCCGAAGCCTCGTTCTTGCGGTTTATGATGCTTCCCACAGAATAGACCGAAACATCCTGATTCACTACTCCAAATCCAGTGTTATAGGCTTCTCCAGTGGTCGGCGAAGAAGTCTTCTGCGTAGTACCACAAGCCGTTAAAACGACAGCAAGCCCTACAATCAGATGCCGCCAGGACAAGCCGACATCGCGATGTGACAACATGTTTTTCATAGTTACGACAAGTCAAGGTAAATGGCTTTTGGAATTAGAAGCAATAAGCGACTCCTGCCGAGAAGACAGCTTGGCCAAAGTCCTTCAGGCACTGATACTTCAATTCTATCGTAGCCACCCAGTTTCGGTCGAACTCCCAGTCGAAACCTCCACCGAGATTCAGTCCCAAACGATTCAAATCGTTAGGACCCACCGAGAAAGCCGCAAAGGAAGCGCCTACCAGTGGATAGAGATAAAAGTCATCCTTCGCCCGGAACAGGAAATGCAGGTTGCAATTGACATCCCAGTTGGATACATCCTTGTTCTCGAAGAAATAGTCGGCAGAGGGCTCCAATCGGAAATAGTCGGCCACATAGAAGCGGTACTTCACGCCAACGCCGAAATTCTGGTTCTTCGTGCTATAATTCAAGTTCCATCCAACGACTTGCTCCTGGGCATACGAACCAACAACTGCCATCAAAAGCACGACAAGCATCAAAAACATTCTTTTCATAGCGTATTCTTTTAAATTGTTTATTATTTGTTGAGACAAAAATCCACGTTACAAAATTAGAAAATCTATTCGATTAAATCTCATGGATTGGGGAAAATAATTCCAATATTGAGTCCACTTTTTAAAGTGGACTCAATAAAAGATTAATTGGGACATTTCAAAACAGTTTCTTAATATCTGCAACCATAGAGCATAAACCTGAGTCATATACTTGTCTGTAATAAGTTTATGTGAGCCTTGGAGTTGAAAAAGAAGACGGACGTATATGGGCAGTGGATTGACAATATCTTTTCGTTTTTTTATCTCCGTTGGCATAAAAAGCGAGATATTTTCCATATATTTGTGCACAAGATTAATATAGATTAAACGGTAAAAAGCATCAACCACATCGAAATGGTATTGGCAGAGAGAAGCAAAGGACTATATCAAGCCCCAAAATCGTTTGAAATGAATTTATAGAACCCACTTTAAGAACTTTCGTTATACGACAACTAACATATCATGTAATGGATAATTCAATAAGCACATATCTTGAAGGCCAAGAATTATATCCACTATTTTTACAAGGAGATTCAGCTTTTGTTTTACAGTCCTTACCCAACAATAGCATAGATTGCATTGTTACAAGTCCTCCATATTGGGGCAAACGTCAGTATGAGAATGGCGGAATAGGCTTGGAAGAAACGTATTATGAATATATTGAGAATTTGATGGAAGTCATACGCCAATTATACAGAGTTCTTAAAAATGGAGGTTCCTTTTGGCTAAATATTGGCGACTCATATAAAGACAAGCAATTACTTGGTTTACCATGGAGAATTGCATTCAAAATGATGGATGAAGGATGGATACTCCGTAATGATATAATTTGGTATAAGCATAAAGGTGGAATGTGTCCCTCAAAAGACAGATTTGGAAATGTCTTCGAAGATTTCTTTTTCTTTGTAAAGAATGAGGAATACTTCTTTGACTCTGATTCTATTCGTTCATCTCCAAGAAGTACAAAAATAGTCAATGGGGCTGTTGTTTCCGCTACAGGTGTAAGTGGCATACGCTATAAGCGTCAAATTGAAATGTCAACAGACCTTTCCGAAGACGAGAAGAAAAATGCAATAGATGCTCTAAATGAGGTGTTGAATAAAATTCGAGAGGGTATAATATCCGATTTCAGAATGGTTATTAAGAATCAACAAAGAACCACCCATTCAGACTCAACAAAAGTATCTGGTAGAGCCAAGGAATTGAGAGACAAAGGTTTTTATTTCCTTTTTTACAATGCCAAGGGGACAATGCCAAGCAATGTTTGGGATATTCTTCCAGAAGACACACAAAACCGTGACTCTCATTTCGCTCCTTATCCTGAAGAATTGTGTATAATGCCAATAAAAGCCAGTTGTCCGGAGAATGGAGTTGTATTAGATCCTTTTAGCGGTACAGGAACCACAATGAAAGTAGCATACGAGTTAGGAAGAAAGTCTATAGGTATAGACATGTCGGCCGAATATATAAAACAAGCGAAAAAAAGAATTGAACCACGATTGTCGTTATAGCTATCATGTCGAAAATCAAAGAAATAATGGGGGTATCCACCAAATTGCAGGGATGTAATTGGAAGAAAATCATTAGGACTCAACATTGCCCTTATATCGGGAAGAAGTGTTTGAAAACAAGGAAGAGCAATCCAGAAGTTTCTATTGGGACATGCACGGTTGAATATGGTTCAGATAAAAAAAATGTAATAATATGTCCTCATAGGCTGCTTGAAAGGAAGCAGATTTTTATCGATTGCCTTCACCTGTTACAGCTGCATACTCCTGGCAATGAGCTACATGTTGTACCAGAAGTGTCAATTCCAGGAGGTAGTGTTGATTATTTTCTTGTATCCACGGATTCCAATCGTAAAGTAGTTGATTTTGTTGGTATTGAACTTCAAACTTTGGATACAACAGGTAGCGTATGGCCTGAACGCCAAATGCTTCTACAGGAATTAAAAGTATTGCTTCATAAAAACGTGCTTTTTCTTTATAAAGCGAAATGTTTTCCCCCATTGGTGTAAAATCGACATTTTTATCTAAATTTGCAATGTTTTGCCTAACGAATCAAGAAAACAAGGAGGATATGAGACACTTGACGCTGATTGCCGATAGCGGTTCGACGAAAACCGCTTGGTGCTTGATGGATGCCGCGAACGGATTGCCGCTGACCGAGGTGACAACAAAGGGTATGAATCCATATTTCCAGACAGAGCGGGAGTGCGAGGAGGAATTGCACACCTCGTTGCTGCCTGCATTGCAGCCTCATTGGGACAAGAGCGATGGCAGGACGGTGTGTTTCTATGGAGCCGGATGTACAGCGGAGAAATGCGGACAAGTGCGACACGCCATGGGATCGGCTTTGAATTTGGAAGAAGACTTGATAGAAGTGCATAGCGACATGGTGGGTGCGGCACGTAGTGTGTGTGGGCATAAGGCGGGCATCGCCTGCATTGTGGGCACAGGCAGCAACTCATGTCTTTACGATGGGCAAAAGGTGGTGGACAACGTGTCGCCCTTGGGCTACATACTGGGCGACGAGGGTAGCGGAGCGGTGCTTGGCCGACTGTTTGTGGGAAGTCTGCTGAAGAGCCAATTGTCGCCAGGACTGAAAGAGAAATTCCTACAAGAGACGAAGCTGACCACTGCCGACATCATAGAGCGCGTGTATAGGCAGCCGTTTCCCAATCGTTTCCTGGCCTCGTTGTCGCCCTTCATCTGTCGGCACCTGCACGATGGGACAGTCCATGCACTCGTTGCTGACAGTTTCCGCGAGTTTTTCAAGAGGAACGTGTTGCAATATGCCGGTCACGACACGCTGCGAATCGGTTTTGTCGGTTCGGTGGCTTATTACTATCGCGATGTCATAGCCGAAGTAGCCGCTGAGTTCCACTTGCATCTGGGGCGGTTCCTGCAAAGTCCCATGAAAGGATTGATGGAGTACCACTGCGGTAAGAGCTTAGGACTTAAAGGTGAGAGATAAAATTGACAAATCATATCAGGATGAAGAAGATTTACATGTTATTTTTGGTCTGCGTCATGATGCAGGCAATCAATGCCCGTAAGGTGGAATTGAAGGAAGTGGCTCGAGGTATGTTCCGTACTGAAGGTATCGCAGGAGTGTGTCCCATGGCCGATGGAGAGCATTATATGCGCCAAAGCAGCGATAGGAAACGCATTGAGAAGTATTCGTTTCGAACCGGCGAGAAGGTGGGTGTGGTGTTCGACGTGGAGAAGGCACGCGACATTTCGCTGCAATACTTCGACGGCTACACGATGAGCCCCGACGAGTCGAAGATACTGATCCAGACCGAAACCCGACGCATTTACCGCCGCTCGTTCACGGCGGTGTATTACATCTACAACGTGCGCAACAACACACTCGAAAAGCTTTCGGAAGGTGGTCCTCAACAGATGCCGCTGTTCAGCCCCGATGGCAACCAGATAGCCTTCGTACGCGACAACAACATCTACTTGGTGAAGCTGTTGTTTGGCAACAGCGAAAGTCAGGTCACCAAGGACGGTGAGCGTAACAAGATCATCAACGGACTGCCCGACTGGGTGTATGAGGAGGAGTTTGGCATGACCCGTGCCTTCGACTTCAGCGCCGACTCCAAGATGATAGCCTACCTGCGTTTCGACGAAAGCCAGGTACCTTGGTTCTCATTCCCCATGTACAAGGGCATGGCTCCTGCTTTCGACGGCAACGCCACCTATCCCGGTGCCTACAGTTTCAAGTATCCGATGGCCGGCATCGACAACTCCACGGTGACCATACACAGCTTCGACATCAAGTCGCAAGTGACCCGCCAAATTGCCCTTCCTGCCGAGGCCTACGACTACATACCCCGCATAGAGTTTTCAAAAAAAGATGACGAACTTGCCATCGTGGCACTGAATCGCCACCAGGACCGTTTCGACCTCTACATGGCCAATGCACGCAGCACGATGTGCAACCTCATTGTGCGCGACAACATCAAGAACTACGTGAAGGAAGAAGAATACGCCAACATGCGCATCTACACCAACAACATTGTGCTGATGAGCGAACGCGACGGGTTCAATCACCTCTACCTCTACACCACAGGCGGCAACCTGGTGCGCCAAATTACCAAGGGAAAGTTTGAGGTAAAGGATTTCTATGGATACGACGAAAAGACGGGCACGACCTACTACTCCTCGAACGAGGAGAGTCCGTTACGCACAGCGGTATATAAGATTGACGCCAAGGGCAAGAAGACGAAGCTGTCGGACGGCATAGGCACCAACAACGCCATATTCAGCACGTCGCTGAAATACTACATGAACACCTTCTCCAACACCACGACACCACCCGTCTATACGCTACGCGACAACAACGGACGTTTGCTGAAAACCCTTATCGACAACAAGGCATTGCTGCAAAAGCTGGGCGAATACGATGTACCGCAAAAGGAGTTCTTCACATTCACCACCTCGGAGGGTGTGACGCTCAACGGATGGATGATGAAACCCCACGATTTCGACCCTTCGAAAAAGTATGCGGTCATCATGCACCAGTATGGCGGCCCCGGTTCCCAGGAAGTGCTCGACAAATGGCAGATAGGCGCGCGCCGCGATGGCGGCATGTTCGAAGCCTATATGCTCGACCGAGGCTACATAGCCGTGAGTGTGGATGGACGTGGCACTGGCGGACGAGGAGCCGACTTCGAGAAATGCACCTACCTGAACATAGGTGTGAAGGAGTCGCGCGACCAGGTGGAAGCAGCCCTCTACCTTGCCACCCTACCCTACGTTGACAAGAACCGTATCGGCATTTGGGGATGGAGCTATGGAGGCTACAACACACTCATGTCGATGAGCGAGGGCACTCCCTGCTTCCGTGCCGGCGTGGCGGTGGCGCCACCTACCGACTGGCGTTTCTACGACACCGTCTATACGGAACGTTTCATGCGGATGCCCAAGGAGAACATGGAGGGCTATGAAGCCTCGTCGTGTATGAGTCGCGCCGGCAAGCTTAACGGTGCGCTGCTCATCGTGCATGGTTCGGCCGATGACAACGTGCACTTCCGCAACACCATGGAATATACGGAAGCACTGGTGCAGGCCGACAAGCAGTTCGACATGCACGTATATACCAACCGCAACCACGGCATTTCGGGCGGCAACACCACTTTCCATTTGCTTACCAAGATTACGAACTACTTCCTCGACAAAATGAAATGACCTGAGAAGCTGTTTTGAATCACTATATTCAATTCACAAGAAAAACATTACAGTCATGACAAAGAAATTTCGTTTGCTAACAACACTGACATTGCTGTTGTTGCCTTTATGGATGTGCGCCCAGCACGTCAAGCCACAGCGTCCCACCATTCTTGGCATTGCCCACATCGGGCTCTACACCGACGATTTGGCCAACACGGCAGCTTTTTTCACTGATTACTTAGGGTTTGGAGAACCCTACTACCTGCGCCGCGAAGGAAAACCGACGGTGATGTTCGTCAAAATCAACGACCGCCAGTATGTGGAATTTGTGGAAGACACCGAGCAACGCAAGGTGAAGTATCGCCACACGGCATTCCAGACTGGCGACATCGAGGCGATGCGCGTGTATCTGCGCACCCAAGGACTGACTGTCCCCGACGAGGTGAGCGACACAGGGTTGGGATTCAAGTATTTTCTCACCTCCGACTTCAATGGCCATGAGGTGGAGTTTCTGGAATACACCGACAAGGGGCTGTTGGCCGAACACATGGGCGAGAACATGCCCGACACGCGCATTTCGGAATACATGAGCCATGTGGGTTGGTGTTGCCCTGACGCTGCCCGCGACATGGCCTTCTATGGTTACCTGTTGGGATTCAACGAGTTTTGGCGTGGTGGTGCCAACCCGGCAAAGACCTCGTGGATAAAGATGTACCTACCCGAAAGCACCGACTACATTGAGTTGATGCTCTACGACCACGAGCTGTCGGTAAGCGATTTGGGGAGCCTCAACCACATCAATCTGGATGTGAACGACGTGAACGCCACCAAACAACTGCTCGACACCCGCAAGCTGCCCGAAGGATGCACAGGAGCTGGACAACAGCGCAAGGGCATCAACGGATTCGGACAGACCAACACTTATCTGAAAGACAAGACGCGCATCGAGGTAATGACGAAAGTACCCTTGGGCGGTGCTCCGTCGGCTTCTACTTGGGGCGTTCCACAACGGTTGACTCGCGAGTGATTCTCCAACCTATCGCAGCCACCAACATGCTCATGAGCGGACTTGCAAGGTTGAAAATGCAAGTTGGCAAGTAGGTGAGCGTGGATACACCCAACACGGTGGCTTGGGTCATGCCGCAACTGTTCCACGGTATCAGTACCGAGGTGACGGTTACGGCATCTTCCGTTGTGCGCGAAAGCAAACGACTCTCGAACCCTTTCTCCTTATAGATGTCGCGAAAGAAGTTGGTGGTGAGGATTATCGACATGTATTGGTCGCCCGTGGTCAGATTCATCACCACCCCTGTGACCACTGTCGAGGCCACCAAGCCGAATGTGCCCTTGATGATTCTGACCAGCGACACCAGCAATCCCCGCAACATGCCGCTTGCCACCATGGCCGACCCGAAACAAAACGCGCACATGATGAGCCACACGGTGTTCAGCATACCCGACATGCCACCCGTCCTTACCAGACTGTCCAAGCCGTCGAACCCCGTCTGCACCGATGTGGAGGCGAAAAACGTAGTCATCAGTCCTCTCACCAGCTCGCCTGCGCTCCCCACGCCGGCCACCTCTCCCCCACACGCAATGGCCGTGAGAATGTGGGGTTGGAATACCAATGCGAAGACACCAGCGATGAGCGCCGACAGAAACAGCGTGATGAGCGCATTCAGTCTTTTGACAATAAGCCATGTGGTGATGACAGGCACCAACAGGGTCCACAACGAGATGTGATAGGTATGTTGCAGTCCGTCCAAATACGCCGTCACATCCACCTGGCCACTCCCTGCAAGGGCCAGCCCCACACACAGAAACACCGTCAGGGTGAGCACAAACGAAGGCACGGTGGTGAACAGCATGTAGTGGATGTGGCTGAACAAATCCGTGCCCGTACACGACGAGGCCAAGATAGTCGTATCGCTCAAAGGTGAGATCTTGTCGCCGAAATAGGCACCCGAAATGATGGCGCCCGCCGACCAGCTCACCGGCACGCCAATGGCCTTCCCCACACCCAACAAAGCCACACCGATGGTGGCAATCGTGGACCACGAACTACCCGTAAGCAGCGACACCACCGCGCAAATCACACACGAAGCCACCAGGAAGAACCGGGGCGAAAGAATCTGTATGCCGTAATAAATCAAGGTAGGCACCACCCCACTCACCATCCATGCCGCAGCCATCATGCCTATCAGCAGCAGAACCACCAGCGACACCGAGGTGTCGGAAAAAGTCGTCTTCAATGCGCTCTCGAACACTTGCCAACGGGTCTTGTACACAGCCATTGAAAGACCAATACAAACACCAGCCGAAACCAACAGCGAGAGCTGGCTGCTACCGCCCAACGTGTCACCCTCGAAGAGCAGATTCGACAGCAACAGCAATCCTACAAGCACCAGCGCGGGGACAAGTGAGACAAGTGGGTGTGGAAGCCTCGTGGAATCAGGTTGGGATTCAGTTTTTTCGATGTTGTCTTGCATTGCAGTTGGGATGTTGTTGAGAATCGTGTGGGCAAAGATACGCCTTTTTGACAAACGGCAGGGAAAATGATTTGTGTTTTTGTCGTGGATTCGGCAAAAACAACATCGCAAATTGTTTTTTTTCATAAAATCCTTTTACATTTGCAGGCAGGAAACGTAAAAACCATCATCGTATCATGAAAAGAACACTTTCTATCCTTCTCCTGTCTGCCTGTTGCATCGCCATGCCGGCTCAAAAGGTTGTCCGGCTGGGTCTGGTCGGTCTCGACACCTCTCACTCCACAGCCTTCACCGAAATCATCAACGGAGGCAATCCCAATGCCTACGACGGCCGCTACAAGATTGTGGCAGCCTATCCATACGGATCGAAAGTCATCGAGTCGAGCTATTCGCGCATTCCCGGTTACACCGAAAAGGTGAAAGCCCAAGGAGTGGAAATCTGTGGCAGCATTGCGGAGTTGTTGGACAAGGTCGATTGCGTGTTTTTGGAGACCAACGACGGTCGCGTACATCTGGAGCAGGCTGCCGAGATATTCAAGTCGTGCAAGCGTGTATTCATCGACAAGCCTTTGGGCGGCACGTTGGGTGAGGCCATTGCCATCTGCGAATTGGCCAAGCAATACGGTGTGCAGATGTTCTCGTCGTCGGCCTTGCGGTTCAGTGCCCAGAGTCAAGAGTTGCGGAACGGCAAGTGTGGCAAGGTGTTGGGAGCCGACTGCTACAGCCCCCACCATCCCGAGGCGACCCATCCGGATTTCGGCTTTTACGGCATCCACGGCATAGAAAGCCTGTTCACGGTCATGGGTCGCGGTTGCCAGAGCGTAAGCCGCACACACTCCGATATCGGCGACATCTGTGTGGGAGTGTGGAGTGGGAATCGTCTGGGAACGTTTCGCGCCGTATGTCACGACCCTTCAGGATATGGAGGCACCGCATTCACCGAAAAAGGCATTGTGCCGGTCGGCGGCTACGATGGCTACAAACCCATGCTCGATGAGATATTGAAGTTCTTCGACACAGGCCTTGCCCCCATCGACAACGACGAGACCATCGAGATATTCACTTTCATGAAGGCCTCGAACATGTCGTTGCAACGAGGCGGCAAGGCTGTAAGCATGAGCGAAGCCTATAAGGCCGGACTGAGAGAAGCAAGAAAACTACTCAAACCATATACGAAACATTCATGAGCTCACGTCGTAATTTCTTGAAACAGGCTGCCGCCGTGGCCGCCACGGCAGTGACGGGCAGCACCGCCACATCCTTCGCAATGCCCAAAAGCAGCGTGATGGGATCAAACGAACGAATCAACCTGGCCATTGTGGGTGTAAACGCCCGCGGATTGGCCCATTCCATCAACTTTGCAAAGTCCAAGGGTTGCAAGGTCGGCGTCATCTGCGACTGCGACACACAGGCAATGGCCCGTGCCCAGGACGAGGTGAACAAAATTACAGGTAGCCGTCCGCAAGGCGAGCAGGACATCCGCCGGATGCTCGAAAACAAAGACATCGACGCCGTGGTCATCGCCACCCCCGACCACTGGCACGCGCCAGCCGCCATCATGGCCATGCAGGCCGACAAACATGTCTATCTGGAAAAACCCACCAGCCACAACATCAGCGAAAACGATTTGCTGGTACGTGCCGCCGCCAAGTATCGGAAAGTAGTACAGGTGGGAAACCAACGCAGGTCGTGGCCCAACATCGTTGAGGGCATCAAGCTCCTACACGATGGCAAGATAGGCCAGCTGCGCTTCGGCAAGGGTTGGTACATCAACCATCGGGCAAGCATTGGCAAGGGTAAAGTGGTGCCTGTGCCCGGACACATTGACTGGGACTTGTGGCAAGGACCGGCTCCCCGCACCGAATTCCACGACAATTACCTTCATTACAACTGGCACTGGTTCTGGCGTTGGGGCACGGGCGAGGCACTCAACAACGGCATGCACTATGTCGATATCCTGCGTTGGGGCTTGAGGGAAGACTACCCCGTCATGGTGTCGTCGGTAGGTGGTCGCTACCATTTCACCGACGACGACTGGGAAACACCCGACACGCAGCTCATCAGCTTCCAGTTTGCCGACGGGGCCTCCTTCTTTTGGGAAGGGCGTAGTTGCAACGCCCTGAAAACCGACGGAGAATCGTCGGGCATGACCTTCTACGGCGACAAAGGTTCGCTTCACTTCACTGGAGGCGACCAATATATGCTGTACGACGAGGCAGGAAAGGAAATACTGAGGAAGACCAGCGGCGAGAAGTTCGACACCACCAACACCATCAGCCCCTCGGAAGCACTGGATCAGTATCACTATCAGAACTGGTTCGACGGCATCCGCTTGGGTGCACGACTCCATTCCGACATCTGCGAAGCTTGCCTGAGCACCCATCTGGTACAGTTGGGCAACATTGCACAGCGCGTGGGACATTCGTTGCAGATCGACCCGCTCACAGGCCGAATCGTAGGCGACCTCGAAGCACAAAAGTACTACAGCCGCGAATACGAGCCGGGGTGGGAAATCCACGTATAACCTTGTCGCTGTTTGGATGTAACAGATTTTCTTGTACAATTTCACATTGATGTTGAAGAGATTTCTTCTTATATACTTGCTCCTGTCATCGCTCTCGTTGGCAGCCCAGGAAGGCAGTTGGAGTGGCGAGCTACTCATCAATCTGGTGAATGGCACGAAATTGCCGTTGGTGTTCAACTTCTCGGCCGACGGTTGCACCTTCGACTCACCGTCGCAGGGAGCCAAGGGCATTCCGACACAATGGACACGCAGCGACAATGGCAAAGTGAAAGTCTTGATTCCAGCCATTGGCGCTAGTTACGAGGGCCAACTTAATGACACCGTCATCACTGGACTCTTCAAGCAGGGCACCGTCACCCTGCCGCTTACCCTCACCCAAGGGGTGAAGAAAACCAACCGGCCACAGACACCCACACCACCATTTCCCTACACCACCGAGGAAGTGTCGTTCGTCAATGGGTCGCTGACACTCTACGGCACGCTCACTCTCCCCAAGGGGAGCAACCGTGACACCCCCTTGTTGGTCATGGTGACGGGTAGCGGTTTGCAAAACCGTGACGAGGAGCTTTTCGAGCACAAGCCTTTTGCGGTCATTGCCGATGCGTTGGCACGCAAAGGTTTCGCCACCTATCGTTACGACGACCGTGGCCTCGGCAATCCTTCCTTTCCTACCGACAGCCTCACCACCCTTCACTTCAAGAGCGATGCCCTGGCTGCCGTCAACCAGTTGCGAAAACGGTTCAACCGCATAGGCATCATAGGGCATAGCGAAGGTGGAACCATCGCTATGATGCTTGCCGCTGAAGGTCGAACCGACTTCATCGTTTCGCTTGCTGGCATGGCCATATCGGGAAAGACAACCCTTTTGCTCCAGAATGAAACGATGCTGAAGGCCAACGGAGTGCCTCAAAATGCAGTCAAGGCCTACTGCAAGGCTCTTGAAGCTGGTTTTGACCAGTTACTTGCCGGCAAACGACCAAGCGAAATCGTAGTTTCCGAGCTTCCCACCATGTTCGAATCATCCTTCAGCGTAGCCATGAAGCAAGCTTCATCGCCCTACTTCCGTCAGTTCCTGACCATCGACGCAAGCCTCCTGCTTCCCCACATAGCTTGCCCTGTGCTCGCCTTGAACGGTAAGAAGGACATCCAGGTAGATTGCGACAGCAACCTGGGAATCTTGGAAAAAGGATTGTCGAACTGCAAGCACCAAGTCGTTGCCCTTGATGGGCTGAACCACTTGTTCCAACATTGCGACAACGGCACCGTGCAGGAATACGGACAAATAGAGGAGACCTTCGCGCCACAAGCGTTGGAGGTCATCGCCGACTGGTTGACCGTCAACACCGGATGCAAGCCCCGATAGGGATGATAAGAATCTTTCCGTTTTGATTCCATTTACACACGCCGCAGACAACGGCCGCCGGGAGCCGGCTGTCTCGTTCATGCCTCCTTACCCGTGTCGCAGATACTGTCCGATCATCCTATTCACTTCGCAGGATATGTTCAGCTTATAGGCCAAAACCGTACCCAGACAGCCAATCAGGGTGGTGCGGACAAGCAGGTCGAGCCAAGGCGAGCGTGCGGTGAATGAGGGTATCAACAGGTTTACTCCCCACAGGGCCACCAACAAGGCGATAAGCACAAGAGTGTTGCGCGTGAATGGATTGCCACGCACTTTTCGTTGCACGATGTACTGCTGATAGCTGTAACTGATGACACACGTGATGAGCGACGCAAAGGCGGCACCCGAGACACCCATCCGTGGAATGAAATAAAGGTTGGTGCCGATGGTGAAAACGGTGAGAAACAAGGAAATGAAAAGCGACCAATAATAGTATTTTGAGAACTGTATCAGGACACCTCCGAACACCAAGGTAGTCGATATGATTTTGGACAGGCCCAGAAACAAGACCACATACCGCCCCTCCGCGAATGTCTCTCCGTTGGGAATGATGGCGTAAATGTTGTCCATGTTGATCCAGATGAGCAGGAAAATGAAGCCAGAGGCCATCAGCTGATGGAGAGACACCTGTTGGTAGAGTTGGTTGGCCTTTGGAAAATCCCCGTTTTTCAATGCGTCGGCGGCCAGCGGAGTGGAAATGGCCGAGATGGAACGCGACGGCATGTCGATGATGTTTGCCATGTAAAAGGCAATGGTATAGATGCCCGCACTGTAAAGCCCCTTCAGCGAGGAGAGCATGAAAATGTCGAGTTGCGACATGATGTTGCCCGTGACAACCGACAACAGCAGGAAGCCGGAATATTTCAGGAAATCGTTCCTAAGCCGTTTTGTGATGAAAGTGGCGTCGTGTTGCAGGGATGTAGGGGCTGTACGGCCCACATACAACGCATCGGCCACCATACATACGGCGTAAGCCGCCAACATGGCGGCCAACAACGCCGTCAGGCCAACGACCTGAAAGGCAAAAAGCAGGTAGGCGACGAGAAGCATCAGGCGGAGGAAAACCTCACGGACCCATTTCGGGAAGGCTATTCGCAGATGGATGTGCGAATAACTCTCGAAGGCCTGCCAAAAGGTAAGGATGAGGATAAGGGGGACGACCCAATAGAAATATTCGGTGAAAGCGGCCGACTTGGCCGAGAAGAAATGCGCGATGGGCTCGCGGCACAGACAGTAAACAGTCGAAACCAGCACGACCCCCAAGAGGGGGATGAGCATGTAGTAGAAAAAGAACCCATGGTTGTTCGTGCGCTCGTCCCTGAAATAAGGGAAAAAACGCATTCCCGAGGAAACGACGCCCAACAAGGCGAACCCGGCGCACAAAGTACCCACTTCGTAAAACACCTTGGTGAGACCAATCACTTCGGGGTCGATGTATTTGGTCACGACGAAGAATTGGGTGACGAAGCCCAACGCGGCGCCTACGTATGTGTGGATGGTTCCCTTGATGGATTGGCGTATGATGACTCCCATAATTAGTCGTTGTTCGAATGACGACGCAAATGTACATCTTTATCTCCATTCCGACAAGCCCTGAACGCCCCGACATCGTAGGATCGTCGTTTTTTCGAGGGCCCCACCCGAAGAGCTATCGATGCTCAATCTCAATAATCAATGGGACAACCGTCTTTTTTGTCGTTGCCCGAAAACCAAGCTTGTCTGGTGAATATTCAACTTCCTTCTTCAGTGCCAACCGACCAGACATGGCATATTGCAGTTTCTCATAGAAGGAACCTTCTTTTTCCTTAATATCTTCCACGACACGTCTGATATGCAACTCATACTTTGAAAAAAGGATGCACAAATAATCAGTACCTTTAGTGCTGTCCATCTTAATCCCATGGGATAATTTTCGAGGAGTTAAAATCGCGACATTGTTCTCTAAATCGGAAGCAATTACATACACGTATGGCGATTCGTCGTTTGTAATGTCCATATCAAAAACAGTATCTGAAGAATAACTGCCCGCCATTTTATAACATTTCATATCTTGAACCGATTTCAATTCAGGCATTATCTTTTCTCCACTTTGCCTTTCCCTAAAGTCCACCTCACTGGCAAAGTTCCGTATGGTCTTTGGCAGCGGATAAGGTTCAGGGTCCTCAAGTTTCTCCACATACACTTCGTATGCCTCAAAGACATATTTACAGAAGTGTTCATACGTCACCCAAATAAATCCACCGTTTCCCCAGTCGGGCCCCCAACTGTTCATTATTTGGAAGGCTCCGCCCTCTTTGTTGTCATCATACCCTATGACACACATCGCATGGTAGCCATGAGTCTTGCCGTAATTGATACTCTCAGCATAACGGTCTTTGCCACTCCATGTCTCATCGTGAGTTGCTTTAAACGACGACTCGGGATCTTTAGGAATATACATGCCTATGACAACCGGACAGTCATCACTCAACGATTTCTTTACGTTTTTAATTTTATCGATTCCTGAATCCCCTGTACGGAACAACGCAGGGGCGTCATCTATTCTGAAATGAGCTGCTTCCGACATCATGTGGTCGGTAATCTCGGCCACATCGGCACAACGCTGCTCGTCAGGAAATGATGAATATTTCGGCACACCTTTCTCTCTCATTACTTCCAGTGCCTTATGCAGCAATATTCCTTCGCTACAATCGACATCGTCCTTGCATTTTGCAAGTGCATATACGAATAGAGGAGAGAAAGCTTCAACTGTGATATATTGCGTATCCCTCCATCCATATTGAACGGCTTCTGCAATGGTTCGGGCAGCATAAGCGGAAGCCCAAGCGCCACACGTAGCAAATTTGCCTTGATCCTTGACTTCTGGACAAAAGTCCTTTAGAGAATGGCGGCTTGGCAATGCCTTGCTCAACCCCCTCCTGTTATCATTTTTTAGAGGTAACTGATTGTAGAATGTGCTATCGATTGGTAGCAATCCAGTCGCACGATATCCATTCTGTGCAAAAGCAGGAATACACAGCGACAAGCAGATAAAAAACAGTTTTACTTTCATACTATGATACTATTGTTCATTAAAAATAAATTCCTCTGTCAGTGAACTGCTTGTCCATGGGACTTGTTCTCCGTTAGTGTTCTCTCGTACATTCGCTGTAACTCTTGGGAATAAATAAAAAATCGAAAGGTTTGGCACATCAAAAGCCTGTAAGAGAGCAGACGTGTATGGGCTGTTCCTTCCTGTCCCGTCTGCTGCGACCATACCGGGAGAAGTAGCATAAGCAATGAGAGTCCCTTGGGAAGCATTTACTGTTGCCAATCCTTTAATATATGTGCCTCTATTCCAACTTTTCGCGAAGGGGGTATTGCGACATGCGTCCAAAATGACAATCTTCATCTGACAATTGTCCATCAAATCCAAAATCATATTTACATTGACACAACGGTATTGAATATATGCTTTTTCAGGCAATTCCGCATCAGTGGGCACCAGATAGTTGGTTCCATCACATTGTATTCCATGACCAGAGTAATAAAACAATGCCACATCATAATTGCTGGCTTGCTTTCTAAATTGTTCAATGTCTTGTTCCATCTCCTGTTTGGATTTGTTGAATGACGGTATAACCTTGAACCCCAGGACCTTCAACTTCTTAGTAACATCAGTGGCATCGTTAACCGGATTACGCAATCTATAGTTCTCGTTTTCGTATTCAGCGTTCCCCATGACCAACGCTATGCGACGGTAGTGAGGTATCTCTCTTTTTTTAAGGTTAGTAACATTCTCTTCGGTTGTTTTCCTTATGGGACCCACAAATTTATCATTTTCCCATATTCCAGATTCGACTTCTCCGTTTTTGTAATACTTTGTTCCTTGTCCATTAAACTTGCCATCCTTAAATTCTCCCACATATTTATCGCCGTTTGTAAAATACTTTGTTCCTTGTCCATCAATCTTGTCATCCTTAAATTCTCCCACATATTTATTGCCATTTGACCATGTATATGTTCCGTGTCCATTCCTCTCGTCATCCTTATATTCTCCCACATATTTATGGCCATTTGGCCATGTATATGTTCCTTGTCCATTAAACTTGTCATCCTTCCATTCTCCCACATATTTATCGCCACTTGTAAAATATTTTGTTCCTTGTCCATCAATCTTGTCATCCTTAAATTCTCCCACATATTTATTGCCACTTGACCATGTATATGTTCCTTGTCCATTCCTCTTGTCATCCTTATATTCTCCCACATATTTATCGCCATTTGTAAAATATTTTGTTCCTTGTCCTTCCCTTACACCATTAACGAGCGTTCCTTCATATACTCCATCCGTATAAGTTTTCCGATAAATTTGAGTGACAACTGACTCTTGCGCCAGTATGTCGTTGGCACAGATAAGGCAGATGGCTAACAACAACAGCCTCACAAATGTCTTTGCGTTTGATACAACAATACCGCTTCTGAATAAACGAACAAAAAAGTCCATACAAGCACACCCTATAAAGCCTATAATCTCCAAAGTCGGCACATAGATATTGGTTGGTATTTCCCATGGTATAAAAAATGCGTGGAGACTGTATCCGTTACTCGCTCCACGTTTCGAGGCCCTAGGAATTGCCCTTTATAGTCAAACCGAGCACCCTAAGACCCCCACGCCGATATGATATGATACAGCCCCTACGAGAATACAAACGACTATCCCTCTATACAGAAGGACAACATTTATAACTCAATAATGACTGACACGATGTCATACCCATGGGCATCTATCGTTGCTGAGTTCCTTGACTATAAATTGAGAGTTTCCCAGGCTTTCGAAACGTCAGAGAACAAAGCGCGTGATAAACGCCTTTTCCATATATGGTGTCCCCAAACAATACATCCTCCATCGCTATGAAGCGATGTCTTTCCCATGCCAAAAGGCACTTTCGACGTGGAGACGTTGCAAATGTACTGCTTTCCCGATTACATTCCAAACTTTCAATGTCCTTTTTCGAAAAAGACACGTACAATTGATGAATAGAT
>JAUNNV010000113.1 GCA_030531335.1 Bacteroidales bacterium
CGGAATATGACGCAGCCCGTCAGAATTGGGGCGGCAGCTGGCGCATGCCCACGAAGCAGGAGCTCCGGGAACTGGCGAGGCATTGCGAGTGGACATGGACTACGGAGGGAGGCCACTACGGCTACAGGGTGACGGAAAGGACAGAACGCAAAAATAGCATCTTCCTGCCAGCCGCGGGCTATTACGAAGGAACGTCGCTCGACGAAGTGGGTGCGTGCGGCTACTACTGGTCGTCTTCGCTCCGTACGTCGAACTCCGGCTTCGCGTACAGCCTGTACTTCGGTCGCGGCTATGACGTGCCCGAAGGCATCCGCTACGACGGTCGAAGTGTTCGCCCAGTGAGAGAATAACCCCCGGGATTCAATTCATTCGATTCATTCAATTTATTTGAAATTAGAAGTGTGGGAGGAAAGCAGGCAGTCTTTCCTCCCACACTCGTTTTCCACTCCTCTCATCCCCCACCTTCCGTGTCGTTCGGCCAACGGAGGCTCTCCGATTGCGATGCAATTCCTTTTCTCCATGAGGGGGAGGCTTTGTCTGTGAAATTAAAAAAAACATGTTGGACATCGAGCAAGTTTCCAAATAAATCCCTATTTTTGCAAAAAAAATCAAGGGACTGTGAGAGTACAAGATTACATGGTGGCGGGAATCCGCTTCAGGCTTACAATGGATTCAAGCCGGAAGGCTTGGGACGAGTTGTCGCAGTATGCTCCATTTACGACCGCGTGGGCCGATGATGTGTGTTTCCGCCTGAATGTGGGCGAGGAAACCTTTCGCAAGGACGAGACGTGTGTTCCCGTGTATTGTTGCGATGAGGAAAGCGACGAACCGCTTCTGAATGCATATACGTGCAGCCGAGGTTGGATGTTCGAGATGGCGACAACCTCGCGCCATCCTGTCTGTGCCCACTTGATTGTCGCAAGCGACTTTTCGGAGGGTTGTCTGTACGTTGACAATCCTGAGTTTGCCCAATTCAGCATCAACAATTCGCTGATGCTGATGTACGCCTTCTCCACAGCTCGCCGGCACATACTCGAAATGCACGCCTCGGTGGTGATGAAGGAAGGTGTGGGGTATCTGTTTCTTGGGAAAAGCGGCACGGGCAAGAGCACCCATAGCCGCCTTTGGCTCAAGCATGTCGCCCATGCGGAGTTGCTCAACGACGACAATCCCATCGTGAAGGTCGAGGCCGACGGCAGCGTGAGGGTGTATGGCTCTCCCTGGAGTGGCAAGACCCCATGCTATCGCAACACCTCGGCCCGTGTCGGCGCGTTTGTGCAAATCCGCCAGGCCCCCGAGAATGTCATACAGCGGCAGTCGGCTACCGAGGCTTTCGTCTCGCTCTACACGTCGTGCTCGGGCATGAAATGGGACGGCGAGATGAACGACGGACTGTTCGACACCCTGCAGCAAGTCATGTCGCAAGTGCCGTGCTACGTGCTCGATTGCCTGCCCGACGAGGTGGCGGCACGGCTATGCTCAAGCACCGTCGAAACCAAGTAGCCGCACCATGGAACATCTTCTTGTACCCAACGAGGTGCTGCTCGGCAAGGACTTTGTGACCAAATACCTGTGCGAGGGCAAGCAGACGGTTATTACGCCCAAGGGATGCAGCATGTTGCCCTTCATCATTGGCGACCACGACAGCGTGTGCCTCCAGCGTCAGGACGAGCTTCGTGTGCTCGACGTGGTGTTGGCACTGCTGGAAAACGGCAGTTACGTGCTTCATCGGGTTGTGAGGATTGAGGGAGAAGAGGTGACGCTGATGGGCGATGGGAACATCCGCGGACAAGAACGTTGCAAACGTCGGGACATCGTGGGCACGGTGGTGTCGGTGATCCATCCCAACGGCAAGGAAACACCTTTCAGGACCCCATCGGAACGCCGTCGGGCAAAATGCTGGATAGTGTTGCTGCCGATACGCAGGTATCTGTTGGCTATTTATAAACGAACCATATTAAAAATATTGTCATGCACATAAAAGATGGCTTCAGATTGAGGACAATCTGTGGAGAAAGTATCATTGTGGCCGAAGGAGAGAATCGGATAGACTTCAACAAGATCGTTTCCCTGAACGAATCCGCCGCATATTTGTGGTCCTCGGTCGGCGAAAAAGAGTTTACTGCGGACGATTTGGCGGCCTTGCTCACGAATCGTTACGAAGTCGCTGCCGATGTGGCCGCTGCCGATGCGGCTCGGGTAGCCGAGAGCTGGGTGGCAGCAGGCCTTGCCGAATGAGCTTCTGGAGGGCTTCCATACGCGAGTTTGCCAACCTGCTGTGGAATGTGCGGTGGCGACTGGTTGTAAGTTGCGCTATTGGTTTGCTGCGTGTGGCTGTCTCGTTGGCTTTTGTCTGGATTTGCAAACATGCCGTTGACATCGCCACAGGGGAGTGCGACGACCAACTGGCGGTGTGGGTGATTGCCATGTTTGCCGCCATGGTGTTGCGTGTGGCGACATTGGTGGCGGCATCGTATTGGGAGAACATTATTTTGGTGCGGACCCAAAACGAAATGCGCATGGAATGTTTTTCCACGACCATGCATGGTCGTTTCCGGTGTAGGGAGACACTTCATTCGGGCGATGTGGTGAACCGATTGGAGGAGGACGTGCGCGTGGTGTGCGACATGCTCTGCTCGAATGTCCCGGCTGTGTTGACAACGATTGTCCAGCTCATAGCCGCCTTCTCATTCTTATATTGCATGGCCCCCACCCTGGCCTGGATTCTGCTGCTCGTCATGCCTGTGGCCCTTTTCGTAAGCAAGGCTTACTTTAAGAAGATGCGCGAGCTGACCTTAAACATTCGCGAGGCCGACAGCCGTGTGCAGGAGCAGTTGCAGGAGAGTGTCCAGCAAAGAATACTCATCCAGACACTCGAAGCCACAGGGAAGATTGTCGAGAGGTTGGGAATGACCCAGCACCGGAAGTACTTGCTGGTAGAATCGCGATTGCGCTATAGTTCCGTGGCGCGTGCCTGTGTGGCTACGGGATTCATGACAGGCTATGCCATAGCATTCCTTTGGGGAGTGTTTGGCCTGCAACACCACGCGGTGACTTATGGCATGATGACGGCCTTCCTGCAACTTGTGGCGCAAATTCAACGTCCGATGGCCGACTTGAGCCAGCATATCCCTGCTTTTATACACACCTTGGCGTCGGTCGATAGATTGACCGAGCTGAGACGACAGCCTACCGATGCCGGGCTTCAGGCCCGGAAGCTGTCCGGCTGTGTCGGTGTCAGGGTGGAACATCTTACCTTTGCCTATCCTGACTCACCTGTCCCATTGCTGTCGGATTTCTCACACGATTTCAAGCCCGGCACCAGTACCGTCATCATGGGCGAGACGGGAAGCGGCAAGACCAGCTTTGTGCGATTGCTTTTGGCGGTGCTGAGTGCCAACGAGGGGAAAGGCTGGGTGTATGACCAGCAGCGTGAGGTGGAGCTTTCCGAGGCCACCCGATGTAATTTCATGTATGTGCCACAGGGCAACAGCCTGATGAGCGGCACCATCCGCGAGAACCTGCATCTGGCGAATCCGAATGCCTCGGACGCGGAGTTGGAGGAAGTACTGCACGTGGCCGTAGCCGATTTTGTGTGGCAATTGCCACGACAATTGGACACGGTGTGCAACGAGCAGGGTGGAGGACTGAGTGAGGGGCAGGCCCAACGGATAGCCATTGCCCGGGCGTTGTTGCGACCAGGAGGAATCCTGATACTCGACGAATCCACATCGGCCCTCGACCAGGAAACCGAAGGGATGCTGCTTGAGCGACTCAATGCGTATGTAAAGGGCAGGAAAACCCTGATATGGGTTTCCCACCACACGATTCTTAGCCATCATTGCGAGGTCCTTTCGTTTGACGGGCAAGCCAACAATTCACAGTCGGATATGTCCTAACCTTCCCTTGTCTCTCTTTTTTATGCAACGCTTTCTTGTCCTTACCGCGTTTCTCGTTTTCCATCATCTGAATGGCATCCATTCGCAGAGTGTGGCGCAACGGCTTGACCAGTTGCTGCAATCCTCACCGCTGTTGCAGACATCCGATGCCGGTATCATTGTTTATGACTTGGCCGACGAGCGGGTTGTCTTTGAGCACCAAGCCGACCATTTGTACAGACCAGCATCCGTACAGAAACTCCTCACGTCCATTACGGCCATGAGTGTTCTTGGGCCTGATTATTGTATGGATACCAGTTGGAGCCTTCGGGGGGACACATTGGTGTTCAAAGGCGGTTTCGACCCTTTTTTCACGGAATCGGACTTGGACAGCCTGTTGCTGACCATTCCCCAACATCGACATGTGCGTGCGGATGTGTCGATGATGGATTCCGTGTATTGGGGCAAGGGTTGGTGCTGGGACGACGCTCCTGATAGTTTTCAGCCCTATCTGTCGCCCCTGATGCTCAATGGGGGGTGTGTCGGCATCGAGGTCTCACCCACGTCGGCCGATTCCTTGGCCTTTGTCCGATCCTATCCGTTCTCCCCCATGTATTCCATTGCCAATCATGTGGTCACACGGCTCGGTTGTCGGAACGACTTGCGGATTACCCGAAATTGGATGCAGCAAGGGAACGACATTCAAGTGTCGGGTGTCGTCAGCAAGCCGCAGACACTATCAATCAGCATCTTCCCTTCCGACGAGTTCTTCATGAGTGTCGCATCCCATAAGCTGATGTGGTCGTGTATCGACAACAACATTACATCCCGTAGTATTCATCGCCCGATAACCGATGTCGTGTCGAAGACCCTCAAGGAAAGCGACAATTTGGGAGCCGAGGCCCTGTTCTATCACCTTGCCTCGCATCAGGCACGGTGCGCTCATGTGGGTAGTTCGGATGGCATTGAGGCTATCAATGGATTTATCCGCGACACACTCCGGTTGGATCCCTCACATTATTGTGTTGTCGATGGGTGTGGACTATCCAACTACAACAGAGTGTCGGCACGTCTCATACTGGCTTTCCTTAGGTATGCCCATGCACACATACCCGATTATGCTTCCTATTTGCCGGTCGCGGGTGTTGACGGAACCCTTAAAAACCGAATGAACTCGAAAAACCTTCGGGGAAAAGTACTGGCGAAAACAGGAAGCATGAGCGGCGTGTCCTCATTGGCGGGTTATCTGACTACCGCCAACAAGCATACGCTCGCATTTGTCGTCCTGAATCAAAACGTTCTTTCCCTGCAGGATGCACGTCGCTTCCAAGACGAGCTCATCAGGTTGCTATACGGCAACGACAACTTAAAACGCTAAAAAAATGAAAGAAAACATTGCCATCACGAATATGTTTTGTAACTTTGCCCCAAACGAAATGAAAACATTCATGTAAATAAAACAACCATTATGAACCAAAACGTTAATTTCTCACTCGAAGGCAAGAATGCTTGGATTACAGGCGGATCCTACGGCATCGGTTTCAACATCGCCAAGGCTTTTGTGGCTGCTGGCATCAAGAACATCATCTTCAATGACATCAACCAGGAAGCTGTGAATCGTGGCATCGCCAACTACAAGGAGGCTGGAATCGAAAATGTTCACGCTTATGTATGCGACGTCACCAACGAAGAACAGGTGAAGGCTCTTGTCGGCCAGATTCACGAAGAGGTTGGCCAGATTGACATTCTTGTGAACAATGCTGGCATCATCAAGCGAATCCCAATGCACGAAATGACGCGCAAGGAGTTCCAGCAGGTCATCGACATAGACCTTGTAGGCCCATACATTGTTTCCGCAGCCGTGCTTCCCGAGATGATGGAGCGTCGCGAAGGTAAGATCATCAACATCTGCTCAATGATGTCGGAACTTGGCCGTGAGACCGTATCCGCATACGCGGCAGCCAAGGGCGGCTTGAAGATGCTTACCCGCAACATCTGCTCTGAATATGGAGAATACAACATTCAGTGTAATGGCATTGGCCCGGGTTACATCGCAACACCTCAAACTGCACCTTTGCGCGAACTTCAGCCCGATGGCAGCCGTCATCCGTTCGACAGCTTCATTTGCGCCAAGACTCCGGCCGGCCGTTGGTTGGATCCGGCCGAATTGGGCGGCCCCGCAGTGTTCCTGGCATCGCACGCTTCGGATGCTGTAAACGGACATGTGCTCTATGTTGACGGTGGCATCTTGGCCTATATCGGCAAGCAGCCTAAGTAACATCCAGGTTTTCTCGAATTTTGAGGTGTGTCGGCATATAGTGTCGGGAACACCTCATTTTCTTTTTTATGCGACATGGCAAACCTAAAACCATCGATGGACAATCCGAAAACGTTTCATCCACTTCACGAACGCCCGACAGTGAGCGTGGTGGTATGTACCTATAATGGCGGTGAATATGTTCGTGGTCAGTTGGACTCCATATTGTCCCAATCATACCCGATAGAGGAGATCATCATCCAAGACGACCAAAGCAAGGATGGAACCACCATTCCCATTCTGCAGGAGTACGTCGATCAATACCCTGACAAAATCCGACTTTTTTCGACGACAAGCAGGGAAGGAATCAATCACAACTTCCTGACCGCCCTGAAGCGTGCAAAGAGCGACCTCGTGGCTTGGTCGGACCAGGACGATGTGTGGTCGCCAACCAAGATAGAGCGGCAGGTGGCCACCCTGGCCGACAACTGGATTTGCTTCCACATCACCCATCCCTTTTATGGAGAAGTGCCCGATTTCGCTTCCTTGACGTGGGACAAACGTATGCCCAACTTCGGACTTGAGCGAACCTTGTTCTTGGGAAGTGTGCCAGGACATACCCAACTGTTTCGTCGGGATTTTTTCGAATGGTTCTGTGCCCATTGCCCGGAAGAAGAACTGCAGGAAATAGGCAAATCGTATTACATTGATACAATGTTGTCCATTGTTGCCAATGCATACCAGAAGGTCGTGTGCATCGTGGAGCCCCTCGACTTGCACCGTCGCCTTGCCACATCGGTGTCGGAGAGTGGTGCGAAAAACATCTCTCACAGGTCGTTGGGGAATCTCGTGCGTCAACTTGTGAAATATTCGAATCCGAAGTTGCGAAAGGTAATCCGCCCCGTCATCCAATTGCGCTTTCGGAACATGCTGTCGCTGCTCGACAAGTTTCCCGATGCACCCTACACAACTCATGCCCGCGACATTGTCGCGGCCTATTCGTCGAAAGGTCTGGTCGGGAGAATCCGTTTCCTATATGCTCTTATCCGCAATCGGAATCGAATCCTGTTTTCAGTGGAGCGGCATCAGTCGGTGGCCGTGTTG
>JAUNNV010000011.1 GCA_030531335.1 Bacteroidales bacterium
TTGAGTAATTTACTGGTGTTGCGAAATTAAATTTAAAAAAACAGAAAGATTAAAAAAAAATGTATATTTGCAGGAGAAATTCAAACGCTGTGAAAAACGACAACGTTTACAACTGAAAAATTCGTTCATTACTATTGTTTTACTAAAAATTAGGTGTAAGGAGGAAAAGCCTATGGAAAATTTATGAATCAAGGCATGAGACCTGCAAATGAGATTGCATGCTACAGTGTGTGACATTTTGCATTTCCATCAAAAAAAGGATGCCGTGAGGAGATACAAGAACAGGAGGAAAGATCCATGCGGAATCCATGAGAAACAAATTTTAAGATTATCACCATGAAAAAAAATCATTTTACATCCTACATTTTGCCAAAAATCTGCATGTGTGTATTGCTTGTGGCGCTCAGTGCGAGTGTATGGGCAAACAATCGGGCTGAAAGCTCCGACACCGCCAACACAATGCAACAAACCACCCGGAAAATCAAGGGACGTGTAATCGACCCTGCCGGCGAGGCCGTGATAGGAGCTTCGGTAGTGGAAAAGGGAACCACTAACGGAATCGTCACCGACTTGGATGGCGCATTCGAACTTACCGTGCCGGCAAAAGCCACTTTGTTGGTGTCATTCGTCGGTTATAAGACTGTAGAGATACCAGTAGGCGACAAGGCCGACTATAACATTGTGTTACAGGAAGACAACCAGGTGCTCAACGAAGTGGTGGTTGTGGGCTACGGCACACAAAAGAAACTCAACCTGACCGGAGCGGTCGATATGGTGACAAGCGAAGTGCTTGAAAACCGTCCTATGTCGAACCTCTCGCAGGGCCTGCAGGGAGCCATCCCCAACGTACAGCTTACGTTTGCCGATGGCAAGCCCACCCGCTCGTCGGGATTCCAGGTCCGTGGTACGGGTTCTATCGGACAGGGTGGCAACGCCCTTGTGCTCATCGATGGCGTGGAAGGCGATCCCTCGATGCTGAACCCCAGCGACGTGGCCAGCGTGTCTGTGCTGAAAGACGCATCGGCGGCGGCCATCTATGGTGCGCGGGCTACATACGGTGTGGTGCTCATCACCACCAAGGATCCTAACAAGGACAAGGTTCAGGTGAGCTACAATGGCAATTTCATCATGAAGTCGCCCACGGTGGTGCCCGAGGTGTTGACCGACCCGGTGGCCTATACCGACTATTACATGGAGGCCATCAAGGGATACCAGAACTCCATCCCCTCGAAGTTCCACTCCACACTGAAAATCACCGATGCCTGGTTGCAGAACCTGCGCGGTGGTGCCACAGGCGTGGTGACGGAGTCGAACGGCAAGTATTCGTACTACGGCAGCACCGACTGGTACGACCTGCTGTACAAGGACCAATCGACAGGCCACGAGCACAATCTCAACGTGCAAGGCGGCGGCGAAAAGGCCAACTTCCTCGTGTCGGGTCGTTTCTATGCCCAAGACGGTATCTTCAACTTCGACCCCGACAAGTACAAGACCTTCAACATACGCGCCAAGGGTAATGTGAAGGTGACCGAATGGCTCAAGGTGAGCAACAACTTCGAGTTCAGCCAAATGGAATACCACAACCCCATGAACGTGGGCGAAGGTTCGGTGTGGTACGCACTCGAATCGGAAGGACAGCCGCTCAACGTGCTTTTCAACCCCGACAACTCCCTCACATGGGCTGGTGCCACCATCCTGGGTTCGTTCGTATGCCAAAACAACTACCAGGACTCCACGAAACGAGTGCTGCGCAACACCACAGGCTTCACCGCCAACATCTGGAAGAACCGCATCACGGTGAATGGCGACGTGACGTTCCGCTACGACGACAACGCCGTCAATGGCGTGCAGTCGCCAGTGCCCTACAAGACGGGGGTCAATGATGCCGTGCAATACACCGGCAGCTCATACGATGCCATCTACAACTCCAAGAGCACTACCAAATACCTGGCCACCAACATCTATGCCCAGTACGCACAGGTGTTCGGCGTACACGACGTGAAAGCCATGGTGGGCTACAACTACGAGCAGTCCATCTACGACTACGGCTTCATGCACCGTGCTTCCAAAATCTATGAGGGCGCCGAGAACATCAACCTTACCACCGGATCGACCACCATCAGCAGCAGCTACAACAAATGGCGCATAGCAGGAGGTTTCTTCCGTACCAACTACGCTTTCAACGACCGCTATCTGGTGGAATTCAGCGGACGATACGACGGATCCTCCAAGTTCCCCACCAACTCACAGTGGAAATTCTTCCCATCGGCATCGGCCGGATGGCGCATCTCACAGGAACCATGGTGGAAGGTCGATGCCAAGGCCATCTCGAACCTGAAAATCCGTGCATCGTATGGTTCTCTTGGCAATGGTAACATCAATCCATACGCTTTCCAGGAACTCTTCAGCTTCTCACAGCAACAGCGAATCATCAATGGCCAGAAGAACCTATCGACCAGCGCGCCTTCGCCGATACCCGAAGGACTGACCTGGGAAACCTCCACCACCACCAACTTCGGTGGCGACTTCGCATTCCTGAACGACCGCCTTACCCTGAGTGCCGACTACTACATCCGCAAGACTACCGACATGTATGTCACCGGCACACCACTTCCGGCTGTATATGGAGCCAGTGCGCCTAAAGGCAATTATGCCGACATGACGACACGCGGATGGGAAGTAACCCTCACCTGGCGCGACAAGCTCACATTGGCCGACAAGCCTTTCAGCTATGAAATCAAGGGTACACTGGCCGATGCGAAATCGAAAATCGACAAGTTCCCCAACGACGAGATGACCATTGGCGGACCCGCAAACACCGACATCCAGAACTTCAGCTACTACGGCGGCATGACCCTCGGCGAAATCTGGGGATTCGTAAATGACGGTTACTACACAGCCGACGACTTCGATGCCGACGGCAAGCTGAAAGCCGGACTGCCCGACCAAAGCTTCGTGTTCAACAACACCATGTCGGAGTGGGCTCCTGGCGACATCAAGTTCAAAGACCTCAACGGCGACGGCAAGATCGACTTCGGAAACTCGAAGATCGGCGATACCGGCGACCGAAAAGTCATCGGCAACAAGTTGCCGCGCTACACCTTCAGCCTGAACATGAGCGGCAATTGGAACGGCATCTTCGCAAGCCTCTTCTTCCAAGGTGTCGGCAAGCAGAACTGGTGGCCCGGCGGCGACAACTCCATGTTCTGGGGGCAATACAGCCGTCCGTACTCCAACATTCCCACAAGCATGATCGGCAATTGGTGGACCGAGGACAACACGGATGCCTACTGGCCACGCTACAGGGGTTACATTGCCCACCAAGGAAACCGAACCCTGCACATCCCACAATCGAAGTATTTGCAGAATGTGGCATACATCCGTCTGAAGAACGTGCAGATAGGTTACAATTTCCCGAAGGAATTGGTGAACAAAATCCACCTACAGGCTCTCAAGGTATATGCTTCGGCCGAAAACCTCTGGTGCTGGTCGCCCATGTACAAGCACTCGAAACAGTTTGACGTGAACAGCATCAACGGCGAGGACTCTGAAACCAAGTCGCTGATCAACGATGGTTACTACAAGTCGCCTATCATGAGCGATGGTGGTTCCACCTATAGCTATCCTATCCTGAAGAGCATTACTTTTGGTCTTGGTGTAACATTCTAAAACAATCGATCCTATGAAAAAATATATTTATCTGATAGCAATGGTGCTTACTGTGGCGGCTTGCGACTTGGACGAGACCCCCAAAGCAAAGGTAGGCAAAGACGCATTGTTTGCCAGCGAAAGCGGTTTGGCCATGTATTGCAACTCGTTCTACAACTGGTTGCCGGGAAGCAGTCTTGCCACGTGGGGAGATACAAACAACAACTACATCAATGCCAACTTCTCCATCAGCACCTTCTTCCGCAGCTCGTACAATGCCAGTCAGGAAGGCTCGTGGAGCTGGGGTACGCTGCGCAACATCAACTACTTCCTCGACAACAACAACAACCCCGCACTCAGCGAGGCCGTCCGCAACAACTACACCGGCATCGCCCGCTTTTGGAGGGCTGTGTTCTACTTCGACAAGATCCGTTCCTACGGCGATGTGCCTTGGATAGACCATACGCTCGATGTCGATGACGAGTTGCTCACGGCTCCACGCGATCCGCGAGGCAACGTGGCAGAGAAGATTTTCGAGGATTTGGACTTCGCAAGCAAGAACATCAGTTCCGACTTCAACTCCACGGCCACCGTTGTGACCAGCCTTGTGGCCGCTGGCTTCCAGTCGCGTTTCTGCCTTTGGGAAGGAACCTTCCGCAAGTATCATGGCGAGGCCGATGCCGACAAATGGCTGCAGCGTGCCGCCGATGCGGCCGACAAGGTCATCAAGAGTGGCAAGTTCTCCATCTACAACAATGGGGCGAAGCCTTATCGCGAATTGTTCGTCACCTCCACGCCCATTGCTACCGAGACAATGCTTGCCACTGTCTATAGCGCAGCCGAAGGCATCCAAAACACAGAGAACCGTAAGAGCACCGTATCGTCGCTCGGAGTCACCTTCTCGCCCATCCGTCAGTTCATGAACCTCTACCTGAAGCTCGACGGAAGCCGCTACACCGACGACCCCACCTACAAGACCCAACAATTCTTCGAGGAGTTCGAAGGACGCGACAAGCGAATCGGACAGATTATCCGTGTGCCTGGCACGACTCGTTCCGAAGGCCCGGTATTCCCCGACTTTGGTGTGACCTATACCGGCTACCAAGGATTGAAATTCTGTACCGACATCGTTGCCAACGATGGATCGAACACCGGCGAACAAAACTACGTGTGGATGCGCTATGCTGAAATCCTGCTCAACTATGCCGAGGCGAAAGCCGAACTGGGCACCCTCACCGACGCCGACTGGGCACTGTCGGTAGGAGCCATCCGCGCACGCGGTGGTATCACGGGTGGACTCACCACCAAGCCTACCGAGCTCGACCCCTACATGAAGGAGAATTTCTTCAAGAATGTCAGCGATCCCGTCATCATGGAAGTGCGCCGCGAACGCATGTGCGAGCTTGTCTGGGAAGACACGCCGTCGGCATTCTCCGACCTGCAGCGTTGGAAAGAGGGCCCGCTGTTGGGCATGAAGTGGCAAGGCATCTACGTGAAGGACTTCGACACCGACATCGACCTCGACCTTGACGGCACACCCGATGCCCACTTCTACACAGGGGCAAAGCCAAGCGCACAAGGACACATCGTATATACCTACGTGCAACTGGCTCCCGACGCAAGTGGCAAATACGACACCCGTTGGGGCGTGGATACCGACGGACACACCTTGCTGCTCGACATGCAGCAGGAACCCATCGTGTGGAACGACCGTTGCTACTTCCACCCGATATCGGTGAACGACATTGCCATGAATCCCAACCTGACACAGAATCCGGGTTGGTGACAATGGCCTTATGGGGCTCATCTTGATAATCCGGCTTCGGCCGTCTTGTCACCATACAAATATGAAAATGCACGTATTGAATACAGGACTTGCCGATGAAGTGTAGTACCGCATTTGCATGTGGGTGTATATAAAGATTGCAGCGACTATCAACTCCAATGTGAAGTGATAGCCGCTGCAACTATGATAGATAGGCGTTGCCCGTTGTAACCTATCGAAAGCCTCCTATCGACGGTTGTCCGGCGTTGATGACAAAAGAGAGGGTGGCTTACTTCGCCGGTTCGATGGTGATGTTGCGATACTCAATGGCGTGACACTCGCTTTGCAACTGGATGCGTCCGGCTGCCGGTTCGAGGTCGAACAACCGAAGCAGGGTCTTGCCGTTGAGAATGTATTCGGCGGTGTTTCCCTTGCACACCAGCTCAAGGGTGTTCCACTCGCCGTAGGGCTTTTCGGGTGCCACGGTGGGTTGCGACGCTTCGTCCTTCCAAGTGCCGTCGTACATGAGGTTATCCACTCGTCCGCCTGCCACCAAGGCTCGCACCTGCGCCTTTGTGGCATCGGGTTCCCAACGCCCGTTCTCGTTTACGTTGGCCTTGACACGGAGCAAATCGGGGTGTTGCTTGCGATTTCCCACTACTATCAGGTCGCAACAACGACCCTGGATGATGTTGCATTCGAACGACAGGTGCCAGATGCCGCCGTAGAGCCCTTCGGGACCTACGCAGTGGAAAAGCAACCCTCCATCGGCTGTCTTGCCGACACGGTCGGCGAAGGCTTCGCCCACGAAGCGGAACTGCATGGTGAGGTGGTAATCCTTGTAGGCTTGCCGGGTGGTGCAGCCTCCATAACCCTGTCCGGTGATGTGCATGGCTCCATCGGACACCGTGAACAATTCGTCAGCAGGCAAGGCAAAACTGTCGGGACGTACCCATAAATCCCAACCGTCGTAGTTTTGTCCATTGAATAACGCTATCTTTTCGGTGGGAGCTATCGGGTCAGGATCTTCTGGAAAATACTTTGGATCGGATTTCTTGCTGCAACCTACCAGCAACATGCTGGCGCAAATGAAGGAAAATAGAACGGTTTTCATGCGTATTAATAGATTTCGATGTTTTGGATGAGTGGACATGCAGCACTGTCGGTAATGGTGATGCGAAGCTGTCGGGTCATTGTCTCTGGGAAACACAGGATGCGTTTATAACCAATGGTAGTGCCCTCTGCCACTTGTTTCCAAGTACCATCGACAAGTGCTTCCACGGTGAACGACCTCACACGTTGTCCAAGGCGGATGTGCTCCTGCAACAACACTTTGTTCACTTTTACCGTTTCTTTCAGCGTGACGGTAAGCGAACCGGAGGTGACATCGTCGGGAGTTGCCCAGTAGGTCAACTTGTCTCCATCGAAGGCCTTTTCAGCCTCATAGCCAGAACCACGCACTGGTGTGGCCTCGTAGGTGGCCTCGGCCGCCAAATTCTTGGCGAATGCCTTGCGGCGGGCTTCGGCAAAGTCTTTCAGACGTTGCACGTCGATTTCGTGGATGAGCCCGTGGGTATCGACTGGCACGTTCAGGATGAGGTTCCCGTTACGTCCTACGGAAGTGTAGTAGATTTCCATAAGTTTATCGACCGACTTCACCAGAGAGTCTTCCTTGGCGTGGTAGAACCATCCCGGACGAATGCTCACATCGACTTCCCCCGGAATCCATGCATTGCCATCGGGGAGTCCGTGTTCCAGGATTTCCTTCTTGGCCACACCTGGATGAAATTCGCCCTTGTTGATCTTGCTCCAGTTGGTCTCTCCGATATATCCACGTTCGTTGCCACACCAACGTATTTCAGGACCGCCATCGCTGAACATCACGATGTTGGGCTGTAATTGACGTGCCAACGCCCATGTGTTCTCCCAGTCGTAATAGGTGGTGGCATCAATCTTGCGCTTTTCCCATGCCCCTCCATAATAACCGTCACCACCGTTCGCACCGTCGAACCACATTTCGTAGATGTCGCCATAGTTGGATAGCAGTTCCGTCAGCTGGTTGCGGAAATAAGTGATGTATTCAGGAAATCCATACTGGGCATGGTTGCGGTCCCAAGGCGAGAGATACACGCCGAAGCGTAGTCCTGCCTCGCGGCAAGCTTCTGACAGTTCCTTGATGATATCGCCTTTCCCATCTTTCCAAGGAGAATTCTTGACGGAGTATTCTGTGTAGGCAGATGGCCACAGGCAAAAGCCGCAATGGTGTTTGGCTGTAATCATGATGCCTTTCATGCCTGCGTCCTTGCAAGTGTTCACCCATTGGTGCACATCGAGTTTGTCGGGGTTGAAAGCTGATACGGGGGTACCTCCATCACCCCATTCCTGGTCGGTGAAGGTGTTCATGGAGAAGTGTATGAAGGCATAGTACTCCAATTCGTGCCATGCCAACTGTTGCTCACTGGGCACTGCTCCGAAGGGTTCGGGTGCCGTGACGGGCTTACATGCCGACATCATGATTGTAATGATGGCCAGCGTAGATAATAAATGTTTGATCATAACCTTAATATTGAAATCTAATAGTATCATTCAAAAAAACGACAAGTCAATCGATGAGGCAGGCTTACTGAGCCATGAAGTCGAGGCTCAGGCTGGAGGGTGGGGCGGCCGCCTCGCCGCTGCCCCACTGCCTGTTGGGGGTGCGGCTCATGACAAGTTCGAGCGTTCCCCCTTGCATGAGTTCCTCGTGGGTGAACCAGGTCTTTTCCAAAAGCTTGCCATTAAGTCGGGCACTCTGTATGTATTTGTTGTCCTCCGAGTAGTTCCTTGCATCGACGGTGAATGTCTTACCGGAAGGTAGGGCTATGTCGATATGCTCAAAGAAGGGGCTCCCGATGGCGTATATGGGCAGGCCGGGGGTGACGGGGAAGAACCCCATCATGGAGAACACGAGGAACGCCGACATGCCGCCGCCATCCTCGTCGCCGGGCATTCCAAGATACCCGTCGTTGAAATAGCAGTCGATGACCTGATGAATACGTTTTTGGGTTTTCCAGGGGGCTCCCACATAGTCGTAAAGATAGGGTATGTGGAAACTTGGTTCGTTGCCTATGCTGTACTGGCCTATCATGCCTGTGTTGTCGGGCAGTTTGTAGTAGAATTGGAACTTGGAGGTGCCAAGCGGAATGTGGTACAGTTCATCAAGTTTGGCTTCCATCTGCTTTTTGCCACCCATCAACGAGGCAAGCCCTGCAATGTCGTGTTTCACATCCCAAGTAAAGGTGTAGGCGTTGTTCTCGGTGTAGTAGGGGCGTGCCATGTAGCGTGGATCGACTCCCTCGACCCATTTCCCATCCTTGTCCTTTGGCCATAGCAACTTGGTGGCGGGGTTATATACGTTCTTGTAATTGGCAGCCTTTCGGAGAAACAACGCTTCGTCGTCGGTCTTTCCCAATCGTCGGGCTATTTGTGCGATGGCCCAGTCGGAATAGCTGTTGGCTGTGGTGATGGAAACGGCCTGCCGCTTTTCCCAATTGTTTTCGACGCGCGGGCAGGTCTCTTCCTCGTCGGGACGCAGTGCCGGCATGTAGCCATGCTCGTGATAGAAATCGTCGAGTTCGCATTTGGGGCCGTCGCGCCATGGCAGCAACGTACATTCGAGCGAGTTTTTCCGAACGCCTTCGTAACCTTTCGCGATGTCGAAATCCAGGCCCTTGTTCATGCAGTCGGCCATCCATACGGCCACGAAGTTGCCGGTCATGGCGGGCCATGCACCGCTGATGATGGCAAACGAGGGCATCTCACCAGCTTGTCGGTACATTTCGACGTATGAGTTTAGCCGTTGTTCTTCCATCGTAGGGCTCAATATGGTCTCCAGGGGTTCAAGGGCGATGTGGGTGTCCCATATCCAGTTGTCGGTGTAGAACGGTCGGTCGGTACTGTGCACCTGATGGTCGAAGGCACTGTAGTATTGGCCGTATTCGTTGATGTCGATCATGCGTTCGGAGCAGCGGTAAAAAGCCGTGTAGAACATGCGCCTGTGGGCTTCCGTCCCTCCGCTTACGTTGATTCTACCCAGACGGTCTTCCCAAGCCTTTTGTCCTGATCGGCATACTTTCTGAAAGTCGAAATCGGGTATCTCGTGCTGTAGGTTTTGCTTGGCCTGCTCGCTGCTGATGTAGCTGATGGCATACTTCACTTTCACGGTCTTCACATTGTCGCCCATTGAGACCAGGAGGCAACGATGGTCGTCAGGGGCAAGATATTGTGGAGCGGACATAGGCTCGTCGCTGCAGATGTAGGTGTAGGCTTTCATTCCACTGAACGAGGCTTCTCCTGCGATAGTGTGTTCATCGACAAGCTTGAATGTGCTGTTTTCGTTGAGGTTTCGCAAGCGCAGGAATCGCTCTCCCTCGGCGTTGAAGTCGAGTTGTATGATGCCGCTTTTTTTCTCCGGCGCGAACTGAAGAGAACAGCCTTGCAGGTCAACGCTGTAGTAGTGTGGCTTGCAAAGCTCATGGTCGGACTCTTGCTTGTAGGCCCAAACGTTTTCCATGTCCTTGCCCACGATGGGCAGGAATCCAAACACGTATTGTTGCCGATGAGAGGTGAGGGTCAATGGGAAATCGGCTATGTGGTCGTCTGTCAAGTCGGTTCTGGCAGGATCCCATCGCACCACTTGGAAAGGCAGTTGCACGGTTGTCCGGGTAGGGACAAGCAATTGGCTGATGCTTCCGATGGTGGGATCGACACAATCGAGATTGGAAGGCGACTCTTTACAGGAGGCAAGCGGCAGGATGGCCGCTGCCAGCATGAGGAAAAGAGAATGTTTCATGGTTTCCGCAGTCATTTTAATGCTTCTTTTTGTAAGGTAATGAAATTGGTATCTTCGGGAGAGTGTCCTGGCATATATACCAGTGTGACTTTTTGCTTGAGCAGTTCATCCTGTAGGGTGCTGATGTCAACGTCCTGCACCGTTGTCTGGTTGCGGATGGAAAGGGTTGCGGCCACGCCGGCAGCTTGCCCCAAAGCCATCCAGCAGGGTTCCATCCTAAGCGTGGAAAAGCCGATGTGAGTACCCGACACAGGCACTGGCAACAGGAGGTTGGTCACCTCCTTGGGCACGATGACTCCGTAAGGTACGTTATAGACAGGAGTGTCGTAGGTGAGGAAGCCGTCCAGATGGACACGATACGGCTCACGCTTATGATGAGCGTGCGAGTCGAGATTGTAATGGCTGGCCGTGATGCTGTTCTTGTGAAGTGGGGCTTTCCCTGTGGATGGGTCGATGATGGCATCGTTGGCCGTAAAGAAATACATGCCCTCGAAACGCCTTCCCTCGCGGACATATACCTGTCGGGGGAAATTGTCGTTGTCGGTGTATTCATCGGCGGCATATCCCCATTGCATCACGGCTTCGCGGAAGCTTTTGGGGAGGGCTTCATCGTGGGACGCGAACCAGAAAAGCCCTTCGGTATAGTCGCGTAGCCGCTTGGCGAATGCGTCGCGCCATTCCCACGATGCGGTGGGCCATTCCCAGTTCTCTTCGGGCAAATCGGTGGAGATGAAAGCCAGGTGTTGGTTGTTCGCATCGTTCTTGCCATTGGGAAGCCTTACCATGTTGGTGAGCTTATCGACCCCCCAGGGGTCGCCGTCGATCTGCGTCTTCCCTCCAGCGAGGATGGCCTCCATGTTGGCTTTTCGCTCGGCGTTTGTCACGAATTGGCTGTTGGGATTGGTGTTGTAGCCATACAACACGTCATCGACCAACGACAGGTACTCTTCGCGATTGTACGTTTCAGGTTTGCGGAATGCTATCTGGTTGTCCTTGTCGCTTGTCAGGCAAAGGCGGTAGTTGTAGGCTTGGATGGTGTTGTCGCCCTCGAAGGTGGAGCATTCCTCTATGGGTCCACGCCAAAACTGATACATCCGTCCACCTACCGGCTCGTTGTGTTCCGAACGGCCTTCGCGTCGTGTGCGGAATGGCACGCCCGCAGCCGCCCCGAGGTCGCCTTCGTAGGTGGCGTCGATGAACACCTTGCCAAAATATTCTTCCATCGTTCCATCCTTCCGGTCGAGCACACGGATGGATACAATCTGTTGGCCTGTTTTGGTCACGTTTTCGGCGAGGGCGTCGAACTGCCGCATGGTTCGGACCTTGATGCGACGGCCACAAGCGGCAATCATCTCATCGAACACCTCTTGCGCCATGCTGGGCTCAAAGTGGTAGCCGTCCGAACAGTCCCTCAACTGTTGCGAATCCGCGCCATACTTTTCGGTGTACTTTTGTTTGATGTTGTTCACAAATTCGAGGAACAAGCCTGTAGTCGCGCCCCTGGTGGCAATGTCGGTAGCTCCCAAACCATTGGCAGGAAGGCCTCCGATGTGGCTCGTGCGTTCGAGCAAGAGGGCTGTTTGCCCCATGCGGGCAGCGGAGATTGCGGTCATGATGCCACCGGGTGTGCCTCCGACTATCACGACATCATAGTGGTTTTGCTTACACGACAGCATGGTTAGCAACAGCATGGTGCAAAGTAGTGTTTTTTTCATGGATATTGGGTTTTAGATATTTTGAACTTAGTATGATGTCGTACATTGAAATCCTGCCTCTGCCACCCGATGGGCGATTCCGTCGAGTTCTTCTCTCGAAGCCTTTTCCAATCCCTTCATCGGAGTTTCCCGGGCAATGGTATAAATCATGACACGTGCCGGCTTGATTTTTTTCAATGCTTCAATCCAAGGAAGGACGAAACGGTCGGAGGTGTTGTCGAATCCGTTTCCTTTCATGAACATGGTTTGGATGATGACGTGTCCTTGGAACTCGGCCAAGCGGGTTGTCGTTTCCGCAACATCGTATGCCCCTGTCGGCCGATCGGTCTTGCTGATGTAGTCGCGGTCGGCTGTGTCGAGTTTCTGAATGTTGTTATCGACCCTAAGCAAGGCCTTGAATACATTGTCGCGATGGATGAAGGTGGCGTTGCTGAGTACGCTCACCTTGGCTTGTGGAAAAAACCTGTCGCGCAGCGAGAGTGTGTCGTCGATGATGCCGGCAAAGTCTGGGTGTGCGGTCGGCTCTCCATTGCCGGCAAATGTCAGCACGTCGGGTTCCGGCCCATGGACTTGCATGTCGGCCAACTTGGCACACAGGGCATCGCGAACCTCCTCGCGGGTTGGCCGTTTGCCGCATGGCCGATGCGCCTCATTGAATCCACATTCACAATATACACAGTTGAAGGTGCATATCTTGCCATCGGCTGGCATCAGGTTTATTCCTAAGGAAACCCCTAACCTACGACTTTGGATGGGTCCGAAAATTGGACTGGGATAGATGACTGTTGACATGATTGTGAGTATGGGTGAGCAGGATTATTTCCCTCTCACAATTTTCTTTATTTCGTTTAGCTTGTTCAATGCCTCCACCGGCGTGAGGTTGTTGATGTCGAGAATCAGTATCTCATCGCGGACTTGACACAACACGGGGTCGTCGAGTTGGAAGAAACTGAGTTGTACTCCTTCCTTCGTTTGGCCAATGTTGGCGGTGGCGGATTTTGTAATGCCTTGCTCGGGGTTGGACTGCTCCAACTGTCGCAGGATGTCGTTGGCACGGCTGACAATGCTTTTGGGCATTCCTGCCATCTTGGCTACATGTATTCCAAAAGAGTGCTCGCTGCCTCCCCGTTCCAATTTGCGAAGGAAGATGACCTTATTGTCTGTTTCCTTCACCGACACATTATAGTTCTTGATGCGCTTGAATGTCTTTTCCATTTCGTTCAGCTCGTGATAATGTGTGGCGAAGAGCGTGCGGGCTTGTGCCTTGGGATGGTCATGGATGTATTCTACTATCGACCAGGCTATGCTGATGCCATCGTAGGTGGAAGTGCCACGTCCCAATTCGTCGAACAGGACCAGGCTGCGTGGGGTCATGTTGTTCAGGATGTCGGCGGCCTCGTTCATCTCCACCATAAAGGTCGATTCGCCCACCGAAATGTTGTCGCTGGCTCCTACACGGGTGAAAATCTTATCGACCAACCCGATACGTGCGCTGTCGGCCGGCACGAAACATCCTATTTGTGCCAACAGGGTAATCAGTGCTGTTTGTCGGAGCAACGCCGATTTACCCGCCATGTTCGGACCGGTGATGATGATGATTTGCTGCGTCTCGTTGTCCAAGTAAACGTCGTTGGCTATGTATTGTTCGCCAACAGGCAGTTGTTTCTCAATCACTGGATGCCTCCCCTGACAAATGTCGAGTACGTTGCTTTCGTCGATGACCGGACGGATATACTTGTTTTCCTGCGATGCCGATGCAAAACTAAGGAGACAGTCGAGCTGTGCCAGCTTGGTGGCATTCAGCTGGATGGACGATATGTATTCGGTCAGTGCGATCACCAGGTCGTTGTATAGCTTGGTCTCAAGTGCCAGGATCTTGTCCTCGGCACCAAGAATCTTCTCTTCGTATTCTTTCAGCTCTTGCGTGATGTATCGCTCGGCATTGACCAATGTTTGCTTCCGTATCCATTCGGCGGGCACCTTGTCCTTGTAGGTGTTTCGCACTTCAATGTAGTAGCCAAACACGTTGTTATAGGCAATCTTCAACGATGGTATGCCGGTGGTTTCGCTCTCCCGCGCTTGGATTTGCAGCAGATAGTCCTTGCCGCTGTACGCAATCCTGCGCAATTCATCCAATTCCGCATTCACGCCATCGGCAATCACCCCGCCTTTGTTGACCATCAATGGTGGATCCGGCTGGATTTCCCTGGCAATGCGTTTCCTGATGCTTTCGCACGGGTTGAGTTGCTCGCCTATACATTTCAGGCTTTTGTTGTCGGTATTCAGACAGGCGTTTTTGATAGGCTCGACACATTGCAGGGCAATTTTCAGTTGCACGACCTCGCGTGGCGAGATTCGCCCTACGGCAGCTTTTGAGACGATTCGTTCCAAGTCGCCAATCAGGCGGAGCATGTCTTGAATGAAAACGCGGAAGTCTGGTTTGCGGAAAAAGTAATCCACCACGTCGAGCCTTTCGTTGATGGGTTTTTCGTCCTTGAGTGGGAATACAAGCCATCGGCGCATCAGGCGGCCTCCCATGGGGGTGAGGGTGTGGTCGATGATATCGAGCAACGATTTCCCATCGTCGTTCATGCTGTTGAGCAGTTCGAGACTACGGATGGTGTATTTGTCCATGCGCACAAAACGGTCTTCCTCTATTCGGTTGAGCGAAGTGATATGGCCGATTTGATAGTGCTGCGTAATGTCGAGATACTGTAGGATGGCACCAGAGGCCACAATGCCGTTCTTTAGGTGCTCCACGCCGAATCCTTTGAGGTTTTTTGTCTCGAAGTGCCTCAGCAGTCTCTCGCGCGATGTAGGCTCTGAAAAGCACCAATCGTCGAGCTCGAACGTATAGTGCTTGTTGCCGAAATTGGCTTCAAAAAGCGACCTCTTGCCCCTCTCGAACAAAATCTCCTTGGGGGCGAAGTTGCCGAACAGTTTATCCACGTAGCTGTAAGTGCCTTCGGTTGTCAGGAACTCGCCTGTCGATATGTCGAGAAACGACACACCACAGGCTCCTTTCCCGAAATGAACGGCTGCCAGGAAGTTGTTTTCCTTGTACGACAACACATTGTCGCCAATGGCTACGCCTGGTGTCACCAGTTCGGTAATGCCTCGCTTCACCAACTTTTTCGTCAGCTTGGGATCCTCCAACTGGTCGCAGATGGCTACCCGCTTGCCGGCACGAATCAGCTTGGGCAGATAGGTGTCAAGGGCGTGGAAAGGGAAGCCCGCCATCTGAGGTGAGCTTTCGATGACGCTCGACCGCTTGGTGAGTGTGATGCCCAGAATCTCCGATGCCGTCACTGCATCCTGTGCGTAGGTCTCGTAGAAATCCCCACATCGAAACAGCAGGATGGCATCGGGATGCTTCTTCTTCAAGTCGAAGAATTGCTTCATCATGGGGGTTAGTTCCTCGCTCTTGGCCATGGCTTATTTTTTTATCCGGTCGAATCCTTCACCATACACTCCCACGACCTTACTCTGCGAAATGAATGCCTTGGGGTCGATGTCGCGTATCAATCGGAATATCTCACCCGTTTGTGTCCTGCGTGCCATCACCACAACCACTTCCATGTTTTGCTTGCTGTACCATCCCATCCCATGAAGTATCGTCACACCACGATGGGCAACCGTGTTGATGGCTTCTGCTATTTCATCGCTTTTCTTTGAGAATATCAGGAACTGCACCGATTGCGAAACTGAGTTGACCACATAGTCTATCACAAAGCTCGATATGAACATGACCACATAGCCGAACAGGATTTTCTGCACGTCGCCAAAGATAAAATAACTCGATGTGATGATGATGATGTCGATGAACATGATTAGTCGGCCAAGGGTGATGTCCTTGTATTTGTTGATGATCCAGGCTATGATGTCCGTTCCTCCTGTACTTCCGTTGCGGGTGAAGACCAAACCGATGCCGAATCCCAGGATGATGCTGCCCACGACCACCGACATGAAAACCTGGTCGCTGCCCAGTATCATCAGCAGATTGCCGTCGTCATCGCGAAACACATGCTGGAACAGGGTGAGGAATCCAGTCAACGTGAAAATGGCATAGATGGTCTTGACACAGAATCTCCAACCAAGAATCCGCAAGGCGGCAATGAGCAGGCACATGTTGATGGCAAAATAGGTCACTTGGATTTGCACTCCTGTGGCATAATAGACCATGGCGGCCACACCGGTGACACCCCCTGTCACAATTTGGTAAGGAAGCATGAACAACACCCATCCCAATGCGTAGCAGGCCAATCCCAAAGTCACGCTGGTGTAATCCTTGAATTCACGCCACATCTGGTGGCGGGTAAGCTTTTGCATTTTTCAGATGACTATGTTTACTATTTTGCGAGGAACTACAATCACTTTTTTGGGTGTCTTGCCCTCCGTCCAGCGCAGGCTTTGGGCATCCTTCAACACGGCATCCTGAATGGTGGCGGCATCGGCATCGGTAGGGAACTCCATGTTGAAACGAGCCTTTCCATTGAACGAAATGGTGTAACGGATGGTGTCTTCCTTCAGGTAGTCATCGTTGCATACGGGCCACTGCGCATCGCACACGCTGCTGTCGTGCCCGAGTTGCTCCCACAATTCCTCAGCCAAGTGAGGCGCAAAGGGGGCAATCAGCACCACCACCTGTGTCAGCAAGTCCTTGTTGTTGCATTTCTGCTGCACCAGTTCGTTTACACAAATCATGAATGCGCTGATGGATGTGTTGTACGAGAATGCTTCGATGTCGCCGGTCACTTTCTTGATGAGTTTGTGGACACTCTTCAGCGATTCCTTGCTTGCGGTTCCCTCTACAGGCAGGAAACGACCGTTGCGGTCGAAGAACAAGCCCCAAAGTTTTTTCAAGAAACGGTGCACACCGTCGATGCCATTGGTGTCCCACGGTTTGCTCTGCTCCACCGGTCCTAAGAACATCTCGTACATACGAAGCGTATCGGCACCATATCGCTCCACAATCATGTCGGGGTTCACCACATTGAACATCGACTTCGACATTTTCTCGACGGCCCATCCGCACACGTACTTCCCGTCTTCCAGCACAAATTGGGCATCGTTGTACTCGGGTCGCCATGCCTTGAAGGCCTCGATGTCGAGGATGTCGTTTGCGACCATGTTCACATCGACGTGTAGCGGAGTCACGTCGTACTGCCCCTTCAGGTTAAGGCTCACAAACGTGTTGGTGTCCTTGATGCGATATACAAAATTGCTTCGGCCTTGAATCATGCCTTGGTTCACCAACTTTTGGAACGGCTCTTCCTTCACGCTGAAACCTGTGTCGTGCAGGAACTTGTTCCAGAAACGGGCGTAGATGAGGTGGCCGGTGGCATGTTCCGAACCTCCCACATACAAATCCACATTCTGCCAGTATTGGTCGTTTTCGGCCGACACGAGTGCCTTGTCGTTGTGGGGATCCATATAGCGCAGATAGTAGGCCGACGAACCTGCAAAACCAGGCATTGTGTTGAGCTCTATCGGGAATACGGTAGCGTTGTCAATCCGTTCATTGCCTACAATCGTGTTGGTCGCGGTGTCCCAAGCCCAGCGTGTGGCATGTCCCAATGGAGGTTCGCCCGTTTCGGTAGGCTTGAAGTCCGACACTTCGGGAAGCTCTATGGGTAGGTATTGCTCGGGAATCATGTAGGGCATCCCGTCCTTGTAATACACGGGGAAAGGCTCGCCCCAATAACGTTGGCGGCTGAAGATGGCGTCGCGCAGGCGGTAGTTCACCTTCACACGTCCCAGTTGCTTTTCCGTCACATACTTCTTCATGGCGGCAATGCTTTCCTTTACGGTCAGTCCGTTCAGGCTGATTTCTTCGTTGGCCGAATTCATCATGATGCCTTCCTTGGCATCGAAACTTTCCTCGCTTACGTCGGCACCCTCAATCAACGGGATGATGGGCAGGTCGAAATGCTTGGCAAAAGCATAGTCGCGGCTGTCGTGTGCAGGCACGGCCATGATGGCTCCTGTGCCGTAGCCGGCCAGCACGTAGTCCGAAATCCACACAGGAATGGCCTCTTGGGTGAGCGGATTGATGGCGTATGAGCCGGAGAACACACCCGTCACCCTGCGGTCGGCAATGCGTTCGCGTTCGGTGCGCTTCTTGGTTCGTTCCAGATACGCATCCACTTCCTGCTGCTGTGCTGGGGTGGTCAATGCCGCCACCAACTCGCTCTCGGGAGCCAGCACCATGAAGGTGACTCCAAAAATGGTGTCGGCACGGGTCGTGAATATGGTGAAGCTCACGTCCGAATCCTTCACCTTGAACTCCATTTCCGTTCCTTCCGAGCGGCCTATCCAGTTGCGTTGGGCATCCTTCAGCGAATCGGTCCATTCGATGGTTTCCAGTCCGTCGAGCAGACGTTGCGCGTATGCGCTCACACGCAGACACCATTGGCGCATTTTCTTTTGTACCACGGGGAAACCACCGCGTTCGCTCACACCATCCACCACCTCGTCGTTGGCCAACACCGTGCCGAGCTTCGGGCACCAGTTCACCATTGTCTCGCCAAGATAGGCAATGCGATAGTTCATCAGTACATTTTGTTGCTCCCTCTCGCTCATGCGGTTCCACTCTTCGGCCGAGAAATGCAGTTCCTCGCCGCAGGCCACGTCAAGTCCTTCGGTGCCGTTCTTGGCGAACCATTCCACGAGCGTCTCGATGGGCTGGGCCTGTTGGCGACCGTTGCAATAGAAGCTGTTGAACATTTTCTGGAATGCCCATTGGGTCCAGTGGTAATATCCAGGGTCGCAGGTACGGACCTCGCGGTTCCAGTCGAACGAGAAACCAATCTTGTCCAGTTGTTGGCGATAGCGGTCGATGTTGTTCACCGTGGTGATGGCAGGATGCTGCCCCGTTTGGATGGCATACTGCTCGGCAGGCAGGCCATACGAGTCGTACCCCATCGGGTTCAGCACGTTGAATCCTTGCAGGCGTTTGTATCGCGCGTAGATGTCGCTGGCAATGTATCCCAACGGATGACCCACATGTAGTCCCGCACCAGAGGGGTAGGGAAACATGTTCAACACATAATATTTCTTTTTCGATTTGTCTTCAGTTACCCGATAGGTCTGTTGCTCCACCCACCGCTGTTGCCATTTCCTTTCAATTTCCCTGAAATTGTATTCCATAAAAATATGTTGTTTGTTTAATTTTTCGCAAAATTAGTCAAAATCCACGAATTACAAGAGTTCGTCATGAAATATTTCCCATACAGGCTGGCAGGATATATCCGAGTGTGGGAAACGAATGTTTTCCTATCGTGGTCAATGCTACATGTTACGACCTGTACAGGCCGATGGAAATTACTGGGCTCAAAAAAAAAATTTCCGGCCTCAAATTTTTTTTTACAGACCTCTCGTTTGGGAAGTATTGGACGCACATTTTGGTAGGAAGCTGTGCCTGGTAGCCGTCGTAGTGTCGGTGTCGGATGCACAAGAGTGTCTCGACTTAGGCAATGATATGCCTGAAATTTAATCTGTACTTTTCATTTTGCACAGGATGGGCTGCTTCTCTACGATATGCTGTAAAAAACAGTGTGTTTTATTTTGTCTTGGCTTCGATTTGCCCTACTTTCGCCGTGTCGAAGGGGAGTCTTGGACAATGGGTGCCAGGGGAGAATATGGGTTCTTACTTCCCTCGAAACCCGGGAAAACAGAAAGAAGAAGGACCCACTCTAATATCCAATGAAAAAATGAGAAAAGTATTGGCAACTATTGCTTTAGTCTTTACTTTGGTACCATCGCTTGTCGCTGGCAACTACAAGAACTACAGAGTGTCTATCTACACTCGCGCTTACGAAGTAGAGAAAATGGGTGACCCTGCCTGGCTTGAGTCAACCTGGAAAACCATTTCATCGCAACTGAAGGTCGATAGGATTTACCTTGAGACGCATCGCGACACCAAGATTGTTCCGCAGGCCACTCTCGATGCCGCAAAGAAATTCTTCCAGAAGCAGGGCGTGGAGGTTTGTGGTGGCATCACCTACACAATCAGTGAGGCCAACAATTTCGAGACTTATTGCTACACAAGGCCCGAAGACAGGAAGAAAGTTCAGGAAATAGCTGAATACACGGCAAAGAATTTCGACCTCTTCATCTTGGACGACTTCTTCTTCGTGGATTGCAAGTGCGACGCTTGCATCGAGGCAAAGGGCGACTTGAGTTGGTCGGAGTTCCGTCTCAAGCAGATGACAGAGGCTGGTCAGAGCCTCGTTATCAATCCGGCGAAGAAGGTCAATCCTAACGTGAAGGTCATTATCAAATACCCTAACTGGTATGATGATTTCCAGGGATGCGGCTTCGACCTTGAGCATGGCCCCAAGATATTCGATGGTGTCTGGACTGGCACGGAGACTCGCGACCCATCGGGCAACCAGCATCTTCAGAATTATGAGAGCTACAACATCATCACCTATTTCCAGCACCTCAACAACAACAACGGTGGTGGTTGGGTCGATTCAGGCGGCATCGGGATGGGTGCCTACCGCTATGCGGAGCAGCTTTGGCTCACGATGTTCGCCAAGGCTCCCGAAATGGCACTCTTCGACTATCGGCAGCTCATCGGCGTGAAACTTGAGGAACGTCTCAAGACTCCCTGGCAGGGCACGGGAACCAGCTTCGACTGGGATGAGATGATGAAGCCATGGAAAGGCACCCAACCTACGACCCTGGCAAGGCTTGCCGGTTATGTGTTCGAGAAAATCGACCCCGTTGTAGGGCAGTTGGGCAATCCTGTGGGAGTCAAGTCGTACAAGTGTTTCCACACCCCGGGCGATGATTTCCTCCAGAACTATTTCGGCATGATAGGCCTTCCTATGGACATGTATTCGGAGTTCCCAACCGACCAGCAGGTGGTGCTCCTTACCGAACAGGCCAAGAGCGACCCGAATCTCGTCAGGAAGATTGATGCCCAGCTTCACAGAGGCGGTGATGTGGTTGTCACGACCGGGCTTCTTGAGGCCGTTCCTGAGAAAATAGCTCAGTTTGCAGAGGTTAGTGTCATTGGTCGCGTTCTTGTCAGCGACTTCGGTCGTGCCGGCAAACTCAGCAAGGAAATCCTTATTCCTCAGGTTGACTATTACACAAACGACACTTGGGAGGTGATTTCGGCAGGCCGTCCGCTCTCGCGTGGCACCTCAGGCTATCCTATCCTCCTCAGAGGCAAGTATTCCAAGGGCAACATCTACATCCTTACAGTCCCCGACGACTTTTCCGACCTGTATGTCTATCCTGACGCAGCTCTCAACACCATCCGTAGAATCCTCTGCCGCGACCTCAAAGCCACTCTTGAGGGTCCCTCAAAGGTTTCTCTCTTCGAGTACGACAACGACAAGGCAATAGTCGAGTCGTTCCTCGACGAACCGGTCTCGGTGGATGTGGTCGTGGGCCAGAAGAAGATTCCCGTAAGCCTCAAGCCGCACAGCTTCCAACTTATCGACCTCAAGTGATTTGCCTCTAATCCACCCACATGAGGTCGCTCATGATACCGTCGGACACAAAGACACCCTGTGGAGTTAGCCGGATGGTGTCGCCCACAATTTCGAGCAGTTGCCGCTCTATATGGGGTTGTGCCTCGTGCAGGCAGTAGTCGTGTAGCGTGGATCCGAATATGTGTAGCAACTGTTGTAGGGAGAAGCCCCAAACAGTTCGCAGACGGGTCATCACAAACTCATTGTAGCGGGTGGGCAGGTCGAGTTCCTCCCTGTAGAAGGGACGGGAGGCAAGGTAGGCATCCAAGTCGGGCTTGTTCCATTGCCGTGAGCTACCGTCGTAGGAATGGGCTCCTGCCCCGACTCCGAGATAGGGCGTCCCTTGCCAATACGAGGTGTTGTGCCGTGAATGGAACGACGGCATGCAGAAATTGGAGATTTCATAATGCTGGTAGCCTGCTTGCCTCAGTTCATCGACAAGCAGCGTGTACATGGCGCGGCTTGTCTCTTCGTCTGCTTCACGCACCTTGCCTGCCTGCCGAAGTTTCCAAAGAGCCGTTCCATCCTCGTAGGTCAATGCGTATGACGAAATGTGTTGGGGATGCAGGTCGATGGCACGCGCCACATCCTCGCGCCACAATTCCAATGTCTGCCCAGGCAACCCATACATCAGGTCGATGCTGATGTTGGCAAATCCTGCCTCGCGGCAACGGACATACGCCTCGGCTGCCTCCTTGGCCGAGTGCCGGCGTTGGAGCAAATGCAGTGTTGGGTCGTGGAATGTCTGTATGCCCATGCTGAGTCGGTTGAAGGGAAGTCTGCGCAATTGTTGCACGTATGCGTCGTCCAAATCGTCGGGGTTGGCCTCCATGGTAATCTCACAATCGGCCGACACATTATAGTTTCCGAAAATATGGGTCAGGATGCACTCAAGGTCGTGAGCCGATAGTTGCGAAGGAGTTCCGCCACCAAAGTAAACCGTTTCTACAACGGCTGAGTGTAAATACCCACGACGTTCGGCCAGTTCGCGGCATACGGCATCCACGTATGCCTTTTTTTGCTCCGCCCGTGTGGTGGAATAGAAATCGCAATAGACGCAACGCTTGGCACAAAAAGGAATGTGGATGTAAATGCCAGCCATCAGCTTTTGATTTGTTTTGAATTTTGAATCGAGACAATTTTGATTTTTGAATTGTGAATCATGAAAAGAGTTGATTGTCTTTGACTTGCGTGGCGAATAATCATAATTCCTGAATCTTAATGGGCTTGGCCTCTGCGCTTGGCTTGTCGGATTTTTGGTTTCAGCTTTCCTTGCAGCCACAGGGCCTTTCGCTGTTCGTATATCTCGCGTTGTCTTTCCAGATAATTGTCGGCCATTTCATCGAATTTTCCGCAAATTTAGATAAAAACGCCGACTTTTCATCCCAACGAAGAAAAAACCTTTTATGTCTTCTCGTTCAGCCTTTTCGACAAGCACTTGGACGATGGTCAAAAGACTTGTCTTGAGCCGAGCCGAAAGGATTTGTCGGAGAAGCGTGGCAAATACACATGCTTCCACAGGGCACGAACCAAGGGGAATGGAGTGTTTTCCTTAGAATATTACGCTGAACGAGGCGACGGCACAGACAACGATTGTCGGGACGACAGGGTCAATCCATATCCAGACGAACGGCAGGCAGAACAGAAGCAAGCCAGTCAGTTTGTTCATTTTGGAGTGGGAGAAGGAGAATCCATGCAATCGGCTTGAGAGGAGGCAGATGCAAGCCACCTTCACAATTCCTATCGCGGCAACCCATAGCCATATCCATAAGGGAAGGACGATAGACGGAAGTATTCGGACGCTGGCGCAACAGAGAAACACCAAGTCGGCAAGACCATCAATCCTCGATCCAAGCTCATCGGCTGCGTTGAGTTTCCTCGCAAGCGGTCCGTCAATCATATCGGAGATTCCGCACCAGCAATATGGAATCCAGAATCCCATGCTGGAAATGGGAAAGAAAAGCATTGTCACAGCCGCCATGCCTCTGGATGCGGAAATGATGTTCGGGAGTACGGATTTTGTCATAGTGCGTAATCCAGTCTCATCACTCTTACCGGTTTGTCAGAGCCGACTTCCAGTGTCGGACAGAGCGTCTGAAGGCCGGTATCGCGGAATCCACACTTCTCCATTACCTTTCCAGATGCGGGGTTGTCAGGGAAATAATCCCCCCAGATTGCGGTGAATCCTTTTACATTGAAGCAGTAATCGATGACCGTGCGCATTGCCTCCGTGCACAGTCCTCTACCCCAGTATGGTTTGGCTATCCAATAGCCAACCTCGCACTGATCTTCCCCTATGTCGAGATTGGAACACGATGCCGGCAGATACCCTACACATCCTATCGCCTCGGACGTTTCTTTCAGTTCTACCGCCCACATTCCTTCTCCGCTGAAAACGGTTCTTATAATCTCAAGGCTTTCCTCCACCGAATTGTGCGGTGGCCATCCGGCGCGTGGCCCCACTTCGGGGTCGGATGCATGCTTGAAGAGAGCTGTGGCATCAGATTCGCGCCAAGGTCGGAGAATGAGTCTTTTTGTCTCAAATGTCTGCATTTCCTGATTTCTACTACAAATTATATGTAAAGTATGCAATCAATTCACTAATGACTTAATTCATGGGGCATCCCTTTACTGTAAGCCTTCTACACTGTCTGGTAGATGGGGATGCCCATTATAGGATTCTGTCTCAATGACTTTTTCAATCGTAGTATCCGTGAATGTTCGCCATATTTCGAGTTTTATCTTTTTGTAATCATCAAACAACTGTCCCAAACGCTCTATCTCGAACACCAACCGAAGTTCGTTCTTGTCTTCTCCCGCCTGCCCTTCCTTGCGGTAGCCAAGTCGTGCAATCTTGATGTAGTAGAGGTCACGAATGCCCTTTCCCGACAGGTATGGCATAAAATAGTAGAGCTTGTTGAGTGCGACAGTGGTCGGGAATTTTTTGCCGGCATAGTAGATTTTTGCTGAGCCATCAAGGTATTGTTCCCAATTGTCCCTCTTAACGTTGCAGATTAGAAGATTCTTGGTGAGGTCAACAGGAAACGGATAATGTCGGGATGCTCCATACTTAATTGCATCACTATCGTGAAGCATTGAATTTTCAACCAAAGGCTCCTCTCCATACTGGTCGTAGAGGTCGAAGAGGTTAAGTTGATGAAAATGAATGGTAATAGGTTCATCACACTTTGTATTAGGCTTTATGTCATTCAATTGATTTGCCTTGTTAATCGCCTTCTCTAATTGCTCGAAAACTTTCCACATCAATACAGGAGGAACGGCATTGCCGATAGCTTTGTATTGGCGGCACTGCGAAACGTTACCTAATTTAAACGTAGTGGGGAATGATTGTATATTAGCAGCTTCACGTACGGAGAAGCGCCGGAATCGTTCACCAACCATAAACACAGGGTCCGTGCTATTCAGGCTCACCTTTGCTAAATGTGCACTAATTGTATTACATGGTTCATCCAAATTCATGGCTCTTCCTTTATTCATTTTCTCGCGTACTGCCATCATTCCAGCAACAGCTTTGTCACTGAAAAACAATTGTTCATCGTTGTTGTTGGCTTCAATTATGACATCGCCAAGAACTTTTCTGTCTGACAATTTTACTTTTGGGGGGAAGGAAAAGCAAAACGCATCCTTCCGGTCTTTGAATCCGACAATAATGACACGTTCCCGCTTCTGAGGCACACCATATTCTGCCGCATTAAGCAGTTTGTACATAACCACATATCCCGCTGCTTCAAATTCCTTTATAATCATAGGAAATGCTCTCTTTTTGTTGGCAGATAAAATCCCTTTTACATTTTCCGCAATAAAAAAACGAGGTTGTTTTTCCTTTAAAATCTTAACCATTTCAAAAAAGAGCATACCTCTTTCGTCCTTATAGCCAAGACGAGGGGGATTTTGAGCAGAGATAGAGAATGATTGACACGGAAAGCCGCCAAGCAGAATGTCACAATCGGGAATTTCTTCCACCTTAATATCCCTAACATCCTTTACCACACATTTATGCTCAAAATTCTCATTGTAGATTTGAGTGCAGTATTCATCGAAGTCGGCAGCATAAACAACCTTTGCATTATGTCGTGTGTACTTTTTACCAAGGAAGTCAAACCCTCCCAAGGCACCAAGATCCATTCCTCCACAACCGCAAAAGAGTGAGACTATTTTTAATCTTGCCATAAAAGAATATCCGTAGTGTTGAAGTTGTTATAATCGAAAGAAATATCAAGCCCGTCATCGTTTGGCTCAAAGTCAATCATTTCATTCTGACTCAAATGAACAGGATTCCTTAGTACATAAAGTATCAAATCCTTGTGGTTAACCATGAGACGATAGACGCAATAATGTTCTTTGATGGTTTTCGCAACTCGCCATTCATGCTTTGTCATGTGGAAACTGTACATTTGAACAGGGCTCTTACTTACGGTTGTTTTGACCTCTATGTATCGGATGTCATCCGTACCGTCTGCCTCATAACTTTCAATGTCGTAACCCGGGTGGGTAGCTGGGTTATCCACAATCCTTATGACGAACTCCTTCAAATCGTAGTTGGCAAGTTTAAGTCGCATCTTCTCATGACCATAGATAAGGCTTTCACCGAATTTTCCTGTCTCATTTGTTGTAATAGAAGCATTGTTAAGGAGATTGTGAATGGCTTCCTTGACAATGTCGCTTAACTCGCTATCTTCACCGATAAGAGTAGAAATGTCTGTCTTGAATAACTCAGGGTTCATACTCTCGTTTACGTAATCAAACCATCGAGGTTCGATTTCGGCAATTTCTGGCGTCTCAATGCTGCGTTTCTTGTATAGATGATCGTAACCTGTAAAAAACGAGTTGTCTTCTACAAACTTATTTAATGTCTCAACGTCTGTCGTGTTGAGATGGTAATAACCATGTCCGTTATTGTCAACTAAACAGGCTTGTTCCATGAAGAAGAGTACGTCACCTGCTTGTCTGCATTGATCACCCTTTGTCCTTGACTTGCCCTTGTCGTTGAAAGTATGAGGGTCTTTGGGATTGTAGTATTTAACTTTGTTCTTTCTGTTGGCAAGTACAATTTCTGCAACCTCACGAGGAGTACGTTTACCCGTTGTTACTCGCAAATCATTGAAAATACAATAAGTTGCTTCTTCAGCTGACAAACTCATGGTTTTTGCAGGACCTTCTGCTGAAAGGATTTTGTTACCTTCCATCAGTACTTGGAGTATAAGTTTTGCAGGCTTGAAACGAACCTTGCTCTCAATAATCTTTTTTACTTCATGTGGTTTGATATGACCGCCAGGATATTGGAACGTAAAAAGGAAAATGCGTAAGAACTGGGTCAAGTCCTGGTTTTCGTTCAAGAAGTGAGCCATCTTTGACGTATAAGTAACATTGGCCTTCTTGTTTTCCGAATAAAAACCAAACAACGATGGAATCTCCGTTCTCCAATTATTGATGGTCTTAGTCGCCAAGTCAATATTGCCCGGGTACATGCGGATGGCATTGAAGTATCTATCGCTATACTCCTTGCATGGTAAAGTCGGAATCTGGCAACACGCATTAGCCATGTAAAGAAGAACGTCCTCGAACTTATTCTTGTATCTTGAACGTTCGAGGTGGATACGTTGCCAGTATTTATCTTCTACCTGATAGAAGCCAATTTTTTTATCCTTCATATTTTTTTTTTGATTTCGGGATTTCTTACAAGTGTTTTAATATTTGTTCCGCTAAAGCCTGTGCCATCAATGGAGGTACTGCATTTCCAATCTGTTTCAACTGACTGGTTTTACTACACATAAAAATAAAGTTATCGGGGAAAGACTGTATTCTGGCACTTTCACGTGCAGTTGGAATACGATTGTATTGATAATGGAAATGATGTCTGTGACCTGTGTCTATAGTAATACTTGGCTTGTAGCTGCATAATCTCGTCCATGCGATATGAACCTTTCTTATGTTTTGTAACCCGGTTGGCAAATCCTTGTAATTTCCACCATCTGGAACCATAGCAATAATTCGTTTTGTTTTTTCATTATGAACAGTTATTTCATGATTATACACACCTGTACTATTTTGGCGCATAAGTTTCTGATAATCACTTTCCGCTTCGCTCTGATATGGGTTACCATCAGCAATGGTGTTCTCCGGCAAATCCGACAATGCCTCCTTGCAAGTTACCACACTATTTATTTTTGGATCAGGAAATACGAATGAAGTACCATTGAGAAACCCAACAAACACTGCCCTCCTGCGATTTTGAGGTACTCCATAATCAGCAGCCAAACAAACCTTGTAGTTGACGCTATAGCCTATGTCATGAAAATCTTTCAAAATGGAATCACGCACCACACCATTGCCGATGCTAAGAATGTTTGGTACGTTCTCCATTAAGAAGGCTTTGGGCTTAAAGTAGGCAACCATCCTGACAAATGTCTTATACAAACTATTACGTTTGTCATCAACGATTCGCTTACCTGCGATTGAAAATCCTTGACAGGGAGGCCCCCCAATAATCACATCCACTTTTTTGTGATCGACTATATCTTCTATTTCTTCCTCAGTAAGTCTTGCTAAATCTGCACATAGAGTTTTGCCGTGTTTGTGATTATGCTCATAGGTGATAAGCGCATCCTTCCACATATCAATGCCAAGCAGAAGATTATAGCCTGCTTGTTCAAATCCGAGCGATAAGCCTCCGCAACCGCAAAACAAATCTATAACATTATATGCTTTTTTTGACATTATCGTTGATTTTATAACCTATTGTGATACTGGTCTCTCAGCTCTTCAATTATATCTCTTACACGAGAAGATTTTATCTCCATTATTTCGTATTCATTATTTCTTGGTCATAAAATCGTTGTTGCTGAGGAATCACTCGAACCAGTTCTCCATATACTTGGAATTCTCCTTCCTCGGCCTGTCCCGATTCAAGTACAATACTGTCATCCGACTGCAAGAAGACTCCCAAATGCTCCTGCCTGCGCTAATAGTCGTAAGGAGCAAACTCGAGCCAAAAAATTACGTAGTATTATGCGAAAGTAGATTGAGAATATGCTATAGTTTTTTCAATCTCTCTATTTCTGTAGCAATCTGATCAATCACATCTTTATTGGCAATAACCTCTTCCTGACTGAATACTATGAAAACCTTGCCTCCATATTTTTCAGTAAAGTCATCAAAACTTGCTTTCATCCGTTCTGAAAGAGAATATCCGCCAAAGTTAGCATTAGCGGTTACCGGCTTGATTTGAATACCGAATTGATACTTTCCCACTTTTGCCACATAGTCAATATCCCCTGCATGATCCAGCTCTGGGTTGCTCTCTTCAAAGGTAACGTCCTTGAATATTTTCGCCAAATTATCATTAACGACTGACTTCTCTCTAATATAACCATCATACGTGCGATTAATGGTCACATTGTACACGTAGTCTTTACAGTCCTGAAGAGTAAGTTGTCTGAACGCTTCTTCCCATTCTGGAATAACAAACTCATGTATCTTGTTATATAATCTTTCACCTAATTCCTCAAGGCTTTCTAAGGTTACTTTCGTTGCCTTCATTGGATCTTTAGTCGCAGTATATGCATTCTCGAAATACCATTTTTCCCACTCCTCCAATGACGCAGGTTGACATTCTCTAATAAGAGCCATAACGGCACCAACCTTATTTGGTCGCGATAACTGATAAAGCTGGCAAGCATAATTGAGGACATGCTCTTTCTTGCCAAATTCCATTGAACATTTTTCCATGTAATTTAAATTAAATGAAGTTACTATATTTTTCTATGCTAACCTTATATGCATTACCTCTTTCAAATGACAGAGGTTTACTTACAGGGATTGGATGTTGATTATCAAAGTGAAATACTAAATAGTAGCTGGCACTTTGAGGATTAAAACCATATTCGATTAATGTTTCCCTCGTCCATACTTGAAACTTACCATTATTTTTTAGTTTATATAATTGAGGTTCGC
>JAUNNV010000114.1 GCA_030531335.1 Bacteroidales bacterium
GAAAAGCGCATCCCCCCCTGCCCCCCCCTCCACCCAAACGATTTAGAATGGCCCCATCCTCTCCTCGTGGATGGTCTTTCGGCGCCGCGCGCAATGGGCGCGAACGGCCGACGCGCCGACGAACGCTTGCATTCGTGCCCACGAAAGGACTATGAATGCCTGCACACAGCTTCTTAGAAAAACGTTTCCCACCGTATGTGTGGGGCGAAAGCGACGTGTGTCTTCGTGTCGTAACCATGCCCACAGATTCCGACAGCGTATTGCCCCAAGTCGCCTCGTGGGGTAAGGGAGAGGTGTTGTATTTTACTGTAGAAATATCCACAAAGAGAGACTGAGATGCCAGTTGCGGATTTTTAGTATTTTTAACGATTCGACTATTACCATTTACTGATTTATTATTTATCTTTGCCTCAAGATTTTATACTGCGATATTATTTAACCATAAAAAAGTGTATCAATATGTTTCATAACTTGTTATTTTTTGGCAACATAGGCGGTCCTGAAATTCTGCTGATCGTGCTTGTGGTGTTGTTGTTTTTCGGTGGAAAGAAAATTCCGGAACTGATGAAAGGCTTGGGTAAGGGCGTGAAGAGTTTTAAGGACGGAATGAACGATATAGAGAAGGATATCAACAGTATTCCAGACAAGAAGGACTAATTTTTTTTTTTAATATAGATAAACCATGAAAGAATTATCAAGAAGATCGTTTTTGAAGGCCGGTTCGGTGGCCGCTGCCGCCTTGTCGATGAATCCGGGTTCGGTGTTGGGTAAGGAACGTGCCTCTGTAGAGGCTCCAATGGACAGGAAACTGAAAATTCTGGGCGTAGGCATCGGTGGACGTGGTTCTGCTGACTTGAGTGCCATGGAAACCGAGGAATTCATTGGCTTGGCCGATGTGGATTGGAATTACGCAAAACCAGTCATGGAGAAATACAAGAAGATGTTCCCCAACATCAAGTTGTATCATGATTACAAGACAATGTTCGCCGAGTTGCTCGACCAAGCCGATGCTGTGGTTTGTGCAACAGCCGACCACACCCATGCCATTGTTTGCGCCGAAGCTTTGATGGCTGGCAAGCACGTGTATTGCGAAAAACCGTTGACCCGTACGGTGTACGAATCCCGCCTGTTGGCCAAATTGGCTGCAAAGCAGGGTGTGGCCACCCAGATGGGTAATCAAGGCTCGTCGAGCATTGGCACGAAGCTTACGGTCGATTACCTGCAGGCAGGTGTCATCGGTGCTGTCCGTCGCGTTGACGCATTCACCGACCGTCCCATCTGGCCGCAAGGTCTGGAACGTCCCGTCGAGACTCCAAAGGTGCCAAAGACCATGAATTGGGATGCCTTTATCGGCCCGGCTCCAAAACGTCCTTACAATCCTATCTATACGCCTTGGAATTTCCGTGGCTGGTGGGATTTCGGTACTGGAGCATTGGGCGACATGGCTTGCCACATCCTTCACACTGTGTTCGTTGGCTTGAAGTTGCAATACCCAATCCGCATAGAAGGTACTTCCACGCCGTTGATGTCGGATTCTTGTCCGAATGCCCAAATCGTGAAGTTCACTTATCCGCAGCGTGAGAACCTGCCTAAGTTGGCTCTTCCCGAGGTCACCATCACATGGTATGATGGAGGTTTGGTTCCACTTCGCCCGGAAGGTCTGCCCGAAGGTGTCAACCTCAATATCGATGGTGGCGCAGCCATCTTCTATGGCGAGAAGGGTGTCATCGTAAGTGGTTGCTATGGCAACAAGCCTTACTTGATTCAGGATGGAAAGGTTACACCACTGAAGGAAGGTGTTGTGCCTTCGGTGTGGCGTAAGGTTACCACAAGCCACCAGCAAGACTGGATTCGCGCCTGCAAGGAGCCCAAGGCTACTCGCGTAAAGTCGAACTCCGACTTTACCCAGGCTGGCCCGTTCACCGAAATGATTGCGATGGGTGTGTGCGCAGTTCGTCTGCAGGGCTTGAACCAGGTGCTCGAATGGGATGGCGAGAACATGAAGTTCACCAACATTCCCGCAGGTGCGAAGGTTCGTGCCATGATTAAGGATGGATTCACCATCAAGGATGGTCACCCAACCTTCAAGAAGACTTACACCGATCCTGTCGATGCCATTGAATATGCAAAGCAACTGGTGAAGCCAGTCTATGAGAATGGCTATGTGTTGCCGGAATTGCCAGCTTGATTAAAGGGTTTTTAATAACAAATAAAAATGAAAAAAGTATTGTTTTACTCAGTATCCATCGCATTGGCAATGGGTATGGTGGCTTGTGGCGGCAAAAAGCAGCAGCAGGCTGAGGTGGCAGAAGCGCCCGCAACTCCTGCTTACACTGTAGTGGAGAATCCACAAGTCGATTTGAGCGCATTCCCCGTCGATGCGGAAGGCTACACCGTATTGTTCGATGGAAAGACATTCAATGGCTGGAGAGGCTATCTGAAGAACAATGTGCCTTCTCGCTGGATTATCGAGGATGGTTGCATCAAGATTAACGGTTCCGGCACTGGAGAAGGTCAGTCGGCCGAAGGTGGCGACTTGATTTTCGCCCACAAGTTCAAGAACTTTGAGGTTGAGTTGGAGTGGAAGGTTGCCAAGGGCAGCAACTCCGGCATCTTCTATTTAGCTCAGGAAATCACGACCAAGAAGGAAGACGGTACGGTTGTCAATGAGCCTATCTACATCTCGTCTCCCGAGTTCCAGGTGCTCGACAATGCCAACCACCCCGATGCAAAGCTGGGCAAGGACAACAACCGCCAGTCGGCATCTCTTTACGACATGATTCCTGCCGTTCCGCAAAACCAGAATCCTTATGGAGAGTGGAACAAAGCTAAGATTATGGTTTACAAAGGCACAGTGGTTCATAGCCAGAATGGCGAGAATGTGGTTGAGTATCACTTGTGGACTCAGCAGTGGACCGACATGCTACAGGCCAGCAAATTCTCGAAAGACAAGTGGCCTTTGGCTTTCGAACTGCTCAACAATTGTGGCGGCTTGAATCACGAAGGTTATTTCGGCTTGCAGGACCATGGCGACGATGTGTGGTATCGCAACATCCGCATCAAACAGTTAGACTGATATGAAGAAGTCAATCATTATGCTCAGTGCCATCCTCGTGATGGCACTGTGTGCTTGCAGCGAGAACGCTCAGGCACCTGTCAAGAAGGAAATGGGCGTGCAGCTTTACTCTGTACGCTCGGTGTTCAATGCGAAGAACTATGCCGAGACACACGAAAATGTGTTCAAGGAATTGGCATCGTATGGCTATACGGCCGTGGAGCCTGCTGGCTATTCGGATGGCAAACTGTATGGTGTCACTCCAGAACAGTTCAAGGCCGATGTCGAGGCCGCTGGCATGAAGGTGCTTTCGACCCATGTGAAGCGCGACTTGACCCCGGAAGAATTCGAGTCCGGCGATTTCACTGAAGCCATGAAATGGTGGGATCTTTGCATCGAGACCCACAAGAAGGCAGGCTGCAAGTATGTTTGCACGTCGTCCATCAAGGCTCCTGCCACGGTAAAGGACTTGCAGACCATCTGCGATTATTTCAATGCTATCGGCAAGAAATGCGCCGAGGCTGGCATCAAGTACGGTTATCACAGCCATTCGTTTGAGTTCAACAAGATCGAGGATCAGGTGGTCATGGAAGACTACATGATAGAACACACCGATCCGCAGTATGTATTCTTCGAGATGGACGTGTATTGGGCTGTTATGGGTAAGGCCAGTCCTGTTGTCTATTTCAAGAAATATCCAGGCCGTTTCTCCCTGCTCCACATCAAGGATTATCGCGAGATAGGACAGAGCGGAATGGTGGGGTTTGACGCCATCTTCAAGAATTTCGATGTGGCCGGTTGTAACAACTTTGTCGTAGAGCTGGAACGTGGTACTGGCGACGACATCATGCCGGCCATGAAGGAAAGTGCAGAGTATTTGCTCAATGCCGATTTCGTGAAGCCAAGCTACGAATAAACACGCAAAGGAAAACTTAGGTTGGGAAGTGTGGGAAATGGTTTGTCTGCACTTCCCTTTTTTTATGTGATGAGTTCATAATTATTCGCTTCACTCATCAAGCTTCTAAAAGCATAAGATATGGCAAAAAATACAATCCATAGCATAGAAGAGGCGGTGGAGGATTGGTGCAAGCATCAGTTCGAAAGTCCTTCTGATTATTACACAAAGACACAGAGTATATCCGTTTTTATTGAAAGCAGGCGAGAGGATGGCGTTTCCCACTAATTTCGTTCGCATAGAAACTAAACTTCAGGCACAGGTGAGGTTTCAGTCGTTCCAACCATTTCAGTTAGGACGAGGAAACACCGATACATACAGCGCGGGATGGATTGAAATCACCGACCAAGAAGTGATTGTCTTTGATGTATATCTTCGGAACAAGACGTTAGAGGAAGATGCTGCCATCCAAGGCGATGCCAAGGAAGTGAAAACCATCAGGGCATTGTTGCCACAGGAGGTGGAACGGTTTGCTCATGGACTTGATTTCGGTGGGATAAGGCGTTTGCAGGTGATTGTTGATGCTGGACAGCAAGGGGCTGCATTGTCCATCATTACCAGAAAAGGAAAGTTTATAAAGCAGCTTCCCAAGTGGTGGGCTGGGGGAGAACCGTTCATCCGGAATCTGGGTCAGGAGCCGATAACCGGGGAACTTGCGTTTGAACGGAAGTATGCCGACCGCGACATCTGGTTCATGGGTGCCAGTTACTTCAATTCCACATCACCAGCTCGATGGCCCTATTACATGCGGCAGGAAGGATATACCCAATGGATGGCCGACCATTTGCCTGGTGGTAATGCAGTGCGAATGTTGCCATGCTTCAAACACGACCTGAAGTTTGGAAAACCCAAGATAGTGGTATGGGACTTACAAGGCAATGATGCCTCGGATGAGGGTCTTACTCCCAATCCTAAATGGGTAAAAGCGGTGGAGGAATTTGTTGCCATTTGCAAGGAACACAAAATCACCCCAGTCTTTACACTCAGTTGTGCGGTAAGTTCCAATAGAAGAGGGAAGGACAAATGGATAAAAGACCACGGATTTCGGTATGTTGATGTGCCTGCTGTGATGGACGACCATGTCACTCCAGAGGGATTCCACGTTTGGAAAGACCCTCGGTGGCTCGGATCGGACAAGGTGCATCCTACAAAAGAGGGAGCGGCTGTGATGTGGACAGCTTATAAGAAAGCACTTCCCGAGCTGAAAAAATAAGGCAGGATATATAGGAGTAATGGAGCCTACTTGCAGGTGAATCATTGGGTAGTCGCGTCTTTGCATTGAGCGTATCCACCATGTCGGGAAGCAAGTTGGGGGCGGCGGTGTTGCCTGCAAGAAGGGATGAGTAGCGCATGAAGCCTTCTTTGTTGATGCATAGTGCCAACACGAACAGCTTGTTGTCGCTGTGCATCTTTTTGGGGTGGTCGAACTGGGCCTCCCTATTGTTGTCGTTGCATTTTTCGAAGTGGGAGTTGGTTCGGTCGAAGCTGGCTATCCTGTTCGTTGTGCTGAACAGATTGAAATATTTTGGGGGTATCAAACTTGGGTTAATGGAATCTATCACAAGGTAAATGGTAAATAGTACAAGTTGCTTTTACATTTTTTTGGTTTTTTTCTTTTTTATTCAAAAAATGTTTATACTTTTGCAAAGTCAAAATGACATACCTCGCGTCTATCCTCGCTTTAGGACCTCGCAAATATTATGTCATTGCCGACGAATCCCAAGGAGTAAGACCTGATCCACTTCTCTGTTGGGAGGTGTATTTAGTTGGATCAAAGAGATACAAACCAAATTTTTTAAATTATCATGATTTTTAAAATGACGTTTAAACCAATTTTGCTTGGTCTGTTGCTTGTTGGTCTCAGTGTTCCTTCTGTAGGCCGCGCCGCTTCATACCCGGCAAGCGATGTCACGACCCCGGACCAGCAAGGCAAGAACATCACAGGTGTGGTGGTCGATGACAAGGGAGAGAGTATTATCGGTGCCAATGTCACGGTGAAAGGAACAACCAATGGCACCATTACCGATTTCGATGGCCGCTTTGCGTTGACAGCCCCAGGCAATGCCGTGTTGGTGGTTTCGTATGTGGGTTACGCCACGAAGGAAGTGCCCGTGAACAACCAGACGCAGTTGAACATCACGTTGTCGGAGAACACCGAGTTGTTGTCGGAGGTAGTGGTCGTAGGCTACGGTTCGCTCGACAAGAAGCAGGTGACCAGTGCCATCACATCCATCAAGGCCAAGGACATGCTTGTGGGTGTGGGTGGTTCCGACATTTCCACGGCCCTACAGGGCAAGATTGGCGGCTTGGTGATGAACAACCTTGGCGGTGCCAACTCATCCACCAAGTTCCAGTTGCGTGGCTTGACCTCCATCAACGCCGGTACATCGCCGTTGATTGTCATCGATGGTTTTGCCGGAGGCGACATCCGCTCGCTTACGCAGGAGGACATTGAGAGCATCGACGTGCTGAAGGACGGTTCGGCGGGTGCCATCTACGGTACGCGTGCCGCCTCGGGTGTGATCCTCATCACCACCAAGAGCGGCAAGAACACCGAAGGCAAGATAAAGGCAAGCTACAGTGGCGAAATCAGCCACAAGCAGAACTACAGCCAGCCCGAGATGCTTTCGGCCGACGAGTATCGCTCCCACAACGTGGGAACCGACTACGGAGCCGACACCGACTGGTGGAAGGAAATGATCAACACGAAGAACCTCACCCAAAAGCACCACGTGACACTGGAAGGAGGCAACGAGAAGATGCAGGTGTATAGCTCGTTCTTCTACGAGAAGAATGAGGGTATCGCCATGGAAGACTCGCGCGAGGACTTTGGCGGCCGCGTGAACATGCGCTACAAGATGTTCGACGGTTGGTTGGAGTTGAACCCGGTCATCGACTACCGTCAGGCAAGACGTAACAACAACAACCCCAACTTCCAACAGGCACTCCGCAACAACCCGACCCGCTCGCCTTACGACCCCAACAGCGATTCGGGCTACAACGTATGGACCGACGAGACCATGGACTATAACACCGTGGCCGATGCGGCTCTCTACGACTACAACGGCACCGACAAGTGGTTCAAGCCCGAGCTGAACATCAAGCTGGTTCCCGACGAGTGCAACTATCGCGGTGCGCTG
>JAUNNV010000115.1 GCA_030531335.1 Bacteroidales bacterium
TGTTCCAATTAATCTTTCATGAAATTTTTAATCGAACATTTCAAAACAGCTTCTGAATGTTTCAAGATATGGCACTACTCTCCAAACATGGCTGTCTCGATGGCATGGATCAGCGTATGGATTACCTTGATGTGTATTTCCTGAATGCGGTCGGAGTGGGGAGCCCGAGGCGCACAAACGGCCACATCGGCATTTCTTGTCAGTTGGTTGTCGCCCTCCACGGTCACTGCCACCACCTGCATTCCCTTTTGCTGGGCTGCTGCCAGCGCACGTACCACATTCTCCGAGTTTCCGCTGGTGCTGATGGCCAGCAACACATCGCCGCTCGTGCCCACTCCTTCCACATATCGGGCAAACACATCCTCGTAGCTGAAATCGTTGGCCGTGCAGGTCAGGAAGGCTGGGTCGTTGATGGAAACGGCGGGAAGTGAACGTCGGTTCCCCCGATACCTGCCCGTGAGTTCCTCGGCAAAGTGGGTCGCATCGCAAAGCGATCCTCCATTGCCACAGGCAATGATTTTGTTTCCTCGTTGAAGGGCATCCACAAATATTTCCACAGCCCTGCCCATGCAGGGTATGGTGTGTTCGTCGGCAAGAAAACGATGCAGCTCATCGTGTGCTTCTTGCAAGTCAAGGTTTATCAGTTCGTTCATTGTTTTATGGTTACATGCTCGCAGCTATCGAGAGTGAAGCCACATCGCCTATCTGTTCGCCCAGCTCCGCTGGTTTCACCCTGCACACCCGCCTTGCCGCCGGCAATGCCTCTTTTTGTATGACTGCCTGCATGAAAGGGCGTATGAGTTCTTCGGCACGCACGAAAATGCTGCCTATCACAATGGTTTCCGGGTTCAGGATGTCGATGAGGTAGGCCAAGGCCTTTCCCAAGTAGGTGGCCGAGGTCTGATAGATTTCCTTCGCAAGCTCGTCGCCATTCTGTGCGGCTTCGGCCACGGTCTTTGCCGTAATGGCATCGAGGTTCCCATCGGCACACCATGCCACGCCTTGCCCCATCATCAGGCGTTCCTTCACCGCAGAGCGTGCCAACTGGGCAATGCCTCCTCCGCTGGCAAACCCTTCGAACGAGCCGGCCTTGCCGTAGCCTACCGGCCCGAAGTCCGACAAACGGATGTGTCCCACTTCACCGGCATTGTCGTTGGTTCCGGCATAGAGTGCCCCATTGAGCACCAATCCGGCTCCCATGCCGGTGCCAAAGGTAAGGAAAACCATGTTTCTTGTGCCGCGACCGGCTCCATATTTCCATTCGGCCAAGGCGCAGGCGTTGGCGTCGTTTTGCAATGAGGCTTTGATGCCTGTGGCTTCCTCTACCATTCGCACGATGGGTATGTTGTCCCATCCCGGCAGGTTCGGTGGCGACATGACCACCCCTTTGGCACTATCGAGCGGCCCACCACACGAAATGCCTATGGCGTGTGTGTTGTCGGCGTTCAGCCGATGCTTGTCCATGAGGGTTTTCAACGATGTCAATATATTACGTAAGGTATCGTTCACGTCGGTCGTGGCGAACCTTGTTTTCTCGATAATGGTCAGGTCGCCTTCATGGTCCACACCGTAAATCACGGCACATATAGTACATCAAATGTCGATTCCAAGCAGATTCATCGTATCAGTCGTATATCTTTGTCTGGTTTATCCATTTCTTGTAGTCGCTCAATTTGAAGGGTGCCTTGCCATACAGGTAGTGGTTGCGGTATTCCTTTCCACCCACTTTGTAGGCGATAAGGTAGATGCCCTGCTTGTCGGGCTGTTCGGGAATCATGGTCACGTCGGTCTTCGCGTTGGGCCTGATTTGGAAGGTGCCCTTGAAAAGTCTTCTGCCCGATGCGATGTCGGTCACTTCCACTTCGCCTTGCACTTCGTCGCGGGTGTCGTTTACCGCCACCAAAGGGTGTTTCCCATCCTTGGCGTCGTTGATGAGGCAGCACACATTGTGTTGCACGTTCTTAATGTAGTGGAACGCCCGTTTCTTCGACATGTAGTAATCCACCACCGCATCGGAAATTACCGGCCAGCCGTCGCGAATGTTCCACCAGATGATGCCTGTGCGGGGTGAGAACTTGTCGCCACGCATCATTTCCACAAAGTATTTCATGGCCTCGGCCTGAACCACTTGCGAGGCATACACAAAGTCCTCCAATCGGGTGGCCACTTCGCCAAACAGCAATTTCTGTTGGTTGATCATCAGGTTGTTGCGGGCCATGGTTTTCCCTTCGGCCTTGTATTGCCGTATGGACTTGGTAAGCCATTCCTCGTTCCAGTTCAGAGTGCCCTTATCCCAAGGATAGACACATTCGGGCGACATCATTTTCCGTAGGCTCTCTATGTTCGGCGCGCCATGATAGCCTATCTCGCTTGCAAACACACATTCAGCCTCCGTGTAGAATGGAGCCTTATAGTATCCACGCGGTCCCCAAAGGTGATTCTCGGGCACATGCTTCATGTCTATCATGTCGCGGCGGAACACCTCTTCGCTGTAGTAGGGCGAGCTGGGTAGATAGGTGCGGGTGGGGTCGTACTCCATGAGTATTTCCGGGATGACCCTGCGGCTCACACGATCCTTGTTTGGGTCTATGTGGAACGCCTTCCAATTGCCGTCGAGGCACTGGTCGTCCTCGTTGTTGCCCGACCACAGTGCCAACGAGGCATGGTTGCGCAGCTTGCACACAATCCATTTCACTTCCTCCTCTATTTTCTTGGCAAAATCGTCGCCTTGCGGATAGATGTTGCAACCCATGCTGAAGTCCTGCCAGACCATGATGCCGTACTGGTCGCACAGGTCGAAGAAACGATGGTCTTCGTACACGTTGCCTCCCCAACAACGAATCATGTTGCAATTCATGTCGGCGGCCATTGCCACGGTCTCATCCACCCAAAGTCGGTCGCGGCTGTGAAGCGCATCCAGTGGCACCCAGTTGGTGCCATGTACGAAGATGGGTTCTCCATTCACCACGAAGCAGAATTTCCCGGGTGCCTCGGGTAGGTTGATGTCTGTGTAGTCGAGCCTTACCGTGCGCACACCTATTTTCTTCTCGTCGCAGGCGAGTGTTTTTCCCTCGCCATCCACAATCTCGCATTTGGCATCGTAAAGGGCGGCCTCTCCATAGCCGCGTGGCCACCAGAAATCGACATTGCCCAAGTCGATGCGTTGCCGGAAGGCGTGCATCACGATCGGACGCTCCGACCGATACACCTGTTTGCCGTTGCGGCTCAGTGTGAACACGGCGCGGGTGTTCTCGTAGTATGCCGACGGCATGACCAACTGGACGTTTGCGAAAAGCGTGGCACGGTGTGAGGTGGTATCGACAGAGGCGGTCATCCAATGTACATCGCGAAAGCGTGTGGGCTCCGTCTTGCGCAGTGTCACATCTTTCCAAAGTCCGGCACTGACAATGCGCGGCAGGATGTCCCAGCCAAACACATGTGGAGCCTTGCGGAGGTTCGTGCCCTCTGGCGAAGCCCATGCGCCTATCGAAATGGCTCCCAGGTTGTAGTTGCGTCCGTGCAACACCGCCGACTGGATGATGACCTGCAGCGTGTTGTTGCCTTCTGCCAGATGTCTCGTCACATCGTAGTCGTGGCCTATCAGCATGTTTTCCGTATGTCCCACGTGCTTGCCGTTCAGCCAGATGTCGGCCACACAGTCTATTCCGCCGAAACTCAGCTCATATCGGCATCCGTCTTCCTTCTCCGCGTCGAACGATTTGGTGTAGCACCACTGGAAGTCCTCCCATTGGCGCGTCAGGTAGTTGTTGCTGCCCACCGACACGTCGGCCAGCAACCCTGCTTTCATCAGGTCGAGTTCCACGTTGCCGGGCACAATGGCCGGGATTGTCTTGTAGGCGATGCCCGACATTTCTTCGGGCGAGGTGATGGGCTCGTCGGGTTGTTGCCAGTACGACAACTGCCATTCACCATTCAGGTCGAGTGTCTGCGCTTGCGACAGCAGCCAGCAGGCACCGATGCAGATAAGGCTGATAAATCTTTTCATCATGTATTGTCTTTTTATTCGTTTATATTTCCGCACGGCATAATGATGTCCGCGAAAATAATGATAAAACTCTTTATATTCAAGACAATGAGACATATTATTGGCAAAAAAGCATAAAAATCGTGCTTTATGAATCCAACTTTGTGGATGGATGCTTATATTTGCAACGACAATCCGACGAATCGGCAAGCGATTTTTCCCTGCCACAACCATACACGCGAATGAAAAGACACATAATCCACCTGTTGCTTCTGTTGGCTGTACAGCTGCAAGCCCAACAAGTCTTCCCACGCTATCAGCGCGAGGACCACAACCACATCATGAGCGATGCATACTGGAAACTGTGGAACCCGACCGTACAAGCCAAAATCGACGCCGACATCGATGCCAACCGCAAGGCCGATGCCCGACTGACCCTGAACCTGCCGGTCGGGACCACCATCACGGTGGAACAATTGTCGCACGACTTTGTCTTTGGTGCCCACATGTTCAACTTCAACCAACTGGGCACCCACGAGCGAAACGAACGATACAAGGAAGTGTTCGGCACCTTGTTCAATTCGGCAACAATAGCCTTTTATTGGAAGAAATTCGAGACGGAGCCCAACAGGCTTCGCTATGCCGAGGAATATTGGGACACAGAAGACTACTGGAACAACTGCCCCGACCCCAAACATCAGCCTCATTGGCGTCGCCCATCGACCGATGCCGTCGTGGGGTTCTGCGAGAGCAAGGGAATCCGAATGCATGGGCATACCATTATCTGGGGCAACCGCAAATGGCAGAATCCCGACTGGATCTACACCGTGGCGGCCAAAGGGCAGGAGAAGAAGTTTCTCGACCGCATCATGCTGGAAAGAGCCACACTCGAAAACTATAGGGACGGCGACAGGTTCTCGTCGGAATACGAACAGATGAGTGCCCAGGCACTATCCGACTCCCTCCCCCAATACGCCGAAACCCTCAGGCAGTTGTTTGCACAGCGGGTCGCCTTGTTGGCCAGACACTATGGCGGTCGCCTGCATAGTTGGGATGTGGTAAACGAAAGTTCCGTGGATTTCGCGAACATGAATCCAGGAGGCCGACTCATGAAAAGCGTTTATGGCATCATGCCGGCCGACTATGCTTACGAGGCATTTCAAGTGGCCCAACGCGAGTTCCCGAACGAAGTCAAGCTGAACATCAACGATTACAACATGGATCAGCGATACCTCGACCAAGTGAAAAACCTGAGCGGGCGCAATTGCAAGATTGACATCATGGGCGCGCAAATGCACCTTTTCAATCCCCAACAATGCCTCGATATTGCTGACGGCGCACAAATCCAAACTCCCTCGCAAGTGTGGGAATGGTCCGAGCGGCTTGGCAAGGCGGGCAAGCCCATTCATCTGAGCGAGATTACAATCACCGCCCCTGGCGACGACTGGCGTGGGCGTCAGGTTCAGGCCATCATTGCACAGAACCTCTATCGCCTTTGGTTTAGTATCAAGCCCATGATGGGCATTACTTGGTGGAATGTCGTCGATGACTGTGGCGCGCCTGGCGAGCCTTCCGTGTCTGGGTTGTTCGACCGCAACATGAACCCCAAGGCTTCCTATTTCGCTCTCGACAACCTCATCAACAACGAGTGGAAAACACGCCTCAGCGTGAAGCTGGGCAAGAGTGGCGTGGTGAGGTTTCGTGGGTTTCGTGGGAAATACAAGGTGTCCTGGACGGATGCCGACGGCAATCAGGTGTCGCGAGAGTTTTATCTGGAAAACGATGGTGATGGGCTGAAATGAAAAACAAATCGACGAATGCTATGAGACGGATGCTGTTCCCTTGTTGGGTTGTGTTGCTTGTCGGTCTGTCGGCATGTAGCCTCAACAAGCCGAAAAAGTGGAATGAAACGCCATGGGATGCGGCCGACGCATGGTATGCCGATGGCGACAGCATGGCTGTAGGAAAAGCGGATGTGTTCTATGTCGTTTCCACCAACGTGGCGAGGGCAAGCGACGACCGAGGCAACCCCCTCGTGCGGGCCACACTCAATGCCGACGACCGAAAATACATGGACCTTGAATTCGCATTTGTCAAGCGACATATCTTTCGCGACGATTTCAATTTCATCGCGCCCTACTATCACCAGCTCACGTTCGAGACCCTGTGCGGACATCCCTCCGAGGCGGCTGCCGCCTATCCCGACGTGGCCGCCGAGGTGTGCAAGGCATTCGACCATTACATGGCGCATCACAACAATGGCCGTCCGTTCATCTTGGCTGGTTTCAGCCAGGGCGGTATGATTATGGTCGATTTGCTGAAACATCTCACCGAGGAACAATACAGTCGCCTTATAGCCACCTACATGATAGGCTACCGCTTGACCGACACCGACTTGCGGCATCCCCACATCCATGCGGCGCAAGCCGACAGCGACCGCCAAGTGGTTGTCTCGTTCAATTCCGTGGCAAGCAAGGCCGGGGTCTGGAGCCTTGTCGCAGCGGATGCTGCCACCTGCATGAATCCCGTCAACTGGCACACCGACAGTACGCCGGCTCAGTTTGTATATCAAGGCGACACCTGCACTGTCCGTGTCGATACCCTTGGCCAGGTGCTCATCGTAACGTCGCAACATAAGGAACGCTACGAGCAATGGATGCAAGACAATCCGTTGTATTCATCGACAAACATCAGCTTGGACAACTTGCACCACTGGGACCTACTGTTCTACACCGACCAACTCCACCACAATGCAGTGATACGTGCCTATAACCATTGACACGAAAAGCCGTTCAATCCTCTACCCTCTACAGCAGCATGTTTGACATAAGACTCTGAAGTCGGACCTTGGCATCCGCCCTCGGCATCAACGCCCTGCCTGTCTGCTCAATAAAATCTGTGTGGCTCCAAGATCAACCTCCGAGAAAAGACTCTACCTCAAAATCAGCAGGTTAGCACTCTATTAGCTGCAATGTGGGCTAAATCGTTTGGGTGGAGGGTGGATGGGGTGGAGGTACTTTTCTATAAAAAATATTTATATATGAATATATATATATATATATTATCATTTTATTATCACACTCATGTGTGAAAGTAAATATTGTATAAACTATAATAT
>JAUNNV010000116.1 GCA_030531335.1 Bacteroidales bacterium
TGGCATTCACTCCCTATCGGGAACAGTATAGGCAAATCATTCCAAGCACCGCCATGCACTACGTGGAGACCTACAATGCCAGCGAGGGTTTCTTTGGCATACAGAACGACCCGACGGACGGTGCGATGCTGCTGATGATAGACTACGATGTGCTGTATGAGTTCATTCCACTGGAGGAAGTCGATGCTCCAACACCTCGTGTGGTGCCGCTGTGCGATGTGGAGATAGGGCGCAACTACGCGATGGTCATCACCACCTCGTGCGGATTGTGGAGATACCTGATTGGCGACACCGTGAAGTTCACGCAGAAGGAGCCTTACAAGTTCGTCATATCGGGACGGACGAGGCACTTCATCAATGCGTTTGGCGAGGAGTTGATGGTGGACAATGCGGAAAAGGGACTGGCTGAGGCTTGCCGGGCGACGGGTGCCCAGGTGCTTGAATACACGGCAGCACCGGTGTTCATGGATGCCGAGGCCAAATGCCGTCATCAGTGGCTGATAGAATTCGCCCAGAAGCCAGACTCGCTGAGCCGTTTCGCCGAGGTGCTGGACAGGACGTTGCAGCAAATCAATTCGGACTATGAGGCAAAGCGACATAAGGACATCACCCTGCAACACTTGGAGATTGTGGAGGCCAAGCACGGACTGTTCGACCAATGGCTGAAAGGGAAGGGCAAGTTGGGCGGACAGCACAAAATACCACGACTGAGCAACAACCGCGACCTCATGGACGAAATGTTGACCTTGAACCAATGAGATGCGTATGAACTGGAGAAAACACATGTTTCCCGCCACGTTGGCCACTGTCATCATAGCCTATTCGTGTGCCAGCCAGGGGTCGCCCGACGGAGGGCCTTACGACGAGGATCCTCCCAAGTTCGTGGCGGCATCGCCTCGCCCGTTCTCTCTCGACAACCACCAAAACAAGCTGACGCTTGAGTTCGACGAGTATGTGAAGTTAGAAAGGGCTTCGGAAAAGGTGGTGGTGTCGCCACCACAGCTTGAGCAGCCCGAAATAAAGGTCAATGGCAAGAAAATCATCGTCAACCTGATCGACTCGATCAAGGACAGTGTCACCTACACGGTGGACTTCGCGGATGCGATTGTGGACAACAACGAAGGCAACCCGATGGGAAACTTCACGTATTCCTTCTCCACATACGGCAGAATCGACACCATGGAGGTGTCGGGCGTGGTGCTGGGGGCAGCCGACCTTGAGCCGATGAAGGGAATGTTGGTGGGATTGCACTCGAACTTGCACGACTCGGTGTTCACGACATTGCCCTTCGAACGGGTGTCGCGGACAGACAGCCGAGGGCACTTCATCATACGTGGCGTGGCTCCCGGCCGTTACAGGATTTTTGCATTGAACGACGGCAACCAAAACTATTTGTTCGACTCAAAGACTGAAATGATTGCTTTCAGCGACTCCATCATTGTGCCCTCGCAGTTCGCCGACGAACGTCCCGACACGGTATGGACAATCGATAGCATCGTGAAGGAAACCAGGATAGTGCCTTTTACCCACTATCTGCCCGACGACATCGTGCTGCGCGCATTCAAGGAGACACAGACGCGACGGTACATGAAGTCGGCGAAACGCGACCAACAACATCATTTCGTCATCACCTTCAGCACGCCTACCGACACGATGCCCATCCTGAGGGGACTGAACTTCGATGTGGAGAAGGATTTGGTGTTGGAAACGACGGAACGACACGACTCGCTGTGCTACTGGATCAAGGATTCGGTGCTGATAGAGTGCGACTCGCTGGTGGCGCAAATAGACTATTACATGACGGACGACTCGCTGGGCGTGTTGGTGCCCAAACGCGACACCCTGTTCCTGACCAACAAGGTGACCCGCGAACAACGAGAGAAAATCCGGGAGAAGGAGGAGAAGAAAAAGGAAAAGGAACGCAGGAAACGCGTGAAAAGGGGTGACACCATCCGAACGGAACAGAAGAAGTTCCTGAGCATGAAGGTGGAGGCTTCGGGCGACTTGTCGAGCAATGTGACACTTTCGTTCACGGAGCCTGTGGAACGCTTCGACACGTCGGCCATTCAGTTGCAGGTGAAGGTCGATACGCTGTGGAATCCTCTGAAGTTTGTGTTCAGGGCCGACTCTGTGGAACCCCGGAAATACGAGATCCTGGCACCGTGGCAACCCGAGACCGAATACAAGCTGACCATCGATTCGGCCGCCGTGACAGGCATCTATGGATTGCACACGAACAAGGTAGAGCAATCCATCAAGACCAAGAAACTCGACGAATACGCAACGCTCTACCTGAATGTGCGGGGAGCCGTACCCACGGCCTTTGTGGAACTGCTGGACAATGGGGGGAAGGTGCTGCGCAAGCAACAACTTTCGAAGGAGAGCACGGCCGACTTCTATTTCCTGCAACCCGGACAGAAATACTATGTGAGGTTGGTGAACGACCTGAATGGCAACGGTGTCTGGGACACGGGAGCATGGGAGTCGCACACGATGCCGGAGGACGTGTTCTATTTCCCGAAGACATGGGAGATGAAGGCGAATTTTGAGTTTGAGGAAACCTGGGATGTCCTTGCCACACCATTGGAACGTCAGAAGCCATACGACATCCTGAAGCAAAAGCCCGAAAAGGAAAAGCAGGTGAAAAGCAAGAACAGGGAACGTCTGAAGAATTTGGGGAGAAGTCAGGAATGAAAAACGTGTTGATGTCGGCGTTGCTGTTGGCCTGCATCTGCTGCGTGAGTGTGGAGGCACAATGTGTGGCGGAGAACGAGGCCATCCAACCCGGAGAGGAATTGGTGTACGATCTGAAGTTCAACTGGCGATTCATCTGGCTGAACGCCGGCGAGGCCAGCATGACCGTAAAGAGCGTGAGGTACGACGACAAGGACTGTCTGGAAGGCCGCTTGCTGTGTGTCACGAACAAGACGATCGACCGTTATTTCCCAATGCGCGACACGCTGGTGACTGTTGCCGGCCCTCGGATGGAACCCCTGTATTTTCGGAAGGGAGCCGCCGAGGGAAAACGCTATGCGGTCGAGGAAGGGTGGTTCGACTATGTGGATGGGAAATGCCATGTGAGGCAATATCGCCATGTGAGAGGCGACCGGCGCGAGGAAATGGATGTCGATTTCGACGATTGCCTGATAGACATGCTGGGCATTGTGCTTCGTGCGCGTTCGTTTGATGCCTCGAAAATGACAGTGGGAATGGGTACGGAATACATGATGGCCACTGGGCGGGCCGTGAAGCGTGAGGTGCTGATGTATGAAGGGAAGAAAGTGGTGGGCGCGAGCGACAATCGTTCGTATAGTTGTCATGGTTTCACTTTGTTCGACCACAACGAGGGCAAGAACGGCAAGAAAGCCATTACCGTGTATGTGACGGACGACAAAAACCACATTCCCATTCGAATAGACCTTTACTTGAGGTTTGGCGCCGCCAAGGCATATCTGCGTAGTGTGAGAAACAACCGATACCCGATAACGTCCTTTATAAGCAAATGAAACATGAAACGATTTGGATCAGTGATAGGTGTTCGTGCCGAGAAGCTTGAGGAGTACAAGCGGCTCCACGCCGCCGCATGGCCAGGAGTGCTGAAAATGATTTACGACTGCAATTTGCGCAACTACAGCATCTATTACAAGGATGGACTCTTGTTCAGCTATTATGAGTACGTAGGCGATGATTATGCCGCCGACATGGCCAAGATGGCCGCCGATGAGGAAACCAAGCGTTGGTGGGCACTTACCGACCCCTGCCAATGCCCACTGGACACCCGAGCCGAAGGCGAGTGGTGGGCAGGCATGGAGGAAGTGTTTCATTGCGACTGATGGGTTCCCACAGCTTCATCCCCCCCTTGTGAACATAGATGTCGGTGCGACATCAGGAAAGGTCTTGGATACCCCAAGGATGTGACGGCGTTAATAGTTGTTAAAACATGTGAGGGCGTTTTGGCTTCAGAGAAAGAAAAGCTAAATTTAAACGGAAAATCGGCATATCTGAAATGAAAGCGGAATCGGACCATCAAAACACACCAAGGAGCAACATGAAATTGTCGCTCTGCGATGATTTTGACAAGGTGTATGTCGCGTATTTTGCCCGGTTGGTTCGTTTTGCCGAATCGTATGTGATGAGCCATGAAGATGCGGAAAACATTGTGCAAGACGTGTTTGCGATGCTTTGGAGCAAGCGTGTGTCGCTACACATAAAGACAGATTTGACTTTCTACTTGATTTCGTTGGTGAAATATAGGTGCATTGACTTCCTGCGTATTATGGTAACCTCACAGAAGAATCTTGACGCATACGCCTTGTCGCTTCAAGCCCTTGAGACGTTGGACGACGAAATGTTCCGACCTGAGAACCTTATGGATGTTGTGCGAAACGCCATCGACTCTTTACCTCCCCGCTGCCGTGAGGTGTTTGTGAAAAGCAAGTTCGAAGGCAAGAAATACAAGGAGATAGCCGTGGAAATGGGCCTTTCGGTATCGACCGTTGAAAACCAGATAGGCATCGCGCTCAAGAAAATACGCAATGGCCTCAAGGACATCGTGCCATTGCTTCTGTTCATGGGGTGGCTGTAGATCATACCCTTTATAAAAATTCCCAAAAACATTAGGGGTTTACGACTTCTCGTTCGTTCTTTATTTGTCAATATTGGGTAGATGAACGAACGTATAGAAAAATATATAGTAGGAGAACTGGGCGCAGATGAGCAAAAACTGTTCTTGCAGCATGTCCAGACCGACCAATCGTTGCGTGAAGAGCTGATCGATGCCATCAACACTTGTGCTGTGGTTGGTTTGGCAACACACGCGAAAGATGCTGAAAACGCCAGGCAATCGTTGAGGAAACTCAAGAAAATGGTAGGGCCGAAACAAGCTCCATGGGTCGGTTGGATGGGATATGCGTTGGCAGTCTGTGTAGGCATTGTGGCAACGCTTTTGCTCACACATGAAAGGCAAACAATCGATTACACCCAATGCTATCAAGAATTCCGTGCCCCTGCCGGACAACGTGCCCAACTCACGTTGCCCGATGGTACGGTGGTTTGGCTGAACGCCAACACTACCGTAAGCTACCCTCAGGTGTTCGCGGAGAACGAGCGACACATCAAGCTCAATGGCGAGGCCTTTTTCGATGTGGCCCATAACAAGCAACAACCCTTTGTGGTGGAGACGAGCACACAGCAGGTAAGGGTGCTGGGCACCAAATTCAATGTGTTCGACTACAACGACAACAAACAATTCACCGTAGCGCTGATAGATGGAAGCGTAGAGCTGCTCGATAAAACGGGAGAGAAACGCCTCACCGCACTGAAGCCATGGGAAAGAGTTGACATCATCGACGGGAAGGCCACGCGCAGCCAGTTTACCAACGACGATTTCCTACAGTGGAAACAAGGCATATATTCGTTTGACAACTGGCGATTCGGAGACATTGTGGGCAAACTCGAACTTTATTACGATGTGAGGATTGTCATGAAAAGCGAGGCACTGAAGAACTTCATGGTGAATGGGAAGTTCCGACAGCGCGACGGCATAGAGAGCGTACTGAGAAACATCCAGAAAATCTACCCAATGAAATACACGAAAGACAGCGAAACAAACATCATCACCCTATACGATGTGTCGAAAAAATAATCCGCATCGGCACGAACTCATGAAAACCATATACACAAATATACATTAACCGTATCAAATCACATTCTAATCGACATTGCCTATGAAGAAAAACCAACAAACAGCAAATTAGAAAAACGCTTTGCCTGCCATGAGCCAAGTCCACCGTGAGTTTGTCAAAGAGGCGATGGAAATGGCCGAGGGGGGAAGCCCGACATTCCATAAAATGGTATGTAAAACAAGTGACTAACAAAAACCGCAATAAATTAAATTACAATGAACAATCAGTTGAAAATGCTAACAAGTATGAAGATTTCAGCAATTCTTCTTTTCACGTGTGTGTTTTCCGCTTATGCTGCCAATGCAAACTCACAGAATGCAAAGGTAAACATCAATGGAAGCAATCTCACGATTGGAACGTACATCAGTCAGGTGGAAGAACAGACTGATTACCTTTTTGTCTATAGCCAGAACGAAATCAACAAGGATGAGAATCTGGATGTAGAGAGTGGCAATAAGACCGTTTCGGAAACTCTCCACGAGGCATTTGATGATACCGACATCAAATACTCTTTCGAAAACGATTATGTCATTCTGACAAAGAAAACCATGGCAAACATCGCCCAACAGGCTGGTCGCAACATCAGCGGAGTGGTGACCGATGTCAATGGTGAACCAATTATTGGTGCCAATGTCACCATCAAGGGTCAGAACACTGGTACAATCACCGACATCGACGGCAAGTTCTCGCTGAACGTACCCGAAGGTGCCGTGCTGGTTGTCTCGTTCATTGGTTACACTACCAAGGAGGAGGCTGTAGCAGGCAAGAGCCAGCTGACTGTTGTACTGAGCGAAGACACACAGAACCTCGAAGAGGTGGTGGTCGTAGGTTATGGTACACAGAAGAAGGTGAACTTGACCGGTGCCATCTCGACCGTGAACTTCGACAAGGAAGCCAAGTCGCGTCCCATCACTTCGGTCGCTTCGGCACTTGCCGGTATGAGCGCAGGTATGCAGGTCAGGACCACTTCGTCCAATCCTGGAAGCGAAGGCAACTCCATTTTGATTCGTGGTAACGGAACGCTCAACTCCTCATCGCCATTGGTGTTGGTCGATGGTATTGAGAGTAGCTTGAGCTATGTGAACGCCAACGACATTCAGAGCATTTCGGTGTTGAAGGATGCAGCCTCATCGGCCATCTACGGTAACCGTGCCGCAAACGGTGTCATCCTGATTACTACCAAGACCGGCGAGGAAGGCAAGGTGAACGTAAACTATAGTGCCAAGTTCTCGTTCAACAGTCCGATGAACAAGTTGAAGTTCATGACCGACTATGCTTCGTACATGGAATACATGAACGAATCCATGGAAAACATTGGCCAGACCGGCACTTTCCAGCAATCGACCATCGATACATGGAGAAACGCGGCCAAGAATCCCAATGCAAT
>JAUNNV010000117.1 GCA_030531335.1 Bacteroidales bacterium
TCAGCCGGAAAGATTTCATAAAAGATTAATTGGAACATTTCAAAACAGCTTCTAAATTAGGATGTGTCTTATTGATTGAGTAGGTTGGACACGGTGTGCTGCATGTTGGCGACCTCTCCGCTCACAAACTCGGGTATGTTGTAGGATTTCAGACGGTTTTGGTCGAAATCAGCCTCGGCTTGTGGCAGTTGGAATGGTTTCCCGAAATGTCCTTCTCCGTCGTGATGTGCTATGAACAGGTGGGTGTAGCGGCCATCGTTGCGTCGGCTGCTGAAGATGACCCATCGTCCGTTGCCCGACCAGCTGTGATAGCTTTCGGCACGATTGCTGTTGAGCTCGTACAGACAGCGTGCCTCTCGTTTATGTAGGTCGAAGAGCCATAGGTCGGCTTCGTTGTGCCAAATGGGGAACGTGCCGAAGGTGGAGGTGGTGAACATGAGAAAGCGTCCGTCGGGACTACAGCGTGGCAACGACACGGAGATACTGTCCATTTGTTCGGGCATTTGGAATTCCGCTGTAGGGAATACTTTTTGTGGACTGCCTGTGAAGCGGCCGTCGTGAAAGGCGATGGACATGAGTTCGTAGTGCACCATGATGCGGTTGTGTGGCATGGCACCGATGCTGTCGGCTGCACAGTAGAACAGTGTATCGCCCATTGCCGACCAGGTGGGGAACGTCTCCCAACGTGGGGTGGTGTTGAGGCTTGGGTGGGCGATGATGGAGTCGGTGAGGGTGTCGAAAAGGATAATGTCGGACGAGGTGTCGAACACTTCGATGGGTTGTTCGGTGCTGATCAGGAAGCTTTGCTTCGTGTCGTTCGACGAGAAGGCCACATATCGCCCATCGGGATGCCAGGCAGGGTAGGTGCCTTGCTTGTGAGGGCCGATGGTCGCCAGATTGAGCAGGCGTGCCTGTGCACCGTTGACAAACACGGTACCTCCATTCGCTCCCCTGAGGTGGAACAGCATGGTGTTGGCGTTGCCCCCATGGAAGGTGTGGCAGTTCATGCACCCTCCATCGTTGACACGGTTGTCGATGATGCAGGTCTCCTCGTAACTGGCAAGGCTTCTTTGGTAGATGCCCATGTCGTGCCAACTTTGGTAGTTGGGCTCGATGAGCCGGTAGGCTATGTAGGGTTCGATTTCATCGTGCGAGATGTAGATGGGGAATGGCTTGTAGGCGGTTCCTTCGTGGTCGTGGTCACTCCATGCCGAGACCGACACGAACAGGGTGTCGCCGTCTCGGTGTGTTGTGACTTCCATTTCTTGTCCATCGCACATTTTGAAACGAGGTGTCGGCATGATGTCGGGCATGGTGACACCTATGTAGTCGGGTTCAATGGGTGGATATTCATCAACATGTTTGCAATGGGGACGGCTGTCGCATCCTGCCAGCAGCAGGCAGAGGACATAGCTTGTCGGGAGGATCGTGAACTTGTTCAAGGCGTGTCGGGTTTAAATAGATAAGTTGTTTGTCGGAGAAATGTTATCGGTAGATGAGCGTGGAGAGGTTGTCGGGGGTGAGCAGCTCGTTGCTTACCGCCCAAATTTGTTGGGGGGTGATGTCGTTGATGCGTTGGAACACCTCGGCTTGGCTGTCGTAGCGTCCGTAGTGCAGGAAGGTCTTGCCCATGTCGAGGGCGATGTTTTCGGTGTTGTCGCCGGCTACTCCTATTTGCCCTATGATTTGTTTTTTTGCGGCACGCAGCCGGATGTCGCTGAGTGGCTTTTCGCGCAATCGTTGCAGCTCTTTGTCAACCAATGAAACGCATCGGTCGATGTCGCGTGTGTCGCATCCGAAATAAATGCTGAACACGCCAGTGTCGGTATAGGCGTTGAGGTTGGCTTCGACATTATAGACCAGTCCGCGTTTCTCGCGCAACGACACATTGAGCCAGCTGTTCATGCCTGGGCCACCAAGGATGTTGTTGAGCAGGTAGAGGGGGGTACGCCGACAATCGTGTGCGTCGTAGCCTCGGCAGCCTATCATGACGTGGGCTTGGTGTGTGTCGCGATGGGTGACGATGTGGTTGGGAAGGTAGGGTAAAGGTGGTTGCCGTTTGGGTGTAGCTGCCGACGGACGCAAGTCGGACAGGTTGACCTCAAGAGTCCGTACGATTTTCTTGAAGGAGATGTTGCCATAGACGAAGAACACCATGTTTTGCGGCACGTAGTAACGCTGCGTGAAACGTAGTGCGTCGGCACTCTTGTAGCTACGGAGTTGTTCGGGGCGACCCAGAATGTTGCGCCCGAGGGGATGGGTGGGGAAGAGCAGTTCCTCGAAGTCGTCGAAGATAAGCTCGGATGGGGAATCCTCGTAGCTTTCGATTTCTTCTACGATTACCTCTACTTCCTTTTCTATCTCGTGTTGCGGAAAAGTGCTGTGGAACACGATGTCGGTGAGTAGTTCGGTGGCCCGTGCGAAATGTTCGCAAAGGAAAGCACTGTAGATGATGGTGTCCTCCTTGTTGGTGAAGGCGTTGAGGTCGCCGCCCACGTTTTCCATCCGATTCAGGATGTGCCAGGCGTGACGTTTGGTGGTACCCTTGAAGATGAGGTGTTCCACGAAATGTGCCATGCCTTGTTCGTCGGGGGCTTCGTCGCGTGTGCCTGCATCGACGGCGAATCCGCAATAAGCCACGGGCGAGGATGTGGGGTGGTGTATGACGCGAAGTCCGTTGGGGAAGGTATGTGTGTTGAGTGGATTAGTCATAAGTCGTTGTTTTCAGATGCTAATTTGAGTATGCCGCGTTGTGAGTCAATGAACGCTCCACCTGCCACGCAGTCGTCGGCATAGAACACGGCCGACTGTCCTGGGGTGATGGCTGAGGCTGGTGCGAGAAAGCGCACGAGGAGTCGGCCGTCGACGAGTAGTCGGGTGTGGCATGGCAACGCTTGGCTGCGGTAGCGGATGCGCACGGTGAGTTGTGGGTGGTGTAGGATGAGGTCGGTGTTGCCTTGTGGCAGTTGGCACACCATGAAGGAGGCTTCGAGGTCGGCGGAGGTACCCAGCATGACGGTGTTCTTCTCGGCGTTGATGCGCAGTACGTAGGCGGGGTCGCCCAGAGCTATGCGTAGGCCTTTTCGCTGGCCTATGGTGTAGAAGGGGAATCCCTCGTGTGTGCCTATGGTTACGCCTTGCTTGTTGACGAAGCGGCCTGGACCGATGCGCCGGTCGATGTCGGGACATTCCTTGCGCAGGAAGTCGCGATAGTCGGTTGGAATGAAGCACACTTCCATGCTTTCGCCTTCGTGGGCTTTTGCCTCGAACCCCTTGTCGTGTAGGTACTGGCGCACCTGTTGCTTGGTAAGTCCACCCAGGGGGAAACACAGCCGGCAGAGTACATGTTGGGGAAGTTGCCAAAGGAAGTATGATTGGTCTTTGGCTGTATCGGCAGCTTGGCGCACATACCAATAGTCGCCAGTATGTTGCAGACGGCAATAGTGTCCGGTGGCCACACGCTGGCAGTGTGTGCGATCGGCCCATACGCAAAGCAGGCGTTCCTTAAACAGGGAATTGCAACGGACGCAGGGGTTTGGCGTGCGTCCTTGCAGGTATTCTTGTGTGAAAGGTTGGATGACGATGTCGTGAAATTCTTGTCGTGCATCGACCACGTAGTGCTCGATGGATAGTTTGTGCGCCACTTCCACGGCACTCTCTGCATTGGTGTGGTCGCTGGTGAGCAAGGTCATGCCCACGACCTCGAAGCCTTGTTCCTGTAGCATGAGGCAGGCTGCTGTGCTGTCGATGCCACCGCTCATGCCTAAGAGAATGCGTTCGTTACTCATGGGGTGGGCAAGAGGAGTGCGAAGAGTTCATCGAGTGTGTTGGCCACGGCACAATATTTGTCTTGGGGACAACGGGTGAAATGCTGTTGATCGAGTTGGTTGAGGAATGTCAGCAGATGGTCGTAGAATCCGTCTTGGTTGAAGAAGATAATCCGCTTGTCGTGACGTCCTAAAATACATCCTGCAATGGTGTGGAACACTTCGTCGAGTGTACCCAAGCCTCCAGGGAGTGCCACGAACACATCGGCCCGTTCGCACATGATGTTCTTGCGTTCGCTCAAGTCGCTGGTGAAGATACATTCAGTGACGTGGTCGGAAGGCTTGTTTCGTTGCAGCATGAAGTGTGGATATACACCCACGACCTTGGCTCCTGCCTGATGGGCGGCACTGGCTATGACTTCCATCAGCCCGACGTTGCTGCCACCATAAATTAGCGTCATGCCATGTTTTCCTATCCACGTGCCAAACTTGGTGGCTGTGGCCTTGTAGGCATCGTCGAGAATACCCGAGGCGGAACAAAATACTCCTATGTGTCTCATCTTCTTTTTTGTTTGATAATATGCCAAAATTCGCGTCGTACTACTACAATGGCAAAGCCCGACAGCAGCAAGGTATTGACAACCAATGTGAGCCACTGCGCCATTGGGGGCAACAGGGTCGTGATGGCGTAGGTGGTGGTAGCCAGTGCCACATAGAGGCCTATCTGTCGGAGTGGGTAGGGGATGGGATAGTGACGTTGGCCTACGAAGTAGCTGAGCAACATGGCTGTGGCATAGCCCGCACAACCTGCCCATGCGCAGGCCATGTAGCCGTAACGGGGTACGAACACGAGATTGATGACAATGAGCACGGCACAGCCGATGAAACTGAACACGGCTCCCCAGTGGGTCTCATCGGTGAGCTTGTACCAAAACGAGAGGTTGAAGTAGATGCCCATCATGATTTCGGCTGCCATCACAATGGGCACGACCTTGAGTCCTTCCCAGTAGTGTGAGTCGATGATGTATTTCAGTACGTCGATGTAGCACACCACGACAAGGAACGCCAGTAGTGTGAAGACAACGAAATACTTCATGGTGTTGGCATACATGAGATCCTTGTCGGCATCGCGTGAGCGGGCGAACACAAAGGGCTCGTAGGCGTAGCGGAAGGCTTGCGTGAGCATGGCCATGATCATGGCTATCTTGGTAGCGGCTCCGTAAATGCCCAGTTGCACCTCACCATCTGTTCCAGGATAGATGTGCTTGAAAATCATTTTGTCGGCCACTTGGTTCAGAATGCCGGCAATGCCGAGCAGCAGGATTGGAAGCGCGTAGCCGAGCATGTGACGGGCAAGTGTCTTGTCGAACGGTTCACGAAACCGAAGCTGGGGCAACAGCAAAAGCATGGTAAGGGTGGTACAACCCAGGTTGATAACAAACACCATGCCGATGTCGCGACCTCCCATGCACACGTAGTAGATGAGATTGGCCGTGATGTTGGTCGCGATGCCGAGCAGCTTGAGCGATGCAAAATGCCAGGGACGTTTCTGATAGCGCAAATAAGCGAAAGGAATACACTGGAAGGAGTCCATGGCTACGACCAGCATCATCATCCCTATCCACCAAGGATGGTTGGCATAGCCCATTGCCTCCGAAATGGGTTGCAGGAAGCACAATCCCAGAATGATGAACGCCAGGCACACACCGCCCACGAGTTTCAGTACGGTGGCATAAACCTGTGGCGAACGGTTTTCTTCCTTGTTGGCAAAACGGAAGAAAGTGGTTTCCATGCCGAAAGTCAGTATCACCAACCAGAAGGCTGTCCAAGCATACACTTCGGTAACAACTCCATAACCTCCTTCACTGGCAGGCATGACCCGAGTGTAGAGTGGTACCAACCAGTAATTCAGGAAACGACCAATGATACTGCTAAGTCCGTAGATGGCTGTGTCCTTGGCCAACGATGCCAATTTACTCATATCGTGAAGTCATCCAAACAAGTCGCCTTGTTGGTTTTTAAAAATGTTCTTCCCCAAGTGCTTGTAGGCTAACTCCGTAACCTCGCGGCCACGTGGTGTCCGCTTCAGGAATCCCTCCTTGATGAGGAATGGTTCATACACTTCTTCTACTGTACCTGCATCCTCGCCCAATGCTGTGGCTATGGTGGTGAGCCCGACAGGTCCACCGCCAAATTTGTCGATGATGGTGCTTAGCAGTTTGTTGTCGATCTCGTCGAGACCGTAGCGGTCGATGTTGAGTGCCTCAAGTGCGAAGCGCGTGATGTCGAGGTCGATGCGTCCAGTGCCTTTCACCTGTGCGAAGTCGCGTACACGGCGCAACAGTGCGTTGGCTATACGTGGTGTCCCTCGGCTCCGGCGTGCTATCTCGTCGGAGGCTTGCGTATCAATGGGAATGTGAAGGATGGTTGCCGAGCGGGTAACAATGCCGCTGAGTACCTTCTCGTCGTAGTATTCCAAGTGGAGGTTGATGCCGAAACGTGCACGGAGCGGAGCCGTGAGCAATCCGCTACGGGTAGTGGCGCCAATCAGGGTGAAGGGGCTTAGCTCGAGTTGTATGCTCCTGGCCGACGGCCCCTTGTCTATCATGATGTCGATGCGATAATCCTCCATGGCCGAATACAGATACTCTTCCACGATAGGACTCAGCCGATGGATCTCGTCGATGAAAAGTACATCGTTGGGCTCCAGGCTGGTGAGTAGTCCGGCCAAGTCGCCGGGCTTGTCGAGTACCGGGCCGGAGGTGACTTTGAAACCTACCCCCAATTCGTTGGCTATGATGTTGCTAAGTGTGGTCTTTCCGAGTCCAGGAGGACCGTGTAGAAGCACGTGGTCGAGTGCTTCGGCACGCAAACGAGCCGCCTTTACGAAAATGCGCAGGTTGTTCACCACCTGTTCCTGCCCGGCAAAATCGCCAAACGCCAGTGGGCGAAGTGCGTTTTCAAAGTCGCGTTCCTTGTTGCTGAGTTGGTGCTCACGAATGTTTATATCTTCCATGCGTGCAAAATTAGCTCAACTTACGCTGATAAGCAAACGTTTTGTTTACTATTTTATCATTTGCTGTTTTGAATCCAACTTGTTTTTAACCGTTACTAAGAAGCTGTTTTGAAATGTTCCAATTAATCTTTTATAAAATCTTTCCGGCTGAAAAGTTCGTTTCTTTTTCAGTCACAATGGAGCCCCATTGACATAGTCTTCCTCCTTCAAATAAGCGAATTTTCGACGAGCCGAACGCAGAGCCCAAGCTTGCTTG
>JAUNNV010000118.1 GCA_030531335.1 Bacteroidales bacterium
AGACTAAGAATTAAGAGTATTAGCTTAGGCTAGAGTTCTCGGACAGCCTCCCCCCATATCTATTCAGATGGAGGAGATTCGCGCAGTCCACGTAGCCAGCCTTGCCAGCCGTCAGGTTGGCACGAATCGCCATACACGCCTTGGCAGCATGGCCGGCGATGCCTGAACGACTATTGTCTGTGTGGATGCCCATCGTGTGTGATTTTCAAATTCGGGTATAAAGATAATGCTATTTGTTGGTTCCTCAAAAAAAAACGAGAAAAATTTGTGGGTGAAGATGGATTCGAACCACCGAAGTCGAGAGACAGCAGATTTACAGTCTGCCCCATTTGGCCACTCTGGAATTCACCCGAAACAACTCCCTCTTGAGTTGCGGACGCAAAGGTATGTTGTTTTTTCGATACGTGCAAGTATTTTCAGCGATTTTTCAAAAAAAAGCGATGTTTGGTGCCGATTTATTCCTGTGAGACCACTACGGAATCGATGTAGAGAAATACCCTGCGGCTTGCATCCGTCTCGACCCAAAACACAGGGTTGATGAGGTTTCGATGTAGTCCTTGATGCCCTCACGAAGTTCCTTGACGCTATCGGTAGGGTTGATATGAAACGATGGCGCACCTATGGCACCCTGATGGAGAGAGACATTGAATGTCTGTAGGGCTGGTGCCCTACGCTGTTCAGATGGGCGTCATCATAGGTTTTCGATTTCCTGCCCAGAACCTTTCCTACGAGAGGCCGGAAAAAAATTTTTAGAGGCCAGTAATTTTTTTTTTGAGCCCAGTACTTCTTGGCTGAGAGAATAGTCTTAATTCAAAATTCATAATTAATCAAATGACAGTTTCCATGTCTCTGGGGGGGAGGGGGGCAGTGGTTAACACTACGTCGGCTTGCCACGGAAGTTTTCATCATGCGCCGGTTTTTCAGCCGCCATGCCCGACGCCGGTTTATTCCTGTGAGACCACTACGGAATCGATGTAGAGAAACACCCTGCGGTTCGCATCCGTCTCGACCCAAAACACAGGGTTGATGAGGTTCTCGATGCGATTGTAACCTTTTACGGCATCGACCGGCAGGTTGCCGAGATTCCAAATGCGGTCTTGGCATTGCATTTCCACGTAAGTTCTATCGTGGGTGTTGACCTTCAATCGCATGTACTGCCAGTTCAGTTTGCAGTCCGTTTCGTTGTAGATCAAGGATTGCTTCCCATCGGGTACGTCCTTGAATCCGTCGTGGTCGCCATTGGGGTATCTTCGCCCGAACCACCAAGGGTCGATGCCTTTCTTGCACCAATCGCCATCGAGCCCAAATGCCCACTCCTTGTCGGTGACTCCTTCGGTAGAATGTACATATTGCCATTTTCTCATGGGCGTTCCATCCACCGCATTCAGATACCTTATGCCGACAAAATATCTTTCACCTCTTTCCTGCAAATCGAAGCCCATGCCAAAGGCACGGATGGAGTCTTCGTGAAGGCCAGGCTGTGGCCGGTTGCCTCCATCCACCTTGTCCTGTTCGGCCGTGTAGGTGAACCAGGCTTCGATCTGTACGTATCGGCTTCCAGGACGTGCGAACGAAAGCCGCTTGATGGCATGTCCCATGCTGCCCTCGGCAGGTTTCTCGCAATAGGGCGAGGCATGGGGTCTGGTGGAGAGTTTCAGGGAGTATGTCCCCGACATGGATCCATGCGTGCCCGGGTAGCGGAAAGTAGCGCTGCTCAGCATCACGGGCGGCCACTGGTCCTTATTTACCAATGTGGGGGGAACATCGAAGTCGGGATATTCCGTGAAATTGGGCAGAAGGGTCATCCACCCATTGAAGCCATTGTCGAATACGTCGTAGCATAGGATTCTTTCCAACGGTTGGAAACGGCTTCGCAGCAAAAGTTCATCTACACTCATGTTGTTGTCTTTCTATTTTTCGATAAATCATATAGGCAAGGATTGTGGCAAGGATACTCCCAATGAACCACCACACTATGCTCTTTACGGCAAGTGTCTTCGGATCGCCGGCAGCGAGCAGCGCCACAAGGAGCAGCGCAATGATGCCAATGGTGATGCAGAAGCAGCTGATGGCCATGTGGGAGTAGCTTCTGACGCTTTCCTTGTCGTTCTCACCGATGCTCTCGGTGTTCGGGTTCTGATAACTCTGTAGGTCGTCGAAACCTTGCTGCCGCTTTCCACGAACGGCGGAGATCACCTCTATGGATGTCAGGATGAAGAGCGGCAGCACGCAACCGCAAAGTGCCTCGCAAATGTTTGCATGGATGACGGAGGAGGGGACAAACAATTTGGAAAGGATGCTGACTGTCCAGGTGGCGACCATCGTCCAAATAAGTTGATTGCCACTGAGACGCTTCGAGAACAGTCCCCAAATGGAAGGAATGTACAGCGGACACATGACCAGAGTGAGCAGGGTGACGACAACTTTCTCCGCGCCACCCACCAATGGGACAAGCATGGCAAGCAACACAATGGCAACTCCGAAGAACAGGGTGAAGATTCGTCCTATCCGGATTTTCTTGGCTTCGCCACAATGCAGGTTCCGCTTCTTGCGTCCCCAGATTTCGTATGTATAGACATTCGCATATACATTGAGAATCCCCGACACGTTGCTCAGGGTGGCCGACAACATGGCTGCGATCATCAGCCCAATCATTCCTTGCATCAGTACGAGTTTGCTCATTTCAACGTATGCGTGTTCGCCTGCATAGGTCATTGCGGCGGTGTCGAATCCAGTGCCAGGTTCAATGAGCCGGTATGCCATGGTGGGCAAGTACCAGATGAGGGGGGTGACGAGATACAGGAAACCGATGAGATAAGTGCTTTTTTTCGCATCTTTCACGGTAGGAACGCTGATGTAACGTTGCACGAAAGGCCAGTCGCCGCCTATCATGCCAACGTTCAGGATTGTCCAAAGCATCAGCCACGTCCAACTGTAGTTGGGCGATGTGCCGGAAAAGAAAGCGGGGATGGCGGAAGCCTCGCCGATGAAGTTGCCTATGCCCCCCACGGCATCGAGCGAAAGGGGAATCATGAAGACAACCACCGAAAGAAGAACTCCGAACTGGATTACATCGGTCATCAATACGGCAAGGAAGCCGCCAGCAATGGTGTATGCAAGAGTAATCGCTCCAAGCATGAGCAGTGCCCACCAAATGCCAAGGTGTCCTGCGGCAGAGTCGCCAGGGAAGCCCGTGCTGGCAAAAACGCAATCCGAAGGCACTTCTACAAGCGCACACATCACAATTGCCACTGCATACAATGCCGTGGCCGTGTGGACGGCTCGGGTTATGATGCCGCTTATCGTATAGAAACCGACGGTGGTATGACCGAACCGGATGGTGAGATACTCTCCGGGGGACTTGATGTTGATTTGCCGCCATTTGCCCGAAATCCATCGTGCCACGATTAGGGAGGCCACCCCAACGCAAAGTGCGACAACCACGGCCACCAAGCCCGACTTGTATGCCACCCCGCCCCAAACAACGAAGGTTCCTGCCGAGAAAATGGTCATGTAGGAGGAGATTCCTGAAAGCCACCACGACGAGTTCCGACCAGCGATGAACATATCCTCGGAATTCCTGATTCTTCGAGACATCATGAGACTGACGGCGATGAGTCCCACAAAGTAAATGACGATGACAATATAATCTAATGTGCCCATCTTATGTTGGTTAATGTTGTGTCAGACTTGTTCCCAACGTTTGTCACTGATAAAAAGGTTATGAGCAGTGGTGATTTCATGGAGGCTTGTTATGGATTTTCTGTTTTTACATATCCCGTTGGCAAAAATAAACGTTTTTGGCGGAAACAGCAAGGATTGGAGCCAATTTCAGAGAGAAGTATGTATGTTTCCTACCCATCACACTACAAGACAACAGGAAGGAGGTGCCGTTTCTGTAATGGCAATCCCTTCCTGCCATGATGGTTGAAAGGCCTGTGCACTTAGGCTTTCACCTTACGCACGAGCCACAACATGTAAAGCCAGACCACTGCAATAGCGGCGACGGCAGTGAGTTGTGTGCCGGTCGTATCGACCAGCCAACCTACAAGCGGAGGCAGTATGGCTCCGCCCACAAGACCTGCTATCAACAAGGCCGATACCTCATTGGCTCTGTCGGGAGCACGTCGCAAGGCCCGTGAGAAAACGATTGCGAACAGATTGGAATAACCCAAGCCAAACAAGGCTATACATGTCAACTGCCACCACACATTGGTCGAGGCAAACAACAACAGCAAACCACATAACGCGAGGCATGTACTCAGGATGTAGAATTTTCGGTCGGAAAACTTCAGCAGAATCATTCCACCGAGAAACGCACCTATCGTACGGGCAAAGAAATACACACTGTTGCCCATGCCCGCCTCGGCCAACGAAAGCTGGCTACGTTCCATCAACAATTTCGGAAAGGTGACATTGATGCCGACATCGACACCCACCAACACGGCAATGCCAATGAAATAAGCCACAATCATGGGGTCGCCCAACAGACTGAATGTTTGCTTGATGGATGGTTGCGAGCCATTCAATGTCTGTTCCTCTTCTATCGGAGTCCAAGTCAACCATACAAAGGCAATCAGCGAAAGGGCTGCAAAGACAGGGAAGATGGTCTTCCAACCCATGGCGGATCCGATGAATGCGGCAGCCAGGATGGGGCCTATGAGAGAACAGATGGCTTTGGTGAACTGGCCGAGCGTCAGCACTCCTGTCACCTTTTCGCCAGTTACCACATTGGTCACCAATGGATTGACCGACACTTGAAGCAATGTGTTGCCAATGCCTACCAAGGAGAACGCAACCAACATGAACGTAAAGCTATAGTCTATCAACGGCACCAACATGGCCAAGGCCGTGCAGAAGAAACTAAGCAGGACCGTGCGCTTGCGTCCGATACGATTCATCAACATGCCTGTAGGCACAGACAGCAGGAAGAACCAGAAGAAGCAAGAAAGTGATATGAGATTGGCAACGCCATCGGTCAGGTCGGGGAAATCGTTCTTGATGTAACTGGTGGAAATGCCAATAATATCGACCAAGCCCATGATGAAGAACCCAAACATCACAGGCAGAATTACCTTCAAGGAATTTTTTTTCATCGTGTCAAAAAATGTTGGTTTGTCATTGCTTTAACGGAGTGTTTGCCAAGGTGGCAATCAGGAAGTCGTAGAAACGCTGCACCGATGGAATGTGGCAACGTTCGCTTGGTGTGTGAGGACTGTTCAGGGTGGGGCCGAATGAAATCATGTCCATGCCGGGTACGGTGGCACCGATGATTCCACATTCCAATCCTGCATGGATAACCTTTACTTCAGGTTCCTTGCCGAATTGCGATGCGTAGCTCTCGCGCATGGCCTTCAGGATGGGACTGCCGACATTAGGCTCCCAGCCAGAATACCCACCACTACGACTTGTCTGCATGCCAGCCATGGAGAAGCAGCTTTCGAGTGAGGTGACCAGATAGTCCTTCATGCTGTCGCGCGACGAACGAGCCAGGATTTTCACTTCAGCCTTCCCTCCGCCAATGTTTATGATAGCCAGGTTCGACGATGTTTCCACGGTGTCGGGAATAGTGGGAATCATGCGCATCACGCCATCCTGACAAGCATAAATGGCATCCACAAGGTTGTCGCGTATTTCTTCGGGAACCATCCATTTGGGCAATTCCACTTTTTCGGCCTTGAAACTGATAGGAGTCTCGATAACACCATATTCTTCGTTCCACAACCGCTCGCATTCTGCCACGTAGGCCAATACATCTTCTTCTTCCGATTGGGGTATGGTGATGACCACTTCGCACTCGCGAGGGATGGCGTTTCGCATGTTGCCTCCATGCCACGACACGAGGCAAGCCTCGTCGAACGCTATTACCTGATTCATGAAACGGGCCATCAGTTTGTTAGCATTGGCACGTCCTTCATTGATTTCCAATCCGGAATGTCCGCCCTTCAGGCCTTTTAGGGTGACCTTCAGTGCGATGTCGTCCTTATCGACCGACGACTCCTTGTACTCCAAGGTGGCGGTCAGGTCTTCGCCTCCGGCACAGCCTATGTACAGCTCGCCTTCGGCTTCGGAATCGAGGTTCAGGAGTATTTCACCGGTCAGTGTGCCTGGTTTCAATCCAAAAGCGCCGAACATGCCGGTTTCCTCATCGGCTGTAATCAAAGCCTCAAGCGGTCCGTGCTTCAGGGTCTTGTCTTCCATCACAGCCATGATGGCAGCAACGCCCATACCGTCGTCGGCTCCCAAGGTGGTGCCTTTGGCACGCACCCAATCGCCGTCAATCCATGTCTGGATAGGGTCGTTCACAAAGTCGTGTGTCACGTCTTGTTCCTTCTGCGGAACCATGTCCATGTGGGCTTGCAACACCACAGTCTTTCTGTTTTCCATACCAGCACTGGCAGGTTTGCGATAGACCACATTGCCGGCATCGTCGAGCACGGCTTCCACACCTACGCTCTTGCCAAAATCGAGTAGGAATTGTTGGATTTTATCCAAGTGGCCTGATGGACGTGGAATTTGGTTTAGTGAATGAAAGTGCTTCCACACGTTTTGTGGAGCGAGCGAAAGAATAGTGTTACTCATAATTATATTGTTTATTTTTCCGTTTTTACTAATCTTCCCGCATAATTGCAGGCACTGGCATTGCTTGGAGACAGGTTGATGTGAAATGTGTTGTTGTTGTAAAGTGTCACCCGAAATTCGTAGCTGACACCAGCATGGCGGGTACGGAAGATTACTTCCATCTCGGTCGTGTTGGTCTTTTTCTTGGTTTTTACCTTGGTACGATAGCTGGAACATTCTTCGGTGAAATTCAATCCGTTTTCATCGAATGCCAAGGTATGCACATCGCCTACGTATGGCATGTGGACGGTTACTTTCCCATCGAGCACCTGGATGCTGTAATTGCCTTGCACTTGTTTGGCTGGGTAGCCGGAAGGAATCATTTGGGTCACTTCACCCTTAAAGGCGGAGGAAGTAAATAAAAGATTTGTATCCTGTGCACTAACCATACACGACAT
>JAUNNV010000119.1 GCA_030531335.1 Bacteroidales bacterium
ACCGGAGCATGGTCGGAAGCCATGCGACAGATGGGGAACGCTGTACCTGTGGAATTAGCCAGAAACGTGGCAAATTCTGTAATCAGAATGATAAATGGTTGCGCATGACGAATCCCCTCTATGATTGGAAGTGTAGTTAGGGCTCATCTCCTACGCATGAGCCGTCGCAGAGGTAAACGCTCATCAGCGAATGGATGATTTCACTGTTTTGATAGCCGTAGTGTATGCGTCGATGGTAGTGAGTTGAGTCGAAATCCATAGTGGACATAGGTCTGAATTGCTTCACGATTGAAAAAAGCCGTCAAAAGACGTGAGATTCTCAGATTTTACTTGTACTTTTGCTTTGTCATTCCAGATGTTTGCTTGTTTCTTTTTAGCGACACGAAGCCAGGTGAAATGTTTGGCATGGCAAGTCTTTTTGCAACATCTTGTTGCTCAAAAACTTATTTTTATGTGTTGCAGAATAAAGGAATAATACAACATAACAATGAGAGTAAAGCATTTTATCATCGATGGTGCCTGCGATGTACAACGGGCCATAAAGAATCTGCAACCTGGCGATTGGGTGGTCGTGGCTGCCGGCGAGAAACTTGACCACTTGTTCCAGCAACTGACCGATGCGCAACTACATCAGAAAACCGAGGCCGTAGAAGAAAAACGCCGGCTCGAAACCTTCCTCCTAAGTCTTTCCACAAGTCGATCCTACCACGAGGAGGTAAGTCGTACGCTCTACAAGCTCCATCTGCTTCTCGCCGAAGGAATGCTCATGACATTTTCCGACAACAGCCTTTCCGTCTATCTGAAGGCCATGGTTACGGCCTTGCTGCCGCAAAGCATTGCAGCAAGCACCACCGATGCAATTGCCATCGACGGTCGGGATGTGATAATCTGTGAAAGCAACAAGGGAATACCTGTCATCGACTGGAAGGTTACCGAAAACAAGTTGCGCGAGAGGGCGGCCGATGGAACTTTCATCGTGTCGGGCGCTTACGGACGCCGACTCACAGGCGACACTCTCGACTTGGGATTTGGCGGCTCACAACTCACGGCCACCATTATCGGATCCGTCCTGAAGGCCGACGAGGTGCGATTCTTTACTGCCGCAAGCTACGATGGAGCAAGCGAGCTGACCTACGAAGAAGCCGCACAGGTGTTCTCGGCATCTTCCTTGGTCTATCCTCCCGTCATGCTGCCGCTGAAAAAGACAGGCATTCCGCTGGTGCTCAGTAGCATGTCCTCGTCGCAAGTTTTGGCAACAATCACCTCGTCCACTCTATCGAATAGGCCTACAGGCATTACTGGAGTTATTTGTTCGGACCCCATGAATCTCATCACCGTTTGTGGTACGGGCCTAAGGGGCAGCATCGGAATATCCTCGTCCATTTTCGGTTCACTGGCCAAGGCCAATGTCAACATCCATTTCATTTCACAATCCATTTCCGAGTACAGCATCAGCTTTGCCGTGAAGCGTATCGATGTCCCTCAAGCCATCCATGCCGTTCAGCAACTCATTTCCGACACCCAGCTTCGCGCGTTCAACGACCTTTCCTTCGACAACAAGGAGGTCTCCATTGTCACCATTTATGGCAATCGTATGCGCAATGTGCCTGGTATCTCTGGGAAAATCTACTCCACTCTTGGCGATGCCAACATCAACATCATTGCGGCTTCACAGGGTGGTGAGGAGATGAGCATTTCCGTCGTGGTCGGTGAAACCGATGCGAGACACTCGTTGGAGGTCCTTTGCACACTGCTTTAAACCTCCTCTTTTGATGTTTTTTTTAACGAATATGAAAAAAAACGAGAAAAAAGTTTGCAGGTTCGGAAAAAACAGCTACTTTTGCACTCGCAAACAACGATGGTGTCATAGCTCAGATGGTAGAGCAAAGGACTGAAAATCCTTGTGTCCCCGGTTCGATTCCTGGTGACACCACGAAAAAGGGCTTGAAAGAATGCTTTCAAGCCTTGTTTCGTGTTCGCCCATCACGAACGTACTATTGTAGTTTGGCGGAATAGTCACAGCAAAAGGAGGATTCCATGAATTTTCCTAAGATAATTTTGCAAATTGGTGTGAATTGCTTATTTTTGCGAAGTCGTGTGTCAATGAATGATTGAACGTTTCCAAGACCTATTAGGATACCGAAACAAGAGGTCGCGACATGAGGCAAACCCTCGGAAGCGGTGGATGCCGATGGGGAGAGAATAAAAACAGGAAAAAACACAATAAGCCGGAAATGAAAACGACAAGAAAAACAATGTTGGGAATCGGACTCGTGCTGCTTGGCATGTGTCCGCTACCCATGCGGGCACAGAGTGCCCTGCTAAAGCAGGTGCTGCTCACCATCAACAGCGAGGATGGTGTGTATGCCAAAGGTGACACAGTGAAAATATATGGGCAACTGACCGAACCTCTCGACAAGCCACTGACGATGACCATCTATGAGGATGGCAAGCGCATGTATCGCACCACGGGGGAAGTGCCCATAAGCGTCCCTATTGAACTCGGCAAGGAGCCAAAACTGATATATACGGCGGTGTATCAGCGTACGAAGGCCATCATGGTGTCGGTGTCGGCAGGCACGGCGGAAGCCTCGATGGTGGGATTCATCGTGGCTCCCGAGGAGTTGCGCCCAGGCTTTGAGGTGCCGGCCGACTTTGTGCGATTCTGGAACGACCAGAAGGCGAGATTGCGCCAAACCACCCCAACGGCCAAACTGACCACTGTGAAACTGAAGGGAGAGGATGCAGGGAAATACCAGGCCTACTACGTGGAGATAACCATGCCCGAGGGGAATCCGGTGCGTGGCTATTTGGCCATGCCTAAAGGAGCCCAACCTAAGTCGCTGCCCATCTACATGCGCACACGTTCGGCGGGCGTGGCCGGCGAATGGTGTCATGCACGTGTGGAAACGGCACTCGAAGCGGCCAAGCGGGGCAATGGCGCCATTGGCTTCGACTTCAATGCCCACGGTTATCCTGAAGGCCTCCCCAACGACTACTATGTGGGGTTGGAGAACGGAGAGTTGAAGGATTACTCCACACGGCCGTTGGTGGATAGGGAAAGCATCTACTACAGGCTGATGTACCTACGCGAGCTACGAGCCCTCGATTACTTGTGTTCGCTTCCCGAATGGGATGGAAGACGTGCGTTGGTGCACGGTGGAAGTCAGGGTGGTGGCCAGGCCGAAGCCTTGGCCGGTCTTGACGAGCGAATCACGGCTGTGGTGGCCACGGTGCCTGCCATGACCGATTACGGCGGCATCCGCCAACACAGGCAGAGCGGATGGCCCGCGCCCTACGAGAAGTATGCGGCCACGGAACTGGGCGAAAGCATCCTGCCCTACATTGATGGTGCCATGTTCCTACAGTTCACCAAGGCGCGTCTGTTCATGATTTCGGGATTGATCGACGAGACCTGCCATGCCGGCTGCGTACACGCCGCCTACAACGTGGCCATCTCGCCCGACAAGCAAATCCACACTTTCCCCTACCGATGGCACTCGGGCACAAACGCACCACACGACCAGCGTTGGAACGCGACCGTGGGGAAACGCTGCGATGAATTCATAGACGAGGTGTTGAGATAAAGACAGCAAAGGACATGATACAGAAGCTCTATCAGAAAAACAACAGTCCGCGCGATGTGGAGCGGGTGGTGAAAGTGCTGAACGACGGAGGTGTCGTGGTGTTGCCTACCGACACCCGATATGCCTTGGCTTGCCATGCGTTGAAAGAGAGGGCCATCGAACGTATCTGCGAGCTGAAACATTTGGATCCTAAGAAGAACCACCTGAGCATCGTGGCAAACAACCTAAGCATGTTGAGCGACTATGTGAAGATGGACAACGACACGTTCAAGCTTGTCAAGCGACACACGCCCGGGCCTTTCGCCTTCATTCTGGAGACAAGCAACCGTCTGCCGAAGATTTTCAAGAACCGCAAGGAGGTGGGCATACGCATCCCCGACAACCCGATAGTACGCGACATCTGTGCCCAACTGGATGCCCCCCTACTCACTTCGACCCTGCCGCTCAACGACAACGACGAAAACGAATACCTTACCAATCCGGAACTGATAGCCGAGCGTTGGGAGGAGTTGGTGGATTTGATGGTGGATGGCGGCTACGGAGAGAGTGAGGGCGCCACGATAGTCGATTGTACGGGCGAAAAGCCCGAAATCTTACGCCAAGGCAAGGGTGGATTTATAAACTGAAGACACAATGATGAAGGAATTCATACATGATTTCGACCTGACTGCCACCATACAGGGTTTGCTCGACTCGGGTGTGCACGTGGGATTGCGGTTGTTGGGAGCGGTCGTGACCTTTGTGGTGGGCCGTTACCTCATCAAATGGTTGAACCGCTTGTTTAGCAGTATGCTGCAGCGACGACGCTTCGACCCAAGTGTGCAGTCGTTCCTCAAGAGCCTGATCAACATACTCCTCATGGTCATGCTGTTTCTGGCCATTCTGGGGCAGCTTGGCATTGAGCTGACGGGATTCGCCGCGCTGATAGCCTCGGCGGGTGTGGCCATCGGCATGGCCTTGTCGGGACAACTGCAAAACATCGCGGGCGGCATCATCGTGTTGTTGTTCAGGCCTTATAAGGTGGGCGATTATATTTCATCATCGGGCATCGAAGGCACGGTGATGGAAATCCAGATTTTCCATACGGTGGTTGTTACTGCCGACAACAAGGTGGTGTATGTTCCCAACGGGAGCATGAGCAGCGCCATGGTGACAAACTACAACCGCATGGACAAACGGCGTGTGGAATGGGTGTTCGGTGTGGAATACGGTGAAGACCTGAGGCGTGTGAGACAAGTGCTGAACGATTGCATAGTCGGCGACAAGCGCATACTGACCGACCCCAAACCCTTCATAGAACTTGCCGAACTGGCCAGCAGCAGTGTGGATGTGAAGGTGCGTGTGTGGGTGCCGACAGCCGACTACTGGAATGTGTATTTTGAATTCAACGCGGTGGTGTATGAGGCGTTCAATGAGGCTGGCATCGGTTTCCCATACCCTCACCTGACCATCAACAGGGAAGCCTGATTTGCACAAAACCCCAGAAAGTCGTTTTTTTCCCATACCCAATGTGCTTCCCATTCGATTTTTTTCTTATCTTTGTGGCAGATTCTTAATACGTTCGTATAATGATTAGATTGAATTGTTTTTTTAAATCGGGTGATTCTGACGATTACAAAAAGGCATTGCGTGCAGCCGTGATGTTGACAGATTGCTCCCGCAAGCACGAAGGAAACGTTTCGTACGACACTTTCCAAAGTGCGACACATGCAGCTGTATTTATGATTTGTGAGACGTGGGCAGACAACGAGGCTCTCGACAAGCATAGCGCCACACCCGAATTCGCGAAATATGTGGCTATCATAAAGGAATGTGGCGAACTGAAGATAGAACGGTTCGAGTTTTAATGAAGTGTTAGAAGCTGTTTTGAAATGTTCGATTAAAAATTTTATGAAAGATTAATTGGGACATTTCAAAACAGCTTCTAACACCTTTATATAATATGGCGTAGAAATGAAGAATATTATTGTAACTGGTGGCGCCGGATTCATAGGCAGTCACGTTGTGAGGTTGTTTGTGACAAAATATCCGGAATATCACATCATCAATGTCGATAAACTGACATACGCCGGCAATCTGGCAAATCTGAGGGATGTGGAGAACCTTCCGAACTATACGTTCGTAAAGGCGGACATCTGCGATTATGACTGCATGTGCCAGTTGCTTCGCAAACACGAGGTTGATGGCATCATCCATTTGGCAGCCGAAAGCCATGTGGATAGGAGCATCAAGGATCCGTTCACTTTCGCACGCACCAATGTCATGGGAACCCTCACCTTGTTGCAGGCAGCCAAGGAGTATTGGCAAGCGCAGGGATGGGAAGGCAAGCGTTTCTATCACATCAGCACCGACGAGGTGTATGGAGCCTTGGAAATGACACATCCGGAAGGTGTGGATCCGCCATTCACCACCAAGGCATCGTCGGCTGTGCACCACGAGGCCTACGGCCTGAAATTCTTCACCGAAGATTTGAAATACCAACCCCATTCGCCTTATTCTGCCAGCAAGGCCAGTTCGGATCATTTCGTAAGGGCTTTTCACGACACCTACGGAATGCCTACCATCGTGACAAACTGTTCGAACAACTATGGGCCATATCAGTTTCCCGAGAAACTCATTCCGCTTTTCATCAACAACATCAAGCTACGCAAGCCGTTGCCTGTGTATGGCAAGGGAGAGAACGTGAGGGATTGGCTATACGTAGAAGACCATGCAAGGGCCATTGACCTTATTTTCCACAGAGGGAACGTGGCCGACACATATAACATCGGTGGATTCAACGAGTGGAAAAACATCGACATCATCAAGGTGTTGGTTCGTACCGTCGATCGTCTGCTTGGACGCAAGGAAGATGAAGACCTCGACCTGATAACCTACGTAACCGACCGGGCTGGCCATGATTTGCGTTATGCCATCGACTCGTCGAAGCTACAGCGCGAACTTGGATGGGAACCGAGCCTACAATTCGAGGAAGGCATCGAGAAAACCGTGCAGTGGTATCTCGACAATCAGGCATGGATGGACAACGTGACATCGGGCGACTACCAGAAATATTACGACGACATGTATCTAAATCGTTGATACATGGTGGAGGCAAGGTTGGACAAATGGTTGTGGGCGGCTCGCATATTCAAGACCCGTACAATCGCTGCGGAGGCTTGTAAGAAAGGACGTGTGATGATGCGTGGCGTGCCAATGAAACCTGCCCGTGCCATCAAGGAGGGCGATGTGATAGAAGTGAGAAAACCTCCCATCACCTATTCGTTTAGGGTGCTGAAACCCATCGAGAATCGCGTGGGTGCAAAACTGGTGCCCGAGGTTTTGGAGAACATC
>JAUNNV010000120.1 GCA_030531335.1 Bacteroidales bacterium
AGCTTTCCAAACAGCTGAAGGAAAATGCCAGGAACATGAATCGTGAGGAACGTAAACGAGCCATCTCGCTGATTGTACATTTCCTCGGCGACATGCATTGCCCCATGCACATTGTCTTTCCGGATGGCCCATTAAAGGGGAATTTCAAGGTCACGTATAAAGGCAAGGAAACCACCTATCATTCATTTTGGGATAGTGGCATCATGAAACAGGATGCGCCATGGAGCTTTGGCGATTTGGCATTCCTCGTAGATACGGCCACACCAGCGGAGATTGTCGATATCTGCCAAGGCGACATCTACGACTACGGACGCAGCAGTGCCCACGACTCATGGGCCATTGCAATAAAGTACAAGGAAAACGACACGCTTCCCGGACGCCTTGCGTCTGAAATGCGTCCACTGCTCTATTCGCAACTGCGCAATGCGGGCTACCGTCTGGCTGCCATATTGAACGACATATTCAACAACATCCGATAAATCTGCTCGAATCGATTGACAAAATCCAACCCGACAAGACTTCGACAATCGACACAATCATTATATAGGAATTCTTGATGAATCTCGCATTGCGATGTTTTCATCCGACACGTCAATACAGAAGCCCGAACATTCAGGGTAGGATAGGGTTGACATGGCTGGTCATTACTCCGTCAACGACGATGTAACTGCGAGGGATGTAAATGGGAATATAGAGCGCACGTTTTTAGTCATGTTTCGATTGACCTATCAGTTGCACAATAGCAAAAGATATGGTATCTTTGCGACAAATATAATTCATTGCCATCATGAAAACATATTCCATTCCGCAACATGCGTTTCGTCTCTTGCTCCCGTTGGCCATGTTGGCTGTCGGCATGACCTCGTGTAATCAGCCATCGTCCGACGACATCGTTCTCGACAACTCGCGTTTCAGACTGGTCATCGGTGCCGACGCCACCACCAAGTCGTTGGTGGTGAAAGGCTCTGGCGAAGAGATGCTGCAAAAAGGCGAACGTCTGCCTCTGTTCACTGTAACACAGGAACGACCGTTCAACAACGAGGTGAAACTCGAAATGCCCAATAGCCGCACTGTCTATCCGGCCAACCGAGTCCGACGCGATGGGAACACGCTCATCGTTGGTTTCCAAACGGCCGCCTACGAGGCTGTGATAGACATGGAGGAAGGTGATGGGTTCATTACCTTCGCGTTGCGCGACTTCATTTGCAACCACGACCGCGACTATGAAGGACTCGCCATGGATGTTCCACCGGTGGCTTCGATGCGTCTGCTACAACTGCCCGTGAAGGAACGCGAAAACTTCGGGAGCTGGCTCAACGTGATGTGGAACAAGCAGGCGGCTCTCTGCGTGGCAGGATGCGACCCATACGAAGAAATTTGGCACGAGGACTGTTCAGGTTTCCGGGTTATGCGTGCCGACCTTTACAGTTCCATCAAACTGCGTGGAGGAAAGGCTGCCATCATAGCCGGTGCCGGCAGGGAAGACTTCCTGAACGTGATGGATGGATTCGAGAAGTCTTTGGGATTGCCACGGGGTGTGGAGAGCCGGCGGTCGCCGTTGCTCAACCGATCGATAGCCTGGACTTCGGAAGCCACCCCTGAGAACATCGACGAAATCATAGCACTCACCAAGAAAGCCGGACTGGAAATGATGCTGTTCTACTATCCGTGCTTCGTAAAGTCGAGCGGCTACCGCTACTTGGGCGACTATGACTTGCGTCCGGAATACAAGAATGGGTATGCCGATCTGAAAGCCATGATAGACAAGGTGAAGGCGGCCGGCATCCACCCGGGATTCCACACGTTGCAGACCCATATAGGTGTGCAGAGCCGATATGTCACCCCGGTGCTCGACCATCGTCTGGGCAAGAAAATGCCCTTTACACTGAAGACCGCTATCCCCGCAATAGGAGAGGTGGAGGAGATTGTGGTGGAGGAAAATCCCGCCCAGGCTCCTTTGTGGGAAGGATGTCGCATATTGGCTTTCGGAGGTGAGGCCTTCAGCTACGAATCGGTCACCACGGAGCGTCCCTACACGTTCAAGGGGGTGAAGCGGGGACATTTCAACACACAGGCCTGCGCACATGCCCAAGGCGAGGTGGGTGGCATACTTGATGTGAGTGAGTTTGGCGCGTCGAGCATCTACCTCGACCAGAACACCGACCTACAGGACGAAGTGGCGGAAAAAATAGCACGGATTTACGATTGCGGATTTGAGTTCATGTATCTTGACGGATCGGAAGGCGTGGGTGCTCCATGCGGCATCAACGTGTCGCTGTCGCAGTATAGGGTCATCTCAAAGCTACACACCATGCCACTCTTCACCGAAGGTGCTGCCAAGTCGCATTTCGGATGGCACATGCAGGCCGGAGCCAACGCCTTCGACGTGTTCAAGCCAGAAGTCTTCAAGGATATGATTTTGAAGTTCCCATACGCGGAGGCTCCACGTATGCAAAAGAACATGACCCGTGTGGATTTCGGATGGTGGCACATTTATCCCGGCACAACCCCGGACATGTGGGATTTTGCTGAGGAGAAGGCCGTGGAGTGTGGTTGCCCCGTAACTGTACAACTGAACGAACACGACTTGGCCAACAATCCACACGCCGACGAGTTGCTTGCCGTGTTGCGAAAGTGGGAAGACGTGAGAAAAAACATTGCCAATTAAGAATCAAGATTATTCGCTACGTTCATCACCATGCTTCATAATTATTCGCTTCGCTCATCAAGCTTCGCAAGTCAAAAATTCATAATTCAAAATTATCTTCTTACGTGCGCTTTGCTTGCGACATCTACCTTCCTTGGCGCACAGGAACCTGTGGATTATGTGAATCCCTTTATCGGCACCACCAATTACGGGGCGTGCCACCCTGGAGCGGTCTGTCCGCAAGGGCTCATGTCGGTGTCGCCTTTCAATGTGATGGGGTTTGCCACCGACAACAAATACGAGAAGGACCAGCGTTGGTGGTCAACACCCTACGAGGCTACGAACAAGTATCTCACGGGGTTTTCGCATGTGAATCTCAGTGGGGTGGGGTGTCCCGATATGGCGGCTCTGCTTGTGCTGCCCACCTCTGGCAATCTCGATGTGGATTATGCCCACTATGGCTCCACCTACAGCCGCGAAGAGGCTGCGGCGGGCTATTATGCCAACACCTTGGATAAATATGGCATCCGATGCGAGGCTACCGCCACGCCTCGCACCTCGCGCCTACGCTTCTCCTTCCCCGAAGGGCAGTCGAACATCCTGCTCAATCTGGGCGAAGGTCTCACCAACGAGAGTGGAGCCACCGTGCGTTTTGTCAACGACCGCGAGGTTGAAGGCTCCAAACTACTCGGCACTTTCTGCTACAATGCGCAGGCCGTCTTTCCTATCTATTTTGTCATGCGTATATCCAAGCTGCCCACCTCGCGGGGTTACTGGAAGAAGATGCGCGACACGGCTGCCTGGGAGAAGGATTGGGACAAGGATGCGGGGAAGTATAAACTCTACACCCATTATTCCAAGGAGTTGAGCGGGGATGACATCGGCGCGTGGTTCTCGTTTGTGGGCAGCGACAAGGAAACCGTCGAGGTAAGCATTGGCGTGTCGTTTGTCAGCATCGAGAACGCCCGCCTGAATCTCGACAAGGAACAACCATACGGCACCAGCTTCGACCAACTGCGCGACAACACACGCCGCTTGTGGAACGACGACTTGAGCCGTATTCGGGTAAAAGGGGGGACGGATGAGCAGAAACGAATATTCTACACGGCTTTCTATCACACCCTCATTCACCCCAACCTACTGCAGGATGTCAGTGGGCACTACCCTCAGATGGAGGGCGACAAGGTGATGAGTGCACATCGCAATCGTTACACCGTGTTCTCGCTGTGGGATACCTGCCGCAACTTGCATCAGTTGCTTACCTTGGTGTTTCCCGACCGACAACTCGACATCATCCACACCTTCCTCGACATGTATCACGAAACGGGATGGCTGCCACGGTGGGAACTCTTTGGACGCGAGACACTCACCATGGAGGGCGACCCTGCCATTCCCATCATCGTGGATACGTGGATGAAAGGCTTGCGCGACTTCAACACACAGGCGGCATGGAAGGCCATGAAGAAATCGGCTTTCGGCGAGACGCACGACAACAAGCTTCGCCCCGACATCCAGGATTATCTGCAATATGGTTATGTGCCTCTAAGAAGCGAGAACGACAACAGCGTGTCGCATGCCTTGGAGTATTATGTGGCCGACTATGCCCTTTCCACGTGGGCCGATGCTTTTGAAAACAAGGAGACGGCAAAGCAATTGCGCGAACGTGCCCAAGGTTATAGAAAATACTACAACAAACAGACGGGAACGCTTTGCCCATTGTTGCCCAATGGCAACTTCCTTACTCCGTTTAACCCTGAACAAGGTAAGAACTTTGAGCCTGTGCCCGGATTTCACGAGGGAAGCGCGTGGAACTATACGTTTTATGTGCCGTTCGATATTCCCGGACTTGCCAAGCTGATGGGGGGTGATGCCCAGTTTGTGAAGAAGCTTCAATCGGTGTTCGACAACGACCAATTCGACCCCTGCAACGAACCCGATTTGGCATATCCTTACCTTTTCAGTCAAATAAAGGGAGAGGAATGGCGCACACAAAAATTAGTGAAGGAGTTGCTTGCCAAGCATTTCACCAATACACCTGGGGGACTTCCGGGCAACGACGACACAGGCACCATGTCGGCATGGGCATTGTTCAGTATGATGGGACTCTATCCTGATTGTCCAGGGGTGCCCCACTACACGGTGACAACACCCGTGTTTGATGAAATCATCGTACAGCTCGACAGGAAATATTGGGATCGCGACCAACTGGTCATCCGTAAGGAAGGACAGGGCGATTACATCCGTGATATTCGGCTTGGCAAGAAGAAGAGTGGCTATCTCATAGACCACCGTGCCCTCATCAAGGCTGGAGAGCTGACCATACAGACGGCCACGACTCACTAAACTCCTCCATGCTGCGAAACAGCAGGTCGGCACCCTCGCGCAGCAACACTTCGTCGGCGAGCGGTCCGGTGTTGACGGCAATGGTAAACACTCCTGCCGCCACTCCTGCTTTCACGCCGAGGGGAGCATTCTCTATCACGAAAGCCTGCCAGGGCTCCACTCCGGCCTTCTTGAGCCCCATGAGGTAGGGCTCAGGGTTTGGTTTGCCATATTTCACATCGAACCCCGTCACCATCCGTTCTTTTACGAACACACCCGGATAACTCTTTTCCAGTCGGCCAATCAGTGTGGCTGTGCCAGAACCTGTCACCAGTACGGGTTGGATGCCGTCTTGTTGAAGTTGTCGCAACAGGCTACCGGCACCTGGCATAGGTTTTGGCTGTGGATAGGTGTTGAATCGTTTTGTCTTAGCCGCATACATGGCCTCCACTTCCTCGTCGGTGATGTCATGTCCGTGAAGTCGTATCGACAGTTCGTTGATTGTCGATTTGCCCGTTCGACCTTCGTTCATGTAGGCATCCTCTTGTGTGAAAGGGAAGCCGGATTCGGCCATGACTTCCACCCACGCCTGTGCATGATATGGCATAGAGTCGAAGAGCACGCCGTCCATGTCGATGAGTGCTGCTTTTATGTCCATCCGATTGTAGCGGTGCTTTTGGAGGAAGCGTTCCTTGGCAATTCTGTATTTCATAGGCCAGATTTTTTACAGGACTTTCGTACAATAAAGAATGCAAAGAACATCACCACGAGGTAGCTTAACAGCGGAACAATGAACGAGAACGACATGGTGGTGGCATCGGCCACCGAGAACACCAACCATGTGCCGATGGCACCACCTATGGGGGTCATCATGAGCATACTCGACGCACGTTTGGAACCACCAGAGAAACGCGGCACACACAGCGAAAAAATGGTAGGAAACATGATGGCTTCCAACAAATAGACCAACGACAACGCCACAAACGACAACACTCCCAATCCCGACATGACCAAGGCTGTCGCCACCACTGTGCATACAGCACACCACAGTAATGTGCGCTCGGCGCGTACATACTGCATGACCCAACAACCAGCAAAACGTCCCAACATGAACATTATCAGACATGCGCCTTGGACACGTGCTGCAAAAAGCTTGTCGAGATGGACATCATCGACGGCAAAGTTGATGAAGGAACTGTTGATGCTGATTTCGGCTATTTCATAGCACAACAGGGCGGCGACGCCGAAGAAGAACAACTTGTTGTCGGATGCTGGCTGGGGTGTGTCGGTGGACGCTGTCTGCTTGATTTCAGGCAAGGATACCCGCATGAAGACGATGGCGACAAGCAGTACAAAGATACCCATGACAAGGTAGGGCAGCGACAGATTGACGCTATCGGACTGTTCGGCAAAAAGGAACGTGCCGCCCACCACGGGGCCGCAAGCCGCGCCCAATCCATTGAATGTCTGGGCAAGGTTCAATCGGCTGGCTGCTGTGGTAGGGTCGCCCAATTCGGTCATATAGGGATTGGCTGCGATTTCGAGGAAGACCAGGCCACAGGCAATGACAAACAACGACAGGAGAAAGAAGTTGAAACTCATGAGTTGGCTGCCAGGCACGAACATGAAGGAGCCCACGGCAAACAACAACAAGCCCGTCACCATGCCATATCGGTAGCCCTGGCGAACAGTCACCCATCCTGCTGGAAGAGCCATGAGGAAATAACCCAGATAGAACACCACCTGAAACAACGATGACTGGGTACGGCTGATAACCAATGCCTCCTGAAAGAACTTGTTGAACACATCGAGGAAATTCCGGGCAAACCCCCACATGAAGAATAGCGAAGTGACAAGGATAAAGGGGAGCAGATAATTTTTGTTGACCAGACGATGCTTCATGACATTTACTATTTTACTATTTACAAT
>JAUNNV010000121.1 GCA_030531335.1 Bacteroidales bacterium
AAGCCTTTGACGATATTCTACGCGTTATTTGTACAATTTGTTGAAAAACTCACGTTTCGGATGAACTTTTCTCGTGTGTCGGCACAAAACTAAGTAAAAACAACCGACTTCAGAGACGAAAAGTAAGGGAAAAGTTGCCCGAATTTTTATATTTGGGCTTGAACGATACAGACTTATCGAATTATTTGTTTATTTTTGTCGCACGAACAATTAATACTCTAACTAAAGGATACGAAAATGGATAACTACGAGAAAGCATGGAATGAGATAATCAATGGCGACTTTAAAGATAATCCAATTTTCAAAGATGTGCTCAGGGAAATGACAAAAAACTTCGGAGGATATGATTGGCAATGTGTTGAAAAAGTCCTAATCGAGAAAAAGGTCTTCAAAGAGCGTGATTCCAAATGGCTGCGAATTTTAACCCCGGAGGGAAGAGTAAATAATCAAGCGCGGCTTGCGCGAGCACTAACATATACAGGACTCATCAGAAAAGAACGTTCCATCATAACAGGCTTGGCTGCCAGTGAACCTAAGTCTGTTGATGCATATAAGGAACGTGTAGGTTTGTTGAAAGAGATGTTACCTACGAAAGACAATAATGTGTATTGCTCGTTCGATAAGGATAGTTTGACTGACAAATCGGATAAGTATAAGTTCAAGTTAACCGACGACACCATTATAGGCGTGAATGAAGGTGTCATATCCTATAGAAAGGATGGGACTTGTATTATTTTGATGCAAAACAATAAAAAAGCCACAGACAGAAAATATTATAAGGTAAAGGTTGAAGGGGGGAAGCTTTACGATGCCAGCAAAAATCCACCCAAGCTTGTTTCTATGGGTAAGTCAGACGGAGGTGGACAGAATCCAGAGCCAACAAAGCCAATTGAATCGATCACGTCTGGCAAGGATAACGGTCACGAGTGGGTGGATTTGGGATTGAGCGTGAAGTGGGCGACGTGCAACGTGGGGGCAAGCAGTCCGGGCGAATATGGCATCAACTTTGCCTGGGGCGAGATCGCGCCCAAGAGCGAATACGAATGGGAAAATCTCAAGTACAGGGTCAGTGCTGGTTCGTCTGGCAAACTGAAATTCTCGAAATATGTGGCGACTGGCGAGTACGGCCTGGTTGACAACCGCACTCGTTTGGAGTTGTCGGACGACGCGGCCTACGAGCAGTGGGGCGGCGGCTGGCGTATGCCGACGGAGGCGGAATGTCAGGAGCTGGTGGACAAGTGCCAGTGGAGCTGGACCACGGAGGGTGGCCACGTGGGCTACAGGGTGACGGGTCCGAACGGACGCAGCATCTTCCTTCCTGCCGCGGGCTGTCGCGGCGGTTCTTCGCTCAACGACGTGGGCGATTACGGCAGCTACTGGTCGTCTTCGCTCTATACGTCGAACTCCAACGGCGCGAGCTACCTGGGCTTCAATAGCGGCGACCACTACGTGAGCAACGGCCTCCGCCGCCTCGGTCGAAGTGTTCGCCCGGTGACAGAATAACCCCCGAGATTCAATTCATTCGATTCATTTAATTTATTCAAAAATAAATCGACCCGCTTCGCGGGTCGAAAATTTCAGGAAACTCATCCTCCCCCTACCGTCCGGCTTCAATTCGGATTGTGGGGGGAGTTTCGGTGTGAGGACGAAGTTGCCTCAGCCTTACACGATGTACTTGCCACTGTCGGCATCGACATAGAGTGTGGCGGCAGCGTGGCGGCGCAGCAGGGTGGCGGGGCAGTGCTCGCCGATGGGGCCGCACACGGTGGCCTTCACGGCATCGGCCTTGGTGGCTGCCGGAACCACACAAAACAGGCGGTCGGCGGCGAACAGGGTGGGGCAGGTGAGCGTAAGGGCATACTCGGGCACCTCGTCGAGCGAGCGGAAGCATCCGTCGTGTACTTGCTGCAGGCGGCACTTGAGGTCGAGATCCACCTGCTTGATGCGCAGCGGGTCGTCGAAGCGGGCCACGTGGGGGTCGTTGAAGGCTATGTGGCCGTTCTCGCCGATGCCCATGAACACCATATCGACATGATGCCGGGCAAGGACGCGGTCGTAGTCGGCACATGCCTGCTGGGGATCCTTGTCGCAGCCGATGTAGCCGACGGAGGCGAAGGGCACCTTGCCGAAGATGGCACGGCGGAGGAAATTGCCGAAAGCTTGCGGCGCGTCGGCTGGCAGACCTACGTATTCGTCCATGTGGAGCGCGTGTACCCGGTGCCAGTCAACGCCCTCGGCAGCGGCCACGGTGGCCAGGAACTCGTTTTGCGAGGGTGCGGCCGCAAAGATGATATACACTTGGTCTTTCTGTCTCAACACTTCCTTGAGGTAGGCCACGGCTTCCTCGCCGGCGGCCTTGCCCATGCTTTCGCGGCTGTCATAGACGTTCACTTGCAGGGCATCCACTTTGAATGATTTTGTCAGCATTTTGCGTAAATGGTTTTTCCGTTGATAATGGTTCGTTGGATGTCGATGTTGTCGTCGAATATTACCACGTCGGCATCCTTGCCTACGGCAAGCGAGCCTTTGTGGTCGTCGATGTGCATGATGCGTGCCGGGGTGGCGGTCATCATCTTCACGGCATCCTGCAAGGTGCATCCGCCGAGGGTCGTCATGGTGCGCACCAGGCGGTCGGCCGTGGCCACACTGCCGGCAAAGCAGCTGCGGTCGGGCATCTTGGCCACGCCTTCCTCCACGATGACCTCGCGATGGCTGGACAGTCCGCCGAGTATGTAGGTGCCTTCGGGCATTCCGGCTGCACGCATGGAGTCGGTGACGAGGGCTATGCGGTCGGCTCCCTTTATCTTCATGACCAGCCAGAGCAGGGGTTGCGGCACGTGTATGCCGTCGGCTATGATCTCGATGGTCATGCCGTCCTGCCAGTAGCCGTATTCCACGGTGCCCGCTATGCGGTGGGCGTGACGGCGGGTGACGGTGCTCATGCACGAGAAGAAGTGGGTGAGGTGGGTGCAGCCGCTGCGGAAGGCGGCGTCGCATTGGTCGAAGTCGGCGGCGGTGTGTCCGGCGGCGGCGAGGATGCCTTGCCGCCTCAGCTCGGCCGCAAAGGCGGGCGCTCCGGGCAGCTCGGGAGCAAAGCTCCATCGCTTGATGAGGCCGTCGGCCCGGCTGATGATGTCGGTGTAGTCTGCCGGCTCAGGGTCGCGCAGGTAGCAACCGTCTTGTGCACCTGCCATTTCGGCCGTGAAATAGGGCCTTCGAGGTGCAGGCCGGGCATTTGTGCGCCCTGAAGGTTTTGGCTTGCAGCCTTGCGGAACGTCTCGAAGGTGTCGAACAGGCATTCGTTGCTGCTGGTGCAGGTGGTGGGGTAGAGCAGGGTGGTGCCATGCACGGCGTGGGTGCGCGAGGCGGTGAGGTAGGCATCGACGGTGCCGTCCATGAAGTCGGCTCCACCGGCACCGTGGGTGTGGAGGTCGATGAAGCCTGGGGCCACATAGCATCCTTCGGCATCGATTGTCTCGTCGGCCACGGCCGACAGGTCGGCAGCCATTGCACTGATTTTTCCGTCGGACAGCAGTAGCGCCCCTTGCTTGATTCCTTCGGGGGTTATCAGCTTTCCGTTCTTGATGATTGTTTTAGTTGACACAGTCGTATAGGTTTTTGAGTTTTTGTACGTAGCTCCATTCGCCCAAGGGCATTTCGGGGCGTTTCAGGTAGAAGGCATTTTGCTGGATGTAGCGCGCGCGGAGGCTCTCGGCTGTCTGCATCAGCGGACGCAGGCGGGCTGCCAAGAGTGGTGCTTGGGCGGCGTGATAGGTGGGCGACTCGAATTCACATTCCACCATTTTGTAGGCCAGGAAGTTGGCGCGGATGTCGAGCATCAGCGCAAGGTGGTTCCACTGCGCGGTGCCGTGCTTGGGCGAGATGGCAGCCATGCGTTGGCGAAGCCCTTCCACCACATTGAGCTCGGCCTCGAAGTCGGCGGCCTTGTGGCTCATCACCGACAGGGCTTTCTGAGGGGTGAAGAAGTAATCATCGAGTGTTTGTGCCTCTTCGCTGTCGATGCCGAACTCCTTTTGGCAATAGTCGCGCACGAAGGCATGTGTGTCGATGCGTTGGGGAGCCTGCACGGCATGTCCGAAAGCGGCTATGAGCATGTCGAACCCATTGAGTGGATAGACCTCGCGGATGGGTTGGATGTCGAAGGTCTCCATGTTGCCTTTGAGATAACCGTAGGTGCCCGAGGTGGACCAGCAGGTCTCCACGATGCCGGTGAAGCCTTTCTCGCGGCAGAATGCCACGTAGTCTTGCAGGTTGCCCAGGTGTTTGTCCCAGCAGGTGGTCATCACATCGTCGGGATGGCTTCGCAACGCGCAGGCTCCCCACATTTCAAAGCCTTTGGCCAACAATCCGTCGATGTCGCCGAAGCGGTTGGTCTCCCAACCGTAGTTCCAGTCGAGGATGATCAGGTCCTTCGGCAGACGGTCGGCGGCGGCAGGATGCTTGAGCAGCATGTCGGCCCAGATGATGGGGGTTTTCCCCAGTCGCTTCACGATGCGGCACATGGCGTTGACGTAATCGACGAACAGGTCGGACTTGTCCTTGGCGGCGCACGTGCGGCAATGGCCGAGCAGGCGTGTCTCGTCGGCTCCTATGTGGATGTATTTCGAGGGGTGCATGGCGGCAATCTCGGCAAAGATGCTCTCGAACACCTTGGTACAGGCATCGATTTTCGACGGGCATACTTGCGAGAAGTCCTGACTGTCCTCGCGCAAGGGAGCGTAGCGTTCGTGGCGCAAGATGTACTCGGCGTGTCCGAAGCAGTTTTGCAGGGGGATGACCTCCAGACCCTTTTGTCCGCAATAGGCGATGAAGTCCTTTACTTCCTGTTGCGTGTAGGCGTTCCGGCCACAGAGGGTGGCGTTGTCTTGAAATGGGAAATTGGCTTCCCACTCCATGATGATGGTGTTGAGGCCGGCAGCGGCGGCCTTGTCGGCGGTACGTTGCAGTCCGGCGGGCGTGATTACTTGCGTGCGCAAATCAATGTGTAGTGCCCGGACGGCAAAGTCGTCGGCCCGTAGTACACTCGTGGAGCATACGGCCAGCAATGTGATGAAGAGCAAAAGAGATTTTTTCATGCGAACAGGCAGCTGATGTTAGTTGTTGTATAATCCGTTACGGTCGAGCAGATGGTTGAGGTTGGCCACTCCATAGAGCATGATGGCGGTGACGATACTCGAATGATCCACATACTCGGGGATGACGCGGTTGTAGAGGTCTTGGTCGGTGTGCCAGATGTCGCGGTAGTTGAAGCCGTACCCTTTCTTGTCCTCCAGATTGAGCGACAGGGCGGGCACTCCGTTCATTGCGAAATAGGCATGGTCGGAACCTCCTGCCCTTGTGGGACGTGGCCCGGGTGCACCTTCGCGCTTGATGACGCTGAATGGGAAGTCGGGATTGAGGTTGGCGAGTGGTTTCGCTATTTGCTGGAAGTCATCGTACATGGCCTCTGGAACGGTGATGGAGGTGGTTACCGTAGGCCCGGAGTCGCGATTGAAATAGTTGGAGATTTTCTGCAATGGCACGGTGGCGTGTTGTACGAAATACTTCGAACCGAGCAGTCCGTATTCCTCGCCCGTCCACACACAGAACATGATGCTTCGTTTGGGCTTTGCGCCGGCTGCTGCCAGCAGGCGTGCGGCCTCCATGGCGACGCTCACTCCCTGGCCGTCATCAACGGCTCCCGTGGCTCCATCGTAGGCGTCGAGGTGACCGCCTGCCAGTACATATTCGTCGGGATATTTCGTTCCGCGCATGATGCCTATGACGTTGTGATACTTCACGGGGCCTTCGAAGAAATGGTTGCGGATGTCGAATTCCAGCAGCACTTCCTTCCGATTCATCACCTTTCGCTTGATGAGCTCGTATTGTTCGGAGTCGAGCTTGATGTCGCACACCGTGGGGAGGTTGTCCATGGTCATCTGGTAGCAGTTGGCACGGTCGTAGAGCAGCTGCATGGGCAGTTGGGTGGATTGGATAAAGCCCAACACGCCGGCTTCCACCATTTCGCGGTAGAACAGGGCGGGCATTTCCTTTTCCTCGATGTAGGCTTTGGGCTCTTTGGGGTTCTCGCTGTTGTATTTCCTGATTTCGGCATTTTGCTTGGCTATGTCCTCATTCTCGGCAATGCGGGCCGCACGCAGGGAGTCGCCGTGGGCCGAGCGGTCGATGGGAAAGCCCGACACTCCGCTTATCAGCACCCATGCGCCCTTCAAGGCTCCTTTCAGTTGGTTCATTTCGCGACGGTTGCGTGGCTCCATGAGCACGTGGCCGCGCTGCGGGCCACGGGTGCCGGCTGTGTAGGAAGGAGTGCCGAAATGCAAGTCCATGCTTTCGGGACCGAGCATCCTTCCGAACCACGGGCCACGCGAGAAGCCTACATTGATTTCTCCCACTTCCTGTACCATTACTTCCAATCCCCACGAACGGAATTGTTTGGCCACCCATTTTTCGGCATCTTCGAGCGAGTGCGATCCTACGGGACGGCCACCGATGCGGTTGGCAAGGAAATCGACATGCTGCATGGTGCGGTTGTCGGTTTTCCCCAACTCGATGATTTTGTTTACGGTCTTGTCTTGGGCCTGTACGCTGGCTTCGCTCACATAGAGGAAGGCTGCGATTGCGATGAAAAGGATTTTTCTCATTGGTGTATTGTTTTTTAATCGTGTTTCGGCTATTTGCTTGCAAATGTATATGTTTTATTCTTATCCGACAAATTTTTCCAATCCTTCTTGCTCGTCCGTACTTTTCAACAGGCGAAAATGCAATTTCTTCTCCTTTTACCATTCTTAGTTAGTCAGACAGAATAAAAACATAA
>JAUNNV010000122.1 GCA_030531335.1 Bacteroidales bacterium
GAAGGTTCAGGGAGTCGGTGTGTATCACCTTTTTGTCGAAATCAGTCGTCACAGTCTGCCCGAAAGCGTGTAGTGAGATAACGAATACGATTAAAAGGTATTTCTTCATGTAGCCTGATTTTAGCATCCACATTGTATCCTTGCATCAAGGCATGGTCCTATCTCGTTCGTCCGAAGTCCATCGAGGGGGGGGACATCAAACAAGGTCGGGAAATTCGCAGAACTCGCCTTTTGTGGCTTGCAGGGGGCTTGTGCACCCCCTTACTTGATTGTGGAGCGGTAAACGGGGCTCGAACCCGCGACCTTCGGCTTGGGAAGCCAACGCTCTGCCAACTGAGCTATTACCGCAATTGCGCTGCAAAGATATAAAATAAATCGGATATATGGCATCCGATATGTGAATTATTTGTAATTTTGCCCGAAATAAGAACATATTATTAAATAAGATGTATAGGACACATACTTGTGGCGAGCTCAGGCTTGCCAATGTTGGGAATGAAGTGACGCTTGCCGGATGGGTGCAGCGTACACGCAAAATGGGGGGCATGACCTTTGTTGACATCCGAGACAGATATGGCATTACCCAGCTTGTTTTCAATCAAGACAAGGACGCGGCTCTGTGTGAACAGGCCAATCGCTTGGGACGTGAGTTTGTGGTTCAGGCAACTGGGAGAGTAAACGAACGCTCCTCGAAAAACCCCAATTTGCCGACAGGCGACATTGAACTGATTGTCGAACGGATGAACATACTCAACGAGTCGCTGACACCTCCTTTCACCATCGAGGACGAAAGCGATGGCGGCGATGACATCCGCATGAAATACCGCTACCTCGACTTGCGTAGGACTTGTGTTCGCAAAAACTTGGAACTGCGTCACCGCATGACCATGGAAGTGCGCCGTTATCTCGACTCCAAGGGGTTCCTCGAAATCGAGACTCCCATGCTGATTGGTTCCACACCCGAGGGTGCCCGCGAGTTTGTGGTGCCTTCGAGAATGAATCCGGGACAGTTTTACGCCTTGCCACAAAGTCCACAAACCTTGAAACAGCTGCTCATGGTGAGCGGCATGGACCGTTACTTCCAGATTGTACGCTGCTTCCGCGACGAGGACCTCCGGGCCGACCGTCAGCCGGAATTCACCCAGATAGACTGCGAAATGTCGTATGTGGAGCAGGAGGACATTATACAGATGTTCGAGGGCATGGCCAAGCACTTGTTCAGGGAGTTGCGAGGTGTCGAACTTGCAGAGCCCTTCTTGCGTATGCCTTGGAGCGATGCCATGAAGTACTATGGTTCCGACAAGCCCGACTTGCGCTTCGGAATGCGTTTTGTGGAACTGATGGGCGTGCTGAAAGGCCATGGATTCCTTGTGTTCGATAATGCCAGCTACATCGGTGGCATTTGTGCCGAAGGCGCGGCCGGTTACACACGCAAGCAAATCGACCAGCTCACCGAATTTGTGAAGAAACCCCAAGTGGGTGCGAAAGGTATGGTGTATGCCCGCGTGGAAGCCGATGGAAATGTGAAATCGTCGGTCGATAAGTTCTACACCCAAGCGGTGCTGCAGCAGTTGAAGGCGGCGTTCGATGCAAAGCCCGGCGACCTTATCCTGATCCTGAGTGGCGACGATGCCATGAAGACGCGCAAGCAATTGTGTGAGCTTCGCTTGGAAATGGGACGCCAACTTGGACTGCGCGACAAGAACAAGTTCGCTTGCCTGTGGGTCGTGGATTTCCCAATGTTCGAGTGGAGCGAGGAAGAACAACGCCTGATGGCCATGCACCATCCGTTCACCCACCCAAAGGAGGAGGATATCCCACTGCTCGACACCAAGCCTGAGGAAGTGCGTGCCGACGCATACGACATGGTGGTCAATGGTGTCGAAGTGGGTGGCGGTTCCATCCGCATCCACGACTCCAAGCTTCAGGCAAAGATGTTCCAGATACTTGGCTTCACACCCGAAAAGGCTCAGGAGCAATTCGGCTTCCTGATGAATGCCTTCAAGTTTGGTGCGCCTCCCCATGGTGGACTCGCATACGGTCTCGACCGCTGGGTGAGCCTGTTTGCCGGTCTTGACAGCATCCGCGACTGCATAGCTTTCCCGAAGAACAATAGTGGCCGCGATGTGATGCTGGATGTGCCGACCTGCCTGGACAACAAGCAGCTCGACGAGTTGAGCCTCAAGACTGTCTTGAAGGTTGCCAACAAGGCACAAGACCAATAACCCCGCCCAACCCCGGCCGTCTGCCGGTCTTTCCATGGACGACGACCGGGGTTGTTCTCCCCCTTACCTAAATCCAAAAAAACACGAAACGCTATGCTGACCCTTGCGGTAATCCTAACCTTGGGCGCGACCCTCGCCCACACTTCGTCCACGACATTCGATAAGAAGAGTGAGAACATTCAACAAGCCTACAAGGGGTATCCTTCACGGACAGGCGAGATAGACATCCGAAAGGGGTTTGCCAATCCCCCCAAAGGCTATGGCAATGTGCCGTTCTACTGGTGGAGCGGCGACAGCTTGCGCCTCGACAGACTGAACGAACAGCTGGAGATCTTGGCCGATGCCTCGACCGACGGCCTGTGCGTGAGCTACAACCACACCAATGCCGTTGTCGATACACTCATCAATGCGGCCGGACATGGATTTTGCGGACGGGTGCAAGGAGGGACACCCCGGGTGTTGTCGGCACAGTGGCGCGACATCTGGAACGACTTTTCAGAGGCATGTGCCCAGAAGGGAATCGGACTTGGCATGGACGACTACGTGGTGGCATGGCCAAGGAATGGGGAATACATCGACTCCATCCTCGCCTTGCCACAAATAAAGGCCTACCAAGGCCGGCTACACCAAACGACGATTGCGGTTGGCACCCCTCTGCCGGAACATGTCGTGCGGAGCAGTCGGATTTCGCCCGACAGTGTCGAGGTCATCCACACCACAGCGTCGCCCGAGCTTCACCCGGAGTTGGGACACAAGCTCATCGACTACTACTTCAATCCATTCGTCGAGCACATGACCCCGGAGGCCCTGCACGGAATGAACTACTTTTTCCAAGACGAATTGGACTACAACCTGAACCTGTATTCCTGGTGTGAGGACATGCCCCAAGAGTTTCTCAAACGCAAGGGTTACGACATTGTGCCGTTGCTGCCCATGCTCTTCGGACAAGGCAGTGAGCAAAAGGCGCGCGTTCGCCTCGACTATGCCGAGGTCGTGACACAGTTGGCCGAGGAACGCTATTTCCAACCCATCTATCATTGGCATGCCGACAAGGGGCTTATCTATGGCAGCGACAACCAAGGCCGAGGACTCAATCCTACCCAATATCTCGATTATTTCCGCGCATCGAAATGGTACACGGCTCCAGGCAACGATGCACCGTCGAGGGGTAGCAGCTTCAACCAGACAAAGGTGTCGAGCAGCGTAGCACATCTCTACAAGCGTCCACGTACTTGGTTGGAAGCGTTTCACAGCATGGGATGGGATGCCAATGGGGCATTGCTTACCCATCAGCTCGACCATCACATCATAGCCGGGGGCAACCTGCTCTGTATGCACGGCCTTTACTACTCCACACACGGCGGATGGTGGGAGTGGGCTCCACCTTGTTTCCACTTCCACATGCCTTATTGGGAACACATGAAGGTGTGGCTCAAGTATGCCGAGCGTATGTGTTTCGTACTCAGCCAGGGGGTACATGTGTGCGATGTGGCGGTCTTGTATCCTACAGAGACAATGCAGGCGTACCCTGGCACGGGAGCCGATGCCACGTTTGCCGTAGCTAATGCACTCAGTCCGAATGGGGTCGATTTTGATTTCATCGACTTCGCGTCGTTGCAGGATGCAAGCATAAACGATTCCTCACTCTGTGTGGCCGACGAACGCTACCGCGTTTTGGTGTTGGCCGAGACCAAGGCATTGCACGAGGAAACACTTCAAAAAATCATCCAGTTTGCCGATGCGGGAGGAACGGTCGTTGCTCTTGACAACTACTGTAGCCAACTTGCCAATCGGCCGAATGTCGTTTATGTAGGCTCTGCAAACGACGTGCTGGCCGAAGTCCGTCGGCATGTCGAAGTGGCTGATTTCCGGGCATCTTCCGGCAATGGCCGTGTGCTGCATCGCAAGGTCGCCGACCACGATGTGTATATGGTCATGGATGTGAGCAAGGGCGACGAACTGTTTTTCCGGGCCAAGGGTAAGGTCGAGATATGGGATGCGCAACACGGCACAATAGCCGAAGCCCCTATCCTTCGTGCGGACGACAACGGTACATGGGTGCGACACGATGGCGAGCAGGATGTGTCGCGACTTTATGTCTTTTCTCCCGGCATTCCCACCATAAACGCCGGACAGACTAACGTGGCCTCAAGGCAACTTACAGAAAGTCTGGATGGCCTTTGGGACATCACAATCGTGCCGACACTCGACAATCGATGGGGTGACTTCCGCTTGCCCGCCACACCCGGTTGCATCGGCGTGGAGGCACGTGGGATGAGTGCCACTTTCATTCCAGGTCGTGAGAATTTGACACCGGCCGATGTCATGAAAGCCAACAAGAGCATCCCCACCGTTTATGGCTATGGCCCCTACATGCTGACGCATACGGTCAAGGCTTCCCGTCCTGTTGCCGAGGTGGTGAAGGATGCCCTCGCAGGACGGTTCGACAACCTGTGGGAACCGTATGTCTTCTCATGGCAATATGGCGTGTTCGGCAGCCCAGGCAGCCAAGGCTACCATGGGTTGAAGGCAAAGGTGGATAGCCGTTTCCTCATTCTCGACCAAGGAGGCCACCAACTCTTTACCACGCAGGTCTATGCCCCGACCGACGACACCTATCGCCTGCTTGTCGAAGGCATTCATCCGTATGCGCTGCTCATCGATGGCAAGGAAGCAACCACACCCTGCACTACGCTCACCCAGGGCTGGCACAAGCTGTTGCTGGTTTACGACCATACGGAGAAGACAGCCTACACGCTACAGGGCATGGTGTCGTTCTCCGTCGATCCGCGCAATCGCTCCATGGTGATGCTATATCCACAGCAGTCGCCCGATCCACAAGCGTATGGCGAGTATGCCGACATCGTGGCATCCAAATGGTATGGCACCTCTTTCCTGCCTTTCGATGTCCACGGAGCCCACGACGGACGTTGGCTCTACCACTTCTCCACGGCTCCGGGGACGGTGTCCATGCACTTTGCCGTAAATGGACGTATCGACGACATTTGGGTGGACGGCCAACGGATGGAACGGAAGCCCGACCCGCAGGGGAATCTCGCACTACCAATCCATAACACAGGCGTAAGCGATGTTTATGTGCTTGCCTCCCCAGATCGAGGCTATTCGGGCACAGCTTTCTTCGCCGAGCCTGTGGCCATGACGTGTCAGGGGGGCAGGGTGTCTGCTGGCGACTGGACGCAGTGGGGAGCAATGAGGTTCTACTCCGGTGGCGTAAGGTATCGGAAACAAGTAGATGTCAGGAAAGTCCCCAATCAAACCATCCAAATCGATTTGGGTGCAGTCGATGCCACCTGCGAGGTGGCCGTCAATGGGCGGAAAGTCGATGTGCTCATCAATAAGCCCTACAAACTTGACATTACGCGATATTTGTGTGAGGGTGAGAATACGATTGAAATATTGGTATATAGTGCCTTGTCGAACCATTACCAAACCATCCCATCGCCTTATCAAGGTGTTCCACATGCGGGGCTCATCGGACCTGTCCGTCTAATTTATGGATTGAATTGAATAGAAAATTCTTTTTGCGCCGACAACTTTTCTTCGGTCAAATCGCTACTTTCTTTCACCATGCCGAGGCGCGAAAGTGATTGCACGAAGTGAAAAGAACCAGATAAAATCCAAAAAGCGATGTCCTGAGTTTGCTGAAAGGATAACAAAAGGACACTCAAGCGGAATTTTCAACGAACTGAACGCAGAGGCCAAACATGCTTGGACTATGCTGAGGCGAGGAGGAAAATCTACAAAGTAAAATGTAAAACAGCTTCTAAATAGAACACTCCTTAAAGGAAAGTGTGACACCACATGTCGAAACGTGCGATTGCATCGCAACCTAACCATGAAAGTGTACGTCGTGCCTCGTCGATTGTTTTCTCATGGTCGAGGCGCGATTTCGAATAGAATTTGTCGGCGAAACACACCACTTGTTCTTCCATGCTGTGTGGAATCATGTCACGATTGGGCATGGGCCAACCTTTCTCTTGGATTTCCTTCTTGGTAAGCCCCATGCCTGTATGTCGCTCGCACACCAAGGCATGTCGCGGAAATCCTTCCGCACGGAGCATGTCGGCTCCCAAGGGACCATGGCAAATATAGGGATTGGTGCCTCTACAGAAAATGCTGGGTGCCTCACACTTTATGACACCAATATCGTGCAACATGGCGGCCTCATATACAAACTCGCCATCGATGTGGAGTTCTGGATGTTTCTTTACGATTTCCAGTGCCTTGTCAGCTACACATCCGCTATGTTTTAATAAAATTGTTTTTAACTCAGGTTGGCCTATATAATATTTATCAATAATCGTTAATGGATTCATTTTTTTGTTATATTTGTCGGCAAATATAATGGATGTAGGTCGAACTACAAAATTATTCCTTGAAATTCTAATAGGTGTGATTTATGATAACACGGTTTTATTTGTGCTTTATTTTGCTTCTTTGCAGTTCTGTGTCCAAGGCCAATCAGTTTGCAAGGCTTTTGGATGAGCTCAGAAGCAAACGAGTGGCGTTGGTCGTAAATCACACGGCAATCATTGAGAAGCGACACCTTGTTGACACTTTGCTTTGCGAGGGAATAAACGTGGTGAG
>JAUNNV010000123.1 GCA_030531335.1 Bacteroidales bacterium
GGCAGTCTGCCGGTTTCGAAGCATGGCAGAAAGCCTTTCGAGAGGCACTCAAGCAGCGCTTGGGCATTACGGCTATCGAGGAAAGCCTGCAAGGCTTCCAACCTACGGCCAAACAAGAAGACTGCACCGACCTGGGCGACTACACCCGCGAACGTTGGGTTATCCAGACCGAACCCACCGTGCCACTGCCTATTGTGATTCTGCGCCCGAAAAACATCCAAGGCAAGCTGCCTCTTGTCATCACTCCTCACGGACATGGCAAGAACACCGAGCAGTATGCAGGTGTGTATGAGAACGAGGCCGACAGCATCAGTGCCATCGACGGCGAACGCAACATTGCCGTGCAGGCCATACAAGAGGGCTACATAGCCATCACTCCTACAGCTCGTGGCTTTGGCCGTACCCGCATCGAAGCCGACATCGAGGCCGACAAGACCTCGTCGTGTCACACCTTGTTGCTCCACGACCTACTGGTGGGTCGCACCCCCATTGGCGACCGCGTGTGGGACATGATGAAGATCATCGACTGGTCGTTGGCCAACCTGCCAGTCGATGCCAACAACATCATCGTCACCGGCAATTCAGGTGGCGGCACCACTTCGCTTTTTACCGGTGCCATCGACACCCGCGTCAGCATGTCGTTGCCTGGTTCCTATTTCTGTACCTTCGCCGAGAGCATTGGCTCCGTGCCACATTGCGAGTGCAACTACATACCAGGTGTGCTCAACCTTGGCGAGATGTACGACATTGCCGGGCTGACAGCTCCCCGCTACTTCTGTGCCATCCATGGCGAGAAAGACCCCATCTTCCCGGCCAAGGCCACTCGCTTTGCATTCGGCAAGCTGCAAGAGATTTACAAAGCGGCCGGTGTACCCGATCGTTGTCAAATTTATTTCGGCCCGCAAGGACACCGTTACTACAAGGCTGGTGCTTGGCCGTTTGTGAAGGAGCATCTCGCCGCCGCTCCGCGTTAATCCAAAGAAAACAGCAATCCCTTTGTCTTTAGAAGCTGTTTTGAAATGTTCCAATTAATCTTTTATAAAATCTTTCCGGCTGAAAAGTTCGTTTCTTTTCAGTCACAATGGAGCCCCATTGTTCCTTCAAATAATCGAATTTTCATTTCGAAAATCTTTCATAAAATTTTTAATCGAACATTTCAAAACAGCTTCTAATGGGGTTGCCGTTTTTTCAGCTTACGCATTCTTTCTTTCCATGAGGCCGTACTTCCTACACGACCTTCATGCCGGAAACTCAACGAGAAGATGTTCCCAATCAGTTATTTCCTCGCAAAGCACCTCATGGCAAGCGAGAGCAGGATATACCACACAACAAGTGCATAGACGTGCGAAACTCCCAACAGGAGCACAAGCACCACACAGCCTACAAGGAAAACATATTTGATGGAGTTGTCGCGCCAAGTCAGGTTCTTCAGTTTGAGCGAAAACATGGGTATCTCGGCCACAAGCAACAACGAGAACACCACCACGATAGCCAACAACGCCCACGCCGATACCGCCGCATCCTGATAGCATACGGCAAACGAACTCAGGAAAATGGCATTTGCCGGTGTCGGCAATCCTATAAACGATGTTTTCTGCCGGGTATCAATGTTGAACTTCCCCAGACGCAGGGCCGAAAATGCCGCAATCAAGAATGCAGTATAGGGGAAGACATCCGTCATGAACTGGCAGGGCAATTGACTTGTAGCTGTCTGCATCATCGAGAACATAACCATCGACGGTGCCAGTCCGAACGTGATGTCATCGGCCAAAGAGTCCAGTTCGACCCCCATCGGGCCAGACACACCCAACAAACGCGCTGTCATACCGTCGAAGAAGTCGAACAACGCACCTGTCAGGATGCACACCATCGCCCACTCATAATCGCCGTGCAACGCCATGATGGCAGCGACACAACCCGAGATTAGGTTGCAGCAGGTAATGGCGTTGGGGATTTGGCGCACAACTGGATTTGGCATGACCTGACGAATTTATTTAAGGCGGGCCAAGATTGTCTGGTTACCCACGGTACGCTGCCCCATGGTGACACACACCTCGCTATCCAAAGGCAAATAAGTATCGACACGCGATCCATACTTGATGAACCCCATGTGCTCGTCGATGTAGCAGTCCTCTCCCTCAACGGCATAGGTCACGATGCGACGTGCTATGGCACCTGCTATCTGGCGCGTCATCACCGTATGTCCATCGGGGGTTTCGATAATCACCATCGACCGCTCGTTCTCCGTGCTGGCCTTGGGCAGATAAGCCTTCAGGAACCGACCGTTCTGATGCTCCACATGGGTCACCACTCCATCGACCGGGTACCAATTGGCATGGACATTCGTGATGCTCATGAAGACCGAAATCATAAGCCGCCGGTCGTGAAAGTACTCGTTTTCATCGACTTCCTCTATGACGACTATCCTTCCATCGGCAGGGGCCACGACAACCTTTTCAGTGTTTTGTCCAAAAAGGCGGACAGGACAGCGAAAGAAATTGATCATCATGGAGAAAACAAACACGCTCACCACCAAGAGTGCATAAAAGGGCAACGAAAGGCCCGCCAACCAATAGCACGCGAAATTCAACAAAAGGAACAATAAGCCGAAGGCACACAATATCTCCGTACCTTCCCTATGTATCCGTATCTTTTTCAATCTCTTTAATCTGCGCATTACGCCATAATATATGAGTTCGCAAAAGTATATCTATTTTTCCACACAAGCAAATTTCGCGGAATCTTTTTGTGTAATTCGCAAAACATGCTTACCTTTAACGCAATTTTCAATCAAAAGCGATTTTACATGCAGGATTTTGTTCACTTACACGTACATACCCAATATTCGGTTCTCGACGGACAGGCAGCCATCGGCAAACTGGTCGATAAGGCCATTGCAAACGGCATGAGGGGACTCGCCATAACAGACCATGGAAACATGTTCGGCATCAAGGAGTATTTCAACCTTGTCAGCAAGCTGAACGGCAAGAGAGAAAAAGAAGGGCTGGCTCCCTTCAAGCCTATTTTCGGGTGTGAGGTGTATGTGGCTCCACGCCGCATGACCGACCGCGACAAGGATCTCGACCGAAAAGCCTACCACCTGATACTGTTGGCAAAAAACAAGAAAGGCTACCACAACCTGATAAAGATTGTATCGAACGCATGGACCATCGGACAGTACGGACACCCAAGAACCGACCGTGAGCAACTGCGGAAATACCGCGAAGGCATTATCTGTTGTTCCGCCTGCCTTGGCGGCGAGGTGCCCCAGAAAATCCTGGCCAATCGCCTCGAAGAGGCCGAAGAGGCCATCGCATGGTACAAGCAATTGTATGGGAGCGACTACTACATTGAGCTTCAGCGACACAAGGCCACGGTGCCACGGGCAAACCACGAGATCTTCGTGCTGCAACAAGCCGTCAATGCAAAGCTTGTAGAATACGCCCGACGATTCGACGTGAAAATCATCTGCACCAACGATGTCCACTTTGTAAACGAGGACAACGCGGAAGCACACGACCGCCTCATCTGCCTAAGCACAGGAAAGGACTTGGACGACCCCAAACGAATGTTATACAGCAAACAAGAATGGATGAAGACCCGCGAGGAAATGAACGAGGTGTTCGCCGACCTGCCCGAAGCATTGTCGAACACATGCGACATTTGCGACCAAGTGGAAATCTACTCCATCGACCATCCGCCCATCATGCCGAACTACGAGATTCCCAGGAGTTTCGGCACGGAGGAGGAATACCGCCAACGGTTCAGCGAGAAAGACCTGTTCGACGAGTTCACGCAAGACGAGAACGGGAACGTGGTGATGAGCGAGGAGGAGGCGCAGAAGAAGATAAAGAAACTGGGCGGCTACGAGAAACTCTACCGCATCAAGCTCGAAGCCGACTATCTGGCCAAGCTGGCCTACGATGGCGCACAAAGAATCTATGGCGACAAGCTGACGCAGGAACACAGGGACCTGATGAAGTTCGAGCTGCACATCATGAAGACCATGGGTTTCCCCGGCTACTTCCTCATCGTGCAGGATTTCATCAGGGCCGCCCGGAAGGAATTGGGCGTATGGGTAGGCCCGGGACGTGGATCGGCCGCAGGATCGCTGGTGGCCTATTGCTTGGAGATTACCAAGATCGACCCCGTGAAGTACGACCTGCTTTTTGAACGCTTCCTGAATCCCGACCGAATCTCGCTGCCCGATATCGACGTTGACTTCGACGACGACGGACGAGGTCTGGTGCTCGAATGGGTGACAAAAAAGTATGGGCAGGAGAAGGTCGCCCACATCATTACCTACTCCACGATGGCCACGAAAATGGCCATCAAGGATGTGGCACGTGTCCAAGGGCTTCCATTGTCCGAATCGGACAGACTGTGCAAGTCCATCCCCGACAAGCTCGCCGATGGGAAGAAGATGAACCTGGCCAACGCCATCGCACAGGTGAAAGAACTGCAAGAGGCAGAGGCTTCGCCCGACCCGACAACCAGCGACACCATCAAGTACGCCAAGATGCTCGAAGGCAACGTGCGGGGCACCGGCGTTCATGCCTGCGGAACCATCATCTGCCGCGACGACATCACCGATTGGGTGCCCGTGAGCACCGCCATCGACAAGGACACGAACGAGCGACTGCTCGTGACCGAATACGAAGGCTCCGTGATTGAGGACACGGGCCTGATAAAAATGGACTTCCTGGGGTTGAAGACCCTGTCCATCATGAAGGATACCGTCGAGAACATCAAGCGCAGCCAAGGCATCGTGCTCGATGTTGACAACATTCCCCTCGACGATGCGCCCACCTACAACCTGTATTGCGAGGGAAGGACCATCGGCACCTTCCAGTTCGAGTCGCCCGGCATGCAGAAATACCTGCGCGAGCTACAGCCGAGCGTTTTCGAAGACCTCATAGCCATGAACGCCCTTTACCGGCCGGGGCCTATGGACTACATCCCCGACTTCATCGACCGCAAGCACGGACGCAAGCCCATCGAGTACGACATTCCCATCATGGAGAAATACCTAAAGGACACCTACGGCATCACCGTCTATCAGGAGCAGGTGATGCTGCTGAGCCGACTGCTGGCCAACTTCACCCGAGGCGAGTCCGACACCCTGCGAAAAGCCATGGGCAAGAAGCTGAAAGACAAGCTGGACCACCTACGCCCCAAGTTCATGGAGGGTGGACAGGCCAACGGCCACAAGCTTCAAACCCTCGAAAAGATATGGGCCGACTGGGAGAAGTTCGCCTCGTATGCCTTCAACAAGTCGCACGCCACCTGCTATTCGTGGGTGGCTTTCCAAACAGCCTATCTGAAGGCCAATTTCCCGGCAGAGTATATGGCGGCCTGCATGAGCAGGAACTCCAACAACATCAACGAAATATCGAAGCTCATGGACGAATGCAAGGCCAATGGCATCCACACGCTTGGCCCCAGCATCAACGAGAGCTACGACAAGTTCTCGGTGAACCACAAGGGCAAGATACGCTTCGGGCTGAGCGCCATCAAGGGCGTGGGCACCAGTGCCGTAAACAACATCATCGCCGAGCGCGAACGGAACGGATTGTTCAAGGACATCTTCGACTTCGTGCAACGCATCGACCTCTCGACCGTGAATCGAAAATGTGTCGAGAGCCTCGCCATAGCCGGAGCCTTCGACGAATTCAGCGAGATTCACCGCGAGGACTTCCTTGCCGTGAACAACAAGAACGAGGTGTTTTCCGACATACTCATCCGATACGGCAACAAATACCAACTCGACAAGCGAAACTGCACCAACAGCCTGTTTGGCGACATGACCGTGGAGATTTCCACTCCACCCATTCCCAGTGCGCCCGCATGGACGGACCTCGAACGGCTGAACCGGGAGCGTGAACTCGTTGGGATTTACCTGACGGGCCATCCGCTCGACCAGTTCAGCATCATCCTGAAGCATGTGTGCAACACACAAATAGTCCAGCTCAACGACCTGACACCCCTGCAAGGGCAGAACCTGACAATGGGAGGCATCGTGACGGCATCGAGCGAAGGACAAAGCAAAAACGGCAATCCCTACGGACGAGCCAAGATTGAAGACTACTCCGGCACCTTCGACTTCGTGTTCTTCGGCAAGGATTGGGACAACGTACGCACGCACCTTGTCCCAGGCCGCTTTGTGTTTCTGCGTGCCACGGTGCAACCCAAGAAATGGAAACAAGAGGAATGGGAACTGAAAGTGAACCAAGTGGAACTGCTCGCCGATGTCAAGGACAGTCTCATACAGTCGCTCACCATCACCATACCGCTGCTGTCGTTGTCGAAACCGATTGCAGTGGAGCTTTCGGCCTTGCTCTCGGGATCGCCCGGCAACGTAGCCGTGCAGTTTGTCATCATCGACAACGAGCAACAGGCAAACATCAACATGACAGCTCCGCAACTAAAGACGAGCATCACCAAAGAACTCATCGACTTCTTCGACAACAACCCAGAACTCTCCTATCGAAACAACTGAACAACCACATTCTTCTAATGATGAATTATGAATATTGAAATATGATTATTCACTACGTGAATTTGGGTTGTTCCACGCAATTCATCATTCAAACTTCAAAATTAACCTT
>JAUNNV010000012.1 GCA_030531335.1 Bacteroidales bacterium
CTTTGCCCACTGTGATATGCCTCAAAAGTCCGTTCTCGGACGGCCTGGGGGGGGGGTACCTGCCAAGAAAATCGGCGAGAGGACTCAGAAGGATTTTGATTACGAACCTTTTTATGACTTGCATATTGTTTGATGAAAGTTGCAAATAGAATCATATTCAACACAGTCGTATTGTATGTAAAGATCATACTCACGACTCTTATTGCTTTGGTGTCTGTTCCGCTGATACTGAAAGCCTTGGGTACGGACGATTATGGACTTTATAATCTGGTGGCTGGTGTGGTTGCCATGTTGTCGTTCTTGAATGCTTCAATGGCAATTGCCACACAAAGGTACATATCGGTCGCAATTGGTGCCCATAATCCTGAAAAACTGAACACGATTTTCAATTGTGCAGTCCTGCTTCATCTGTTGATAGGATTTATATTGGTCGTGGTGTTTGAGATCTGCGGCTTGTTTATTTTCGATGGTTTCCTGAATATACATCCGGACAGAATACCCGCGGCAGAGACGATTTATCAGTTTATGGTCCTCAGTGTATTCTTGAATGTAATCACGGTGCCGTATGGGGCGGTGATGAATGCAAAAGAAAATATGCTTGCAGCTTCTGTCATTGGGGTAATTGATTCTGTCCTGAAACTGCTGCTGGCCATGTCGTTATCGTTGTACGGACGTGACCGATTGGTGTTCTATGGCGTGGGAATTACGTTCATATCATTGTGCAACGTCATCTTCAGCAGATCGTATGTCAGGATAAAATATAAGGAGTTTTTCTTTTCGCCTAAAAAATATTTCGATGGCGGTGCTTTCAAAAGCATGTTCGGCTTTGCCGGTTGGAATGTCTTTGGAGCGGTTGCGAATATTGGGCGTAACCAAGGCATTGCAGTTGTCATGAACTTGTTTCTCGGCACGGCAATCAATGCGGCGTACGGCATTGCAAACCAGGTGAACGGAGCTCTTCGCAATTTGACCACCGTATGTAGGAAAGCAATAAATCCTCAGCTCATGCAGAGTGAGGGCATGGGCGACAGGGACAGACTGCGTAGAATGGCTTTCGTCTTGTCAAAGGTTTCATTTATTATCCTGGCATGTTTTGCCGTCCCACTGATTGTGGAGATGCCCTACGTCATCAAATTGTGGATAAACGATGCTCCCGCCTATACGGTGGCTTTCTGCCAGTTGATTTTGGTCTTGTCGATGCTCCAGCAATATTCGAATGGATTGATGTCTGCGGTTCAGGCAGTCGGGAAGATTGGCCTTTACCAGGCGATAATGGGAATACTGCTGTTGCTTAATGTGCCGATATGCTACATGCTCATGAAGGAAGGCTGTCCTCCGTATTATTGTTTTGTCTGTTTTATTGTGTTGGAGGCTTTATCGTTGCTTGTCAGAATGTTGTTCGCCCAATCGTTGGCGAATATTACCATTCCTTCGTTTGCCACCAAGGTGATCTTGCCTTCATTGGTTTCGGTGGGAATTGCATTGGCTGCTTCTTACCCATTGCATCTCGTCATGGATGAGTCTTTCCTAAGACTGGTCTGTGTGGCGGTGTGTTATATGATTGTGTATATGGCGGCCTTATGGTTTATTTGCATTGATAAATACGAGAGAAAGATAACCTCGAGCTTTTTGTATGGGATTAAGAAGTTGTTTTGAAATGTTCCAGTTAGAGGTTGTTTTGAAATTAGGAGTATTTTTATGAAGAATAGTAAGTTGGCATTGATCGTTTTCTTCGCGGCGTTTCTGTTTTTCTTCTATTTGTATGAAATGTACGAAATGTTCATATCGAAATATAGAGAGAAGATAGGGCCATTAAGTGAAAGTATAGCCATCTTTACAATGTTCGGTGCTTCGATTGTATATTGTGCGTTTTCGAAAACAAAAGTAATATGGAATGGATTGGCTCGTTCGTTTAACGTCCAAATGATTGAATTATATCTTATAACTCTTTTTTTTGCATCCGTCGTGCCGCTTCCCGCCCGCATTCAGTATTTTGCCATATTGCTGCCGCTTTTGTTGTTTTTCTTTTCCTATAAGATTACAAAAGACATAGATGGGATTCTTGTGTATCTGATAGGAATCAGTGTCGTTGTTGTGGCATTGGTCTTGTTCTTCTTTACAAATTATTACAACAATGAGTTATACGATACTGAAGAGGCAAATAACGCTGCTTATACGGTGTTGGTGTTCTTGCCATTCCTGTTATGCTATAGGAGGGTCGTTGTCAGGATTGCCTCCATTGTTCTTGTTTTTGTAATCACCCTGTTATCATTGAAACGAGGAGGCCTTTTTGGAGTAAGCTTAGGAATGGCAATATATCTCTTTATTGACCAAGTGGCCATAAAAGAAAAAAAAATCAATATGGCAGGATTGCTGGTGATTCTGGTCGGCTTGGTCGGTCTTTATCTTCTTTTCGACCGCTTCAACGAAACATCGGGAGGTCTTTTTATGACCAGACTGGAAGAAATGTCGGAAACCGGTGGTTCTAACCGCATTCTCATCTACGAGGATAAACTGCATGAGATTGTCAATAGTGATTTCCTCGGACTTATATTCGGTCATGGATGGCTCGCTACGGAAAATGCAGGAAAAATAAAGCTAACCGCACATAATGATATTCTTGAAATTGCATACGATTTCGGATTGGTAGGCCTTTGTCTGTTCGCATGTGTGATAATGTCGTTGTATAGGTTGCAAAAAGACCTCATCGATGAAAAATCCCGATTGGCGGCTCCGTTCGGAGCGTCGATGGGAATACTCTTGGTTCTCATTGGTGTTTCACACATCTGGGTTTATCATCAAATGTTATCGGTTTTTGCATTGTTTTGGGGCTTCGTGCTGGCGGCAAAAGGCAATGAGTATTTTAGGAGGAAATGATTTATGAAGATAGGGATTCTGACTTATCACAGGGCATGTAATTTCGGAGCCAACCTACAGGCTTTGTCAACATGCAATTATCTAAGAAACCATGGGTACGAACCGTTGTTTATAAATTGGGAAACTACCCTACAGGAACGTATAAACAAATGGAAAACACCCGAGAGGGAATTAGAGGAATTTTCCAAGTTCCGGAATGAGCACTTTCCAATGACACGTCTGTGCCGTACAGATGATGACATCGTTTCTGTCATTAAGGAATACGATATAAAGGCAGTCATTGTGGGCAGCGATGCCGTTCTGCAAATTCATCCTTTTCTTTCACGGATCAATTTTCCATGCCGGAAAATCATTACAATATCAAAGCCGCGGCTTGATGTCTCATGCCCTAATCCTTTTTGGGGCAGTTTCTATGCGAAGCTGGAACGCAAGCTCCCGTTTTGCTTGATGTCTGTATCGTCGCAAAACAGTCCGTACAAATCGGCCTTATCCAAAGAGAAAAAGATGGCCAGGAAGATGCTCGGGCAGTTCGACTACATTTCGACGAGGGATGATTGGACTTCTAAAATGGTGGCTTACCTGACCGATGGGGCGAAAGTGCCCACCGTGACTCCAGACCCCGTCTTTGCATTCAATTTGAATGTCGCCGCACAACCTACGAAGGAGGATGTTATGCGCAGGTTCAAACTGCCTGAAAAATATGCCCTGTTTTGTTTCCACAACAATCGCACGGTGTCTCAGAAATGGTTGTCGGAGATGCAAGGCAAAATGGAACTTCGGGGGGTGGAATGCGTGGCTTTGCCGTTTCCAGAGGGAATAGGATTCAGGCATCCATTCTCCAAGCAGGTGGATTTGCCATTGTCGCCTTTGGATTGGTATGCTCTCATCAAATATGCCACTTACTACATCGGTGGCAACATGCACCCGATTGTGATTGCACTGCACAATGCCGTTCCTTGTTTCAGTTTTGACCATTATGGGATTGTCCGATTCAGATATTTCGTCAATCGGGAAAGCAGCAAAATTTATCACATCTTGAAGTCTTTTGGTCTTGCCGAAAATATGGTCTCGATTTCAGGTCGGGGTTATCGTGAGCCATCGGTGGAACATGTGCTGGGAAAATTGGATTCTTTCGATGTGGAAGCAGTAAGAGCGAAAGGAAAAAATTATCTGCAGAGATACCAAGACATGATGAAAAATATTGATGAACTGTTTTTGAAATCGTTGTGACGAATACATCACTACTTTACTGGTTGCTGTATATTGCGAATTGATTTGTTGCGACATCATTCCATCGGCATCCATGCCATTACAGAAAAACGTGTGTACGTCTTACAGAAAACGTGGGCAAGTCTTACAAAAGATGTGGGCTTGAAATTTTTTTTAGAGGCCTGCAATATTTTTTTAGAGCCCGGAAAATTTCAAGACAGCTTCTAAATAAATATGGAATAGACTTGCGATAATGGAACTCCGCATGAAAAAGATACTGGTTCTCACCAACATTTATCCGGCATTGGATATGGTGGAAGAAAACACCCCTGTTGTCCACTACTTTACAAGAGAATGGGTCAAGATGGGATATGACGTAAGGGTTATATACTATCGTGCAAACTTCCCCAGGCTCATGATGTTTTTTTTCTCACTATTTAAGAACCGACTGTCATCAAGGCATGGCGCAACTCTCAGGACCCGCTACGCTTCGGAAAAGGAGTATGAGTTGGATTGTGTCAAGGTCAAACGAATCCCCCTTCTTAAAATCAAACCGCATAGGGCTTTCCCCAAGAGAGAGATCGACAAGGCCTGTACAATTACTTTAGACTATTTGCAAGAGCAGGGTTTTGAACCAGACGCAATAATATCTCATTGGGTAAATCCCCAATTGGAGATAATGGACAGACTTAAACGCAAATACGGCTGCACGACTTGCTATGTGGCTCATCTCCCACCGATTGAATTTGAACGGATCTATACCCAGGAACACTCGCAAGGTCTCATAGACAACATAGACTTGATTGGATTCAGGTCCGCATATATAAGGGAGGAGTTTCTGGGAAAATTCAAGTTCGATCGACCCACATTTCAGTGTTATTCGGGAATTCCCGAGAAATTTGTACCACAGGTCCCTGTCAGGCGTTCTTTCGATAAGGTCGAGAACTACGTATTTGTCGGGACGCTTATCAAGAGAAAATTTCCAGCCGAGATCATACCTGCTTTGGTCAAGGCATATAAAGATGAACCTTTTGGCATGACCTATATTGGCAGTGGATTTGAGGCCACCTCCATCAAGAAACATGCAATGGAACTGAATGTGAGTAGGAATGTGCATCTGATGGGTCATATCCCACGTGAGGAGGTCGTTAGGAAATTGCAGGAGAGCGATGTGTTTATCATGATATCCAAATGGGAAGCATTCGGACTTGTCTATCTTGAGGCAATGTCACAGGGACTGATTACCATAGCTTCGCGGCATGAGGGCTTTGATGGTATCATAGAACACGGAAAGAACGGTTTCCTGTGTGAGGCTGGAAACATAGGAGAGCTTGCGGATTTGGTGAGCGAAATCAGGACCATGGCTCCTGAAAAACTACAGGAGATTTCAAGAAACGCAATGAAAACCGCCAAATGGCTTACAGACAGAAATGCCGCAAAAATGTACATAGAGGAAGTGTTGGCATAAGGGGATGTGTCATTGAGTTTCGCAAATTTTACGGCGTATGAGAAAAATAGCTGTTATTACTACATGTTTCACGGGGAGTACACTTCCTCTTGTCAAGGCTTTGATAAAAAAGGGGATAAATGTTGATCTATACTTGACCGCGAATTTTCCCGTCATGGGTAATCGCGAGGCATTCAATATTGGCCCTGCCCATTTAAACAAGAACACCATTACCGAAGTCGATAAGGAATATTGGCCTGACACACATTTATACATGGAATCGGATGATTTCAGGTTGTTTGTGTTTCGTTTTTTCAGGCCTTTTCATTCTATTCCAGTCCTGAGAAGCATGTTGGGTTGCGTCAGAAATCGCTATGTTGGAAAAGTGGCTCGGCAAATCAACGACAAGAGATATGATTATGTGTATTTTATCGGACAATATTGGAATGATGATTTCATGGAGATGATGAAAGCCATAAAGACTCCGATAGCGGTCGCATTGCACGAAGTGGTAGATCATTTTAATCCGCATTACAAAAAAACGCCCAAGCTTATCGATTACTGCTTTAAAAACAAGACAGACATAGTGGTTTTTTCAGAGAATTCTCGCAATGACTTGTTGAAATACAGAAATGCGGATAACTCCCATGTTCACACAATCCCTTTTGGCCTCTTCGAGACTTTCCCTCTTTGTGGCAATAAGGTGAGGATGGATTTGCCGGAAAAATACATTTTGTTCTATGGAAGCATCAAGCCTTATAAAGGCCTTGATTTGTTATACAAGGCGGTCTCGCAGATCCCTATTGCTGAAATGAAAGGTGTCAAGGTCGTGGTGGCGGGAGCCGGAAGCGATCCATACCTTGAAAAGATAGCGTCGGATGAGCGTTTCGTTTTAATTCATCGATACCTGCTCAACGACGAGATACCTTGTTTGATTGGCCATTCCATGGCTGTGGTTTGCCCATATCATTCCATGTCTCAGAGTGGCATCCCGCAGACTGTGTATGCTTTTGCGAAACCTTTGATTGCGTCTGATCTGCCGGCTTTCGGCGATGTCGTCGATGATATGCAAAATGGCCTGCTGTTCGAAAAGGAAGATGCCATGGATTTGGCAGACAAGATTTTATTGGTCATTGACAACCCGGACATATTGGCGTCCTTGAGCGATGGAGTGAGGAACTTTCCTGAGACACACGAAAAATACAATTGGAATTCCATTGCCGATAAGTTGGTGAGACAGGTTTTCAAATTCCAGGCATCCCCCATTGGTTTCATGCGATGTCCTGATCCCTATGTCGTAGTCAAAGATTCATGAAAGCACTATATATTTCATTTCACGGCCCATTCGAGACGGTAGGCGGTGGGGGGATGGCTTCCCATGCGTATTTGAGGGCGTTTGCCGACGTGTTCCAGGGCAATGTGGATTTGGTGGTTGCGGATACCGCCAAAGGGACGGATGAGAACATCGTGCTGGGCGAGGTGTACCCCGTCGCCGAACGCTCGAAAGTGAGCAAGCTGCTGTCTGTCTTCACCGGTCAAATGCACCGCTATTCAGGTTTTGTGAGGAAATTGCTCCGCGAGAATCCCGACAAATATACGCATGTCGTGTTCGACCACAGTTGCATAGCCGGCACGCTGATAAGAGAGGCCAAGAAGCATGGATTAAACACGATCACCATTCATCACAACCATGAGAAGGAATACTACAATGATAATACCGGTTTTCCGCGTAGGGTCCTCTTTCTGCACCATGTTGTAGGCAATGAGAGGCGTGCATACAAATTGAGCGATTTGAACCTGTTTCTTACCGGGCACGACCTGAATACTTTCGAGCGCGTATATGGTTTGCCCCAAGGCGTGAATTACGTACTGGGCACGTTTGAGTATCAGGATTACATCCGGCAGACGGTAAACGTGGGGAAGGACCCGCTATTGACTTTCTCCATCACAGGTTCGCTATGTACCCACCAGGGCATGGACGGCTTGCGTTATTTTTTCTCGGAATTGTATCCGTCTTTGCCAAAAAATTGCAAGGTTATCGTGTCGGGTCGTAATCCAACCCAAGAGCTCAGGAACCTATGCGGTTCTTACGGGAATGTCGAGCTTGTTCCCAATCCGGACAACATGTCCGAGGTCATCAACCGGTCCGATGTGTATATCTGCCCCACAAGAATTGGCGGTGGATTGAAATTGCGGGTCATGGACGGACTGAGGCTCGGATTGCCCGTCATTACCCACGTCTGCTCGGCTCGTGGTTATGACGCATTCTTCGATACAGGTTGCTTCGAGGTGTTCTCGACACCCTCCGGGTTCGAGAAGTCGCTCGACAAAATAATCGGCAACATTGAAAGCGGAAATCTAAGCAAGGCGCACGTGCAGGAAATATATAAGGATGTTTTCTCCTTCGATGCCGGTCGTCAACGTCTGTCGATGATCATGAGCAATGTGTTCCCCCAAGTCCGCCCTAAGTAAAAACAAACCCTGAAACGACCATGGAAGCCGCGCTCTATCTGCTACCCGTGTTGTTGGGCGACACGACCGTGGGGCAGGTGTTGCCGCCACACAACAGGGAAATCATCCTTGGTATCCGACACTTCGTGGTGGAGGATGTGCGTTCGGCGCGGCGGTTCCTGAAAAAGGTGGATCGCGACATCGACATCGACTCGCTCACGTTCTACCCACTCAACAAGCACACCAGCCCCGCCGCACTCGGCACATACCTCGAACCGCTCCAGCAAGGACATGCCATGGGCGTGATCTCCGAGGCCGGCTGTCCGGCCGTGGCCGACCCCGGGGCCGACGTGGTGGCGCTGGCCCAACGCAAGGGGCTGAGGGTGGTGCCGCTGGTGGGACCCTCGAGCATCATCCTGTCGGTGATGGGCAGTGGTTTCAACGGACAAAGCTTCGCCTTTCACGGCTACCTGCCCATAGACCCCGACGAACGCCTGAAACGCTTGAGGCTGCTGGAGGCACGGGTCTATGCGGAGGACCAGACGCAGCTGTTCATCGAGACCCCTTATCGGAACAACAAGATGGTGGACGACATACTGAAGGCCTGTCGGCCGCAAACCCGGCTGTGCATTGCCGCCAACATTACGTGTGCCGATGAATACATCCGGACAAAAACCTGCAAGGAGTGGAAGGGACACACGCCCGACCTGTCGAGGATTCCCTGCATTTTCCTAATCTACAAGTGAGATGAACAAATATCGTTTGGTGGTGTTCGATTTCGATGGCACAATAGCCGACACAGCAGCTCACATTGTTGCCACCTCACATGCCATGCTTCGTGCCACAGGTTTTCCCGACATTCCCGACGAGACAATCAGGCAAACCATCGGTTTGCCTTTCGAGCAATGTCTTGCCATCATGACGCGATGCAACGATGAAGCCGTCATCGGACATTGTGCCGAGGTGTATCGCAGCTTGTTTTTCCAACAGAAGGAAGCCATTGCCACTCTTTTCCCCACAGTGAGAGAGACACTACAGACAATACACCGGCATGGCATACTTATGGGGGTGGCTACGAGCCGGTCGAGGTATAGCCTCGAACTGCTTTGTAGGCAGATGGGCATTGATAGGATGTTCCATCATTGCATGGCCTACGAGGATGCCGAACAGAAAAAGCCTGCTCCTGAAATGGTGTTGAAACTGCTGAGGCACTTTCAGATTGCGGCATGCGACACCCTGGTGGTGGGCGACACGATTTACGACATACAAATGGGACAACGTGCCGGATGCGACACCTGTGGCGTGACATACGGGAACCACACCCGAACCCAACTCACCGCCCAACAAGCCACGTCTGTCATCGACCGCTTCAGCGACTTGCTCGATGTGATGCAGTTGGAATAGAAGTACTTATGAAACATCAGCGAAGTCAAGGAGATTGTGCGAAAGGGATTGTGCAAAGCAAAAGACAACAAAAAAGATAATGACATGAAGATGAAAATCTATAAAGTGAAGGTTCTCAAGTGGATGGTGTGTGCAACAATCGTGTGTTGTTTCATGGCGAGCTGCAAGCCCGACAGGGCAGAAGTCAGCTTGACACGCGATAACAGATTTACAGGACGTGGCAACCTATGCGAGACACTTCTCACCCTCGACATCTTACCCCGAGGTGAGGATGCAAATGCGCAAAACAAATGTGTACTCAAGAGCGTAACCTGTAAATTACATGCCGCAGCATCGGATGTGGATGCGCTGTGCATCTGTGTCGGCGATGAAGTTATCGGACGTGTAGAAGTGAAGGAAGGGAAAAACGATTACGAGATTGCATGCCATCGAGTCGTTACAGATTCCACGCGGTTCCGGCTTACGGCCGACATAAACATTGCGGCAACCGAAGGAGAACGGGTAAGCGCCGACATCACGTCGGTGAGATTCCGTGGTAGCAGTGTCGTACCCGACAATCCAGAACCCGGTGCGCGTGAGATACTTCTGTGCAGGAAATGTCTTTACCGCCCAGGCGACTATGGGTCGCTCTTTTGGCGCATACCTGCCATCCGTCAGCTTTCCGACGGCACCTTGCTCACCGTCAACGATCGGCGCAACCTCAGCGAAGACGATTGATGTGGTGAGTCGCTATAGCATGGACGGAGGTAGGACTTGGAGCGAGCCCGTGTTTGTGGCACGAAACTCCGGGCCAAACAATGGATATGGCGACCCATCGCTGGTGGAACTCGACGACGGCACCGTTATCTGTACTTTCTGTGGTGGACAAAATTTCGAAACCTCCTGTTGGGAAAACCCACAACGTTCATACTTTGCTGTCAGCAAAGACCACGGACGGACTTGGAGCACACCACAAGACATTACCGACAGGGTTTGGGGACCACATCCGGCCAACGCCTTTTGCAAGCGCTACAATTCATCGTTCTTCAGCAGTGGTAATTCGCTTATCCTCAAGCAAGAACCGTACAATGGACGTGTGCTGGTGGCCAACGTAACCACGTATGATGGCTGGAAAGGGCTATGCAACCATGCCGTCTATACGGATGACGGGGGACAGACTTGGAACGTATCGAACTTGGCCTACGCCGACAATGGCGATGAAGCCAAAATGGTGGAACTGAAAGACGGAAGCATACTCATGAGTATCCGGCAGAAAGGGAAGAGGGTCTATACCATATCCACTGATGGTGGTGTGAATTGGAGCAAGGCCGCTTTTTGGGACGACATGTGTGTGACGGCTTGCAACGGCGACCTTATCCGATACAACAGCCAGATATTGATGCACACCATTCCCGATGCCATGCAACGGGAAAACGTGAGTTTACTGATGAGTTTCGATGAGGGAAAAACCTGGTCTGAACGAAAGACGATTTGTGCCGGCCCGTCGCAGTATTCATCCATCACGGTACTGCCCGATGGTACTATTGGTGCCTACATCGAGGAGAATCGACATGGAGTGGAATTGTGGTACGAGAACTTTTCCCTGCAATGGTTGCGAACACACTAAGTAATTTACTATTTTACCATTTCCTATTTCCTATATACCTATCTGCAAAGACATTTACTATTACGCTATTTACAATTTGCTGTCTTCACAAATCGCAGATGGCAGATGGTAAATTGTCAATCTGTAGTATCACAGATGGTAAAACACAAATAATCAATGATAAAATTGCAAATGATACAGCTTCTAAATGATAGACACTTCGAACAAGGAATTTCAGGATGCCGCCTCGCTCATACAATACACACGCCAGTCGGTGTTTCTCACGGGCAAGGCAGGTACAGGTAAATCCACATTCCTGAAATACATTTGTGAGCACACACGCAAGAAACATGTGGTGCTTGCCCCTACCGGCATTGCCGCCATCAATGCGGAAGGGTGTACCATGCACAGTTTCTTCAAGCTGCCCTTCCATCCGTTGTTGCCCGACGACCCTCAGCTGGCCGTCCGAGGTGGAAAGCTACGCGATTTTCTGAAATACTCGAAGGAGCATTGCCGGCTCATCAAGGAACTGGAGCTGGTCATCATCGATGAGATCTCGATGGTACGCGCCGACATCATCGACTTCATCGACAAGGTGCTGCGAGTGTATTCGGGCAACATGCGCGAACCGTTTGGTGGCAAGCAGATGTTGTTGGTGGGCGATGTCTATCAGCTTGAGCCGGTGGTGAAGCAAGATGAACGTGACATTCTGCGCCGATACTATCCTGCTCCTTTCTTCTTCTGCGCCCACGTGTTCCAGCAGTTCAGTCTTGTGAGCATAGAACTCACGAAAGTGTATCGCCAAAGCGACAAAGTGTTTGTCGATGTGCTCAACCACATCCGAACCAACACGGCCACGGCTGCCGATCTCCAGTTGCTCAACACTCGCTATACCACCGCCGAAGGGTCTTCGTCCGATGAGCTACGTATCACGCTGGCCACACGACGGGATACGGTGGATTACATTAACCAACAGAAACTCGACAATCTGCCGGGGAAATCGACCATTCTGAAGGGAAGCATCAACGGCGAATTCCCTGAAAGCTCGTTGCCCACACAACTGCAATTGGAGGTGAAGCCAGGAGCCCAGGTTATCTTTGTCAAGAACGACCGTGAACACCGTTGGGTGAACGGCACGTTGGGCACCATCACCTGCATAGGCGACGACAACACCTTGCTTGTCGTCACCGAACAAGGTGCGGAATACGAGGTGGAACAGGAAGAATGGAGCAACATTCGCTATCACTACAACGAGAAGGAGAAGCGTATCGAGGAAGAGGAACTTGGCGTGTTCACCCAATTTCCCATCCGACTGGCTTGGGCCATCACCGTGCATAAAAGCCAAGGACTCACGTTCGGCCGCGTCACCATCGACTTCACTGGTGGTGTGTTTGCCGGAGGGCAGACCTACGTGGCACTTAGTCGATGCACCTCGCTCGATGGCATTTGTCTGCGTGCACCACTGATTCGGAGCGATGTGTTCGTGCGCCCGGAAATCGTGGATTTTGCCAAGCAATTCAACGACGAGCAAGCATTCGCACGCGCCATGAAGCAAGCGCAAGCCGATGTGGAATACCGACAATGTGCCGAGGATTTCGACAAGGGCGATTTCGAGTCGTGTCTAAATCATTTCTTCTTGGCCATCCATGCTCGCTACGACATTGAGAAACCAGCCGTGAAACGTCTTATCCGACGCAAGTTAGGCATCATCAATAAACTCAAGAAGGAAAACGAGGAATTGCGCGACCATGCACGGCAACAATGCAAGAACCTGGAAAGATACGCCAAGGAATATTTCACAATGGGCAACGACTGTATCACACAGGCACACAATTCAAAGGCTGCCATCGCCAACTACGACAAAGCCATAGAGCTCAACCCCAAATATGTCGATGCCTATGTACGCAAAGGCATCACACTCTACAATCAGCAGGACTATTACCCGGCCATGCAATGCCTAAATGAGGCTGTCCGACTGAGCAACCGTTCCTATAAGGCGTACTACAACCGTGGTAAGTGTCGCTTCGCCATGAACGACCTTGATGGTGCCGTAGGCGATTTCGAAATGGCGTGCAAACTGAAGAAAGACCACCCCGCAGCCTATCGGCAATTGGGCGATGTGTATCGTCAGATGGGCGACGATGACAAGGCTGCCCTTTATCACGAAATAGCGAAGCGTTTGAAGGATCGTTAGCCTGTGTTTCCCTCTACTTCGGAATTTCTGATAAGCGTTGTGCTGGACAACGCTCGGTATGGGCAATGTATAATGGGTGCAAGTCCTGACTTTTGACAACAATCATAACGCGGAACTCTAATAGTTGGAATCACATAGCCAATGGCAAGGGGTGCGTCGTGGTGTCATTGCAAAGAGGAGTGCGATTGAGGAAAATCGTTGCACGTGTTCTCGAAACGCTGCATCACCACAGCGCACGAGGCATCGCCGGTAATCGACATGACTGTGCGACCCATATCGACCAGACGGTCGATGCCTGCAACCAAGGCTACTCCCTCGACCGGCAACCCTGCCGAATAAAACACCATGGCCATGAGTGCCAACGCACCACCTGGAACCCCTGGTGTGCCCACAGAGGCAATAGTGGATGAAAAGGCGATGGCCATGTATTGTTGGGCCGTCAGATCGATGCCGCAGCAGGCAGCGATGAACACCGACGTGACTCCCAAATAGATGGCCACACCATCCATGTTGATGGTCGCACCCAACGATAGCACAAAACTACCCACATCCTTTCGCACACCCAGTTGTTCCACCGACTTCATGGTGTAGGGCAGTGTAGCCACACTGGAGTCGCTCGAAAACGCAAACAGCATGGCAGACGACATTTTTCGGAAGAAATGAAACGGATTGCAGCGTCCGAGAAAATAAACGGATGGAACATACACCAGAGTGGCATGAATGGCAAAAGCGGCATAATCGACTCCCATCAACACGGCAAACACTCCCAACACTTGCATTCCATTGGCGGCGACCACTGGTGTCAACATGCAAAACACCCCAAGCGGAGCCACCAGCATAATGTAGCCGAGCACCTTGACAACCACCTCGTTGAGACTGCTTATCAGTTCGCGCACCTGTCGGCCTCTTTCTCCTACATGAACGGTGGCCACACCAAACAATAAGGTCACGACTATGACTTGTATCATATCGTTGGTCAGGAACGGCTCGACAATGTTCTTGGGGAAAATGTTGACAATCTGCCTCATGAAGGTAAACTCCTTTCCCTCGAATGTGCCGGATGAGGAAATTTCGATGATGGGGAAGAAACCTTTCATGAGGGTTGCGAATAGTAAACCGATGGCCACAGCCACCAGTGTGGTGATAGTGAAATAGAGAAGGGTTCGGATGCTCAATTTCCCCAGCTTGGAAATGTCGCCCATGTCGACCATTCCCGTCATGATGGAACAGGTGACAAGCGGGATGACTATGAATTTCAAAAGATTCAGGAAAATGTTTCCAAAAGGTTGGATGTATGTCTCAGCCCAAGCGGCATTGTCCTGCAACAGACATCCGACAGCAATGGCCAGCAGCAATGCCACGCCTATTTGGCTCGTCGGCGAGAGTTTTTGTTTCGCTCTTCCCATTTCAAATGAGTGTGTTTGGATTCTTTCACCCTACAATCACTTCACCTCGATGTAGCTCAGAAACTCCTGACGCACCTCCGGGCTGCGTCGGAAAGCGCCCGTGAGGCAGGTGGAGGTCATGGTGCCGGTCTTGCGGGCTCCGCGACTTTCCTTGCAGAGGTGGCGACCTTTCATCATCAGTGCCATGCCGAAGGGTGGGTTTTCGGTGCCAAGAGCATCGGTAAGCATTTCCACCACATTCTGCACCAAGCGTTCCTGCACCTGTAGCCGGGCTGAACAATAATCCACGACCCTACCAATCTTCGACAAGCCCAAGATGCGTCCATTGGGATTGGGTAGGTAGGCAAACCAGTATTCGCCGAAGAACGAACGGCAATGGTGCTCGCAAACGGAGTAGAACGTTCCGCTATCGACTACCATGTTGTCGTAGATGATGCCGTCCTGGCCATTGGGGAAAGTGGTGATGACAGGCTTTTCGTTGGGGTCATAGCCTCGAAACATTTCCTTGAACATTCTCAACATCCGTTCGGGGGTGTCTTGCAATCCTACTCGATGAGGGTCGTCGCCTATGTATTCGAGCAATTCGGCTATGTCTTTCTTCGCTTGTTCCTCGGTTATCATGTTTCCAGTGTCGTTTTTTCTTATCTGCGTTTTCCTTTCTTCAGGAATTGCTTGATGTTGGCAAACAGTTTTATCCATTGTTCTTCGCCATCGGCTATCATCGATTCAGGATGGAATTGCACCCCTGCAACCGGCAGGCTGTCGCACTCGATGCTTTCGATGGTGCCATCGGTGGCACGTGCCGCCACCCTGAATCCGGGTGCCAACACCTTGACAGCCTGATGATGGTGGCTATTGGTGATGACAGTGCTTTCGCCCATGATTCCTGCCAGACGCGAGTCGGGCTCAATGAGTGTGGTGTGAGGGGTTCCACGATGTCGCAAGTCGGATGGACACTCGGTGGGTAAATCCTGATAGAGTGTGCCGCCAAAATAGACATTGATGAACTGTTGTCCCCGACAAATTCCCATCATGGGTTTCTTCTGGGCCACAGCCTCGTCGGCCACAGAGTGCTCAAAGCTGTCGCGCCGTTGGTTGATGGCTCCCAACTGTGGGGAAGGGACGGCATTGTAATACGAGGGGTTGACATCCTCGCCGCCTAAAAACAACACCACATCGGCAAGCCCTACAAGATGGCTCAATGTGGGCCCGGCAGACATTCGAGGTATGACGAAGGGGATGTGCCCACCTTTCAATACCGCATCGACATAGGTGCGAGGCGCAACGGCAGATTGTTTGCTACAGACATCGACCAAGGCTATTCGCAATGGCCTTTTGGCATGAATGGAGAAAACTGCCATCAACATGCAGATGATGCACAAAATGTATTTGTTACGATTTACCATCATTTTATTTATTTACCATTGAGTCCTATTGCCATTAAAACTTGAAGCCAACGGTGAACAACAGTAGCGCACGGTTGTATTCAACAGTTGTCTTGGTGTCGTTGAGATATAATGTCCAACCACCTGCCTCATCGTATGCAGTGAATGGATAGAAATCAGCCTTCTGCATGTCGTACTTCAACGCCATGTCGGCATAGAATCCATCCCAACGGAAACCGATGCCGAAGGTGGCGGTGTGACGTTCCTTGAAGTTGGTGAACTCCGATCGGATGCTATAAAGGCTCACTGCGCTGTAGGCATCTTCGCTGAACGAAGGTGAAGTGTAGTTGTAGCCTGCGCGGAGGCTAAAGGCATCGATGCGCATTTCTCCTCCGACACGCAACGTGTGCGATTTTTTCAAGCACCACCCCAAACTTGCCTGGTCGCCCAACTCATAGCCGTCCATGTCTTTCAACTTGGCCGATGTGAAATCCTGGTATTCATATTCGGCACCCACGGCAAACGACTGTCCGAAGGTGGTACCGATGCTTGCATTGAACACCCAAGGTGTATTGAAGTGGTAATCGTAGTTGCGGTAGTCGCTGTTCAGATAATCGCTCAGTTCTTGGTCGTATTGTTCGCCAAAGAATTTGATGTCGGTATATGTCGCGGCATTGAACGACTCGCGCATGTTGTACCATGTGGGTGTCTTTACCGACACACCAAAGCGAAACGGCGAATTTTCCATAGGACGTACGACTGCTCCCAGCGCAAGGTTCACACCTGTGCCTTTCAGTTGGTAATATGTCTGCATGGTATAGCCGCCATTGCCCACGTTATAATCGTCGGATAGGTTCTCGGTATAGGATGTCTCGCGTTTGTAGCGAAGGTTGGCCATGCCCAAGGTCGCTCCCAAATAGAACTGGTCGTTGATGTTGGCGCCGATACTCAGGTCGTAGTGCTCCAGACCGCCGCTTTCCCGTGCATAGTAATTGTTGTTGTAGCCATTCCATCCTTGCACTACGCCATTGTTGTTGTCAACAAGCCCTGTACGTAGCCCCATGATACCCATAATGGGATATTGGTTCCAATACTTGGTGAACGGATTGTCTGCATTGTTTATTTGGGCAATATCGTCGGCCTCAAGCCCCCAATCCACCAGATCCTGTGCCATCTGCTTGGTTTGCGACAACCCTTCGAGGAGGCCACCCATTGAGAATTTACGGTTGAAATTCTTTTCCTTACGGTAATTGAATCCCCAGTTCAGGTATCGCATTGAGGTCTCGTTGCCTATTTTCTGAGAATAGACAAACCCCAACTGGTCGAGCGACACCGTAGTGAGACTTTCGTTCATCGAGGTGCCATAAAACTTGCTGTCGTTGGTTGTGACATTGACACTGGCACTCAGTGAGACATCGCTGCTGCGGAACAAGCCGAGAGCTGCCGGATTGTTGCTTATGGCCGAGATGTCGCCGCCCAGCGCACTCAAGGCACCCCCCATGCCGATGTATCGTGCCGTACCGTTCAGCTCACCGCCCAACGCTGTTGACACGTCGTATGCGTTTTGTGCACAAAGGGCTACAGACAACATTGTGCTGCATAGAAGTATGGTTGTTCGTTTCATGTCTGTATGTTTTTAGAAAAGATAAAGAATAGTAAATTGTAATATAGTAAATTGTCAAATAGTGAATGGCTGTCATCTATGTCGGCCTCCACCCGAGGAGCCTCCCGAGTTGCTGCCAACCGAACGACTGGAGCCTCCGGAAGCGGAGCGCATACTGCTGCCTCCTCCACTGAACGAACTTCCAGACGACACACTGCGTGAGGACGACGAGTGGCCTCCCGATGAGGAACGACTGGAACTGCTACTTGAGTGGGAAGGCGCGTAGCTGTTTCGCTCGGCGGCACCACCATTGCGTTGGTAGGAAGTGCCACGTTCGGAACTGCGCGAATAGGTACGGGTGCTGCTCGGACGGGTGTAGTTGGAACCCTGTCCGCTGCTTGGACGGGTGTAGGTGTTGGCCGACCGGCCCGATTGTGATGAGCTTGCGGAAGAACGATTTCCTGCCGCCGACCGCATGGTGCCGCCGGCATCCGAACCGCCTGCCACCCTACGGGTGCCATCGGCGGAGCGCAATGTGCGAGTGTCATCGGCCGATGGCATACTGCCTGTATTTACTGTGCGTAGAGATGTTCGACTGTCGGGGGTGCCTGTGACCACACGTCCGTTGCGGCTGCTGCCTTCACCTCGGCCGACCGAACGTGCGCTGCCATTGACCGACACTGTGCGACGGTTTCCCACGGAGCGGTCGCCCGAGCCGGCTGTGTTGCGACGACCCGTATAGGAGTTGACATATCTGCCCGAATGCTTGCCCGAGTTGAGCGCCGAGGAGCCATACCATCCGTGCCAGCTTGGATTGGTGTGGTAGGATGGCCCCCAATAAGAATGATAGGAATAGTAAGGATGATAAGGGTATCCACCACCCCAATAGTGCCAAGGATGTCCCCACGCCCACGAGTGGTAATGCCAAGAAGAATGCCACGCCCAAGAGTTGTAGCGCCAAGGAGAGTACCATCCCCAGTTGAAGCCGAAGGTCGCGTCGTAATACCAATCCCAATAGAAGAAATTGCTTCGGGTGGGTATGACGTAGGCATACAATCCGTCGTTGAACACGTTCCACTCCCACGAAGGCAGGGTATATACCAAATCCCAATAGAGCGGACTGCTTATGGGCACTCCATAGCGAGGACTGCGAAAACGGACTATACGCATGGCATACTCATAATCGTCGTTGTCGCCTTGGAAACCGTTGACCCATTCACCTCGTTCGTTCTCGGGCTTTTCCTCTATGTATAAAGTATCGTCGTTCACCGAAAAAGTATTGTCGCGCGAGGTGTAACGGCGGTTGTATTCATCGACATCGCGGGTGTTTCCCTTGGAATCCCTTACAACGACATTGGTGGAAGCCGACCTTGCCGATTGCACCACGTCCACATTGGACTTGGTTGGTGTACGGCTTTTCTCCAACACTACTTCTGCCTTGGCAACCGAGGTGGTCTTGGCCTTTTTTTTCGAAGGCACATAATACATGTCGTCGTCCGAGCTTTGTGCCATTGCGACGAATGGCAGAAGCATCAACACAAACAATAGGCAAACAGACTTTTTCATAAGGCTCTTCTTTTTTTTTGTTTCACAGTGCAAAGATAACGGGAGGTTTTGCTTTGCGAAAGTGTTTTTCCCTATTCCCACATAGGGGTTTCCCTATTTGAGGGTCAGCGACCGCAGTTGCTCGATCGTCCCATGGAATACATTCAAATCTACTTGGTTGCCAATGCCGGGAAGTGTCCCCGAGTCGGTGTGTTGCCAAAACACCCAATCGCTGCGGTCGGGCTCGCTCACGTAATAGCGGGCCAGCCAAAAGGGGTATCGGTTGAAGCTGTCGTGCTGGAGATACTTCTTGCGGAACTTATGCGAGGAATAGATGATAGGGGGCACACCATAGTGTTGTTCGACCAATCGTAGCCATAGCTTTAAGTCGTTTTGCAATTGCATGGCATTTAGCCCCTTCTGTTCCACATCTACAATGGGGGGTAGATCTCCTTTCTTGAGTTGTACGGTCTGTATGAAATTCCTGGCTTGTTCTACCGGGTCGGTGGTGGCAATGAAATAATGATATGCTCCGCGAATGAGTCCATGACTTCTTGCCTCGCTGAAATATTGGGCAAACATGTCATCAACGTAATCTCCGCCCTCGGTGGCCTTGACCAACACGAAACGCATGGCCACATCGGACGGAGATTGCGCCGTCAGTTCTCCCCACTGGATGTCGCCTTGAAAATGCGAGATGTCGAATCCATGCACGTCATAGTTTTTGGGAAGACATACGCCATAAGCCTTCACTCCTGTACAGGGTTTCCAACGATAGGAATTTGGATGAATCAAAAAATAATAAATGCCACTGACAAGCAGCACTACAACCACAATCCTGAGAATTACAAGTTGCCAGAGAGCAAGCTCGCGCGCATGTTTCTTTTTCGGACGAGTCCGCTTCGACTTCGCTATCGTAGTCGATTTTTGCTTTTTCGTCTTGCGTGATGCTGTTGTGCTTGTCATGGCAAGGATAGGTAATACGTAGGAAATCGGAATGTACGACAAAGGCAAGGTGTCTAACCCGTATTTTCCCGGACAGACACTTTGCCAATTGTCAAGTCTTTATTTTTCGAGCTGCAACGTTTTGGTTGTGGTGTCGCATACTTCACTCGGGCCAAAGTATTGGATAGGACCAGGATATACGAAACATGTGTCGTTGGCCCAAGCCTCGCGGTTCTGCTTCAGGGTAAGGAACGGCTTGCCATCCAACTTCACCAATGCCTTCTGAATCACAGGCTTCATTTCGCCGTTACGGCGTTCCATGTTCATCATCATGGTGATGGGTACACCGCCCGAAATCCATTCTGCTGCGGGAGCCGTGGTGTTGCGGACAGACGACATGTAGCCAGTCTTTCCTGCGGCAATCAACATGCTGGCTGTATAGCCCAATGAGTAGCAATAATCGGCATCGAAATTGGAGGGAGCCGCACAACGGCCTTCGTATCCGAAGAAATGGTGCTGGGCCGCGAACTTGCCCACATACTTGCCTTCTGCCTTCCAGGCCGACAATTTCTTGCCTACCATTTCCGAAAGCAACTTCTCCGTTTCGATGAGCGATACCTGAACGTTTCCGTGAGGGTCGCGGTCGAGTGAGAGCTGACGAGCCACACTTTCGGGCAGGGAAGCGTAAATGGCGGCATTCTCAGCCGAAAGCTTGTCGATGATGAACTGGCGTTGCTCGGCGGCTGGTACTGCCGCGAAGGCCTCGGCATTCTTTGCCAGAAAGTCATTGAGCTCGGCAATCAACTTCTTCACGGCGGGGATGAATTCAATCAAGCCTTCGGGAACGAGCACCGTTCCGAAGTTCATGCCCTTGGCGGCACGCGCGGCTACGATATTGGCGATGTATGTTACAACGTCGTCGAGGGTCTGGTTCTGGGCTTCCACCTCTTCGCCTATCAATGTGACGTTGGGTTGGGTTTGCAATGCACACTCCAGTGTGACGTGTGAGGCCGACCGTCCCATCAGCTTGATGAAATGCCAATACTTGCGAGCCGAATTGCAGTCGCGCTCAATGTTGCCAATCACCTCTGCGTAAGTCTTGCAGGCGGTGTCGAAGCCAAACGATGTCTCTATCATGTCGTTCTTCAAGTCGCCATCGATGGTTTTCGGACACCCGATTACTTGGATGCCATATCCCTTGGCCTTATAGTATTCCGCCAGCACACAGGCGTTTGTGTTTGAGTCGTCACCACCAATGATGACCAGTGCCTTGATGTTGAGCTCACGCAGAATCTGCAATCCCTTCTCGAACTGCTCCACCTTTTCAAGTTTTGTGCGTCCGGAGCCGATGATGTCGAAACCGCCGGTATTACGATATTCGTCGATGATGTCGGCAGTAAGTTCCATGTATTTATGATTGACCAAACCGCCAGGACCCATCAGGAATCCAAACAAACGGCTGTCCTTGCTCGAACGTTTGATGCCATCGAACAAACCTGAAATGACATTGTGACCACCAGGAGCCTGACCGCCGCTAAGGATTACTCCCACGTTCATTGGCGTGGATGTTTGTTCCTCGCCTTCGACGAGCTTTATCAAGGGCATTCCATAAGTGTTGGGAAACAAATGCTTGATTTCTTCCTGATTGGCAACCGATTGTGTCGGAATGCCTTCTTCGATTCTCACAGCACCTTTGAGGGCCTTTGGCAACTTTGGCTGATAAGCAGCACGTGCCACTTGCAATGCACTTTTTGACATAATTCTATTTGATAAATGTTGGTTTTGTTTTTGTCCTGCAAAAGTAATGTTTATTGGCGAAAGATACAAATTTAGATGCGGTTTCCTCTATCGCAATCTTAGAATGGCACCCACCGAGAGCGCATCGTCTTTCAATAGCGTTTTGTTGAGCTTCATTAGTTTGTCCAACCTGATTCCGTACATTTGACTGATGTCGTACAACGACTGGTTCTCACGTATCACATGCACGTAGCATCCCTTAGGAGCCTTGCTGCGTTTCTTGTGAAGGTAAATGATGTCGCCCACATGAAGCGAGGAATGTTTGTCGCGGTCATTATATTTTTGCAATTTCCTCACGCTTATGCCAAACTCTTTCGACATGGACTTCCAACTGTCACCGGCGTTCACGACGATATAGACCAGGTCGTTCATGAGGTGAGGGTCGTGTGGGGTGGTCAGGAATTTTCTTGAATGTTCCTGATGTTCTATGGCCTTGTCCAACTTCTTGTTGTCGTATTCATGGAGTTTGTAAAGTTCTATGATAAAAACAAGGGTCTGTGCGTATGTGGGCGATGTGGCATATCCGGCGCGTTTCAGTCCGTATGCCCATCCCTTATAGTCGTCGGGGCGTAACCTGAACAATGAAGCATACCTATCGTGGGTGGAAAGGAAAATGGAATGGTCGCGATACGAATCCTCGGGCCGGTCGTAAGCACGAAAGCACTCGTTGGGAGCATCGTCGGTATAGCGCACGGAGCGACCTCGCCATCCATGACATTTGATTCCGAAATGATTGTTCGAGCGTCGCGACAACGAACTCTCTCCGGCATTGCTTTCAAGCAATCCTTGTGCCAACGTTATACTTGCAGGTATGCCATATTTCTTCATCTCTCGGATGGCCACACCTCTATATTGCTTTATGTAGTTCTCGTATTCTATCCTCCGCTGTCCCATCAACGCGATAGGAATCCAGCATATCAGCGAAAGCGCGACAAAAGCCCGTAGTTTCAAAGTTCTTTGGTGTAGCATCGTCTGCGTTTGGATACTCGGTGTTCCATTGCTTTCCACTCAGCCAGCACTTTCGTGTTGCTTTCGAGCATATAGTCGGTGTTGGCCCATACAAATCCCAATCGGTTGTAGCGTTCGATCAATGTCTGGAATATGATGGCGTTGATGCCCTTGTTTTGATATTCGGGATCTACACCTATTAACATAAGCTCAACCGTATCGGAATGTTTCCATTTCAAGGCCTTCAACAAGTGAAACCATCCGAAGGGGAGAAGTCGTCCATGAGCCTTCTGGAGCGCGCGCCCAAGAGAAGGCATACTCACACCGCATCCCACCAACTGCTTTGTCGCATTATCGACAATCAAGCAAACCAAGCGATGATCCAACATGGGGATGTAGGTCTTGACATATTCGTCGATTTGCCGAATGGTGAGCTCGGAAAATCCATACAGATTCTTATACGACTTGTTTATCAGTTCCAATATCTGTTTGCCGTACCCCTTCGTTACAAGTTCCTTCGAGCCATTCATTTCCAGTACGCTCACATTATAGCGTTGCTGCACCATCTTGCTCAGACGCGCATGACGTTCCAGCGGAGGATTGGGGATGAGCACGTGCATTTCGAGCCAATCCACATCCTTTACATATCCCAGCTTTTCGAGGTGTCGGGGGTAGTAGGCATAGTTGTAGATGCCATTTAGGGTGCCCATTTCGTCGAATCCTTCCACAAGCATTCCCTCCTTGTCGAGGTCGGTGATGCCCAACGGTCCTTGTACGTTGTTCATGCCGCGTTCTCTTCCCCATTGTTCCACTGTTTCGAGCAACGCCCTGCTCACTTCCTCGTCGTCAACGAAATCAATCCACCCGAACCTGACGGTCTGTGTGTTCCATTTCTCATTGGCCTTTCGGTTTATGATGGCTACAATGCGCCCCACCACTTTCGTCCCACGCCAAGCAATGAATGGTTGCACTTCGCTGAATTCATAGCCCGCGTTTTTCTCAGGGGTAAAGGTATCCACCAAACTTGAATACAGATCGGGTATGGCATTCGGACAGTTCCGATAAAGGGAATAGTTGAATTCGATGAACCTCTTCAGGTCGGCTTTACCATTCACTTTATGTATGATCACTTCTGACATGACTCTTGTTTTTATTTGTGCAAAAATATGAAAAAAAACAGATAATTCTTTGAAAAATGACAAAAAGTTATCAGAAGTCGTTTCGGTTCAGTTGTTTGATTCGAAAAAAGCGTTTTCTCAGACTGGCGTTTTTTTTGTGTTGTATTGATTCATTGCCACCTGGATGCCGCTCAGACAAAATGTTTTGATGGCACCACAGGCTTGCTCCACCCGTTCGGGCAATTGTTGCAATTCCTCTCCTTCGATTTGTCCTAACACATAGTCCACCTGCTGGCCTCGTCCGAAATTGGCACCTATGCCAAACCGCAACCGGGCATATTGCTGCGAGCCAAGTATTGCTGCTATATGTTTCAATCCGTTGTGACCCCCATCGCTTCCCTGTGGCTTCATGCGGATGGTGCCAAACGGAAGGCTAAGGTCATCGACCACTATCAACACTTGTTCCAAGGGTATTTTCTCTTGCTGCATCCAGTATCGCACGGCATTGCCGCTGAGATTCATGTAAGTACTTGGCTTCAACAGAACGAGCTTGTGTCCGCGAAGCGACATTTCAACCACTGCGCCGTAGCGGCGGTTCACATCAAAAACAACATTGGACGCTTTTGCTAAAGCGTCCAACACTGTGAATCCAATATTGTGGCGGGTTCCTGCGTATTCATCGCCAATGTTACCCAACCCAACTATGAGGTATTTCATTATTTCTCGGCCTCAGCTTCTGTCGTACGTGCGGCACGTGTCGCCTTCACTGCGCAAACCAAAGCGTCCTTGGGGCTGACAAATTCCAGGCCTTCGAAGTTCAAATCACGAACCTTGATGCTTTTGCCTGTTGTCAGTTCGGTAACGTCGATTATCAACTTTTCAGGAATGACATTGTAGAGGGCTTTCACCTTGAGCTTGCGGGTCAACTGGCTCAATTTCCCACCAGCCTTCACGCCGGCAGCCAGACCTTGCAACTGAACTGGCACTTCCATCACGATGGGTTTGTCTTCCTCAATCTGTAGGAAGTCGATATGCAGGATGTTGTCCTTTACGGGGTGGAACTGGATTTCCTTCAGGATGGCATTCACTGTCTTGCCACCGATAGTCAAATTGACCACATAGATGTGGGGAGTGTAGATGAGCTTGCGCAGGTCATCGACCTTCACCGAGAAAGCTTGTGCCATGGGTTTGCCCTCGGCATCTTTTGCCACACCATACAGATTGCAAGGAACCAGATTCTCCTTGCGAAGTTCGCGAGCGGCCTTCTTGCCAAATCCCTCACGAACGATACCTTCTAACTGAAACGATTTCATTTTCTTAAATTGTGTTACTCTAAATTAAGTTGTTTTGTTGTTTGCTTAATTCGCCATCACACGGATGTGCTTAAAAAGCGGCGCAAAATTACCATATTATTTCCTGACAAGCAAATATTCTTTCGATTTTGGAATCAAAAATCAATGTCTAATGAAAACTTGCCCGTTTCCTCGGCCGAAGCTTTGTCCGACCTCTTGGAATATTCCAAAGGCTCACTGTTTTGCTGAATATAGTCGATAGCCTGCTTTATGCCATCGAGGAATTTGTCGAAATCCTCTCGGTAGAGAAAAATCTTATGCTTCTCGTAATTCACCTGTGCATCGAAACCTTCACCCGTAACAATTTTCTTGCTTTCCGTTACAGAAAGATAAAGTTCGCTCTTTCGATTCTTTTTCACATCTAAATAGTAGATTCGTTTTCCCGCCTTAACCGCACGCGAAAAAACAATTTCCTTGTCGCCATCAGCAGCACATCTCTTCTTATAGTCTTCCATTTTTCTGAATGTTTTGTAAAACCGGCTTCAAAATTCAGCATTTTTTTTCAATATACAAAGAAAAAAAGCTTTTAAGTTTCTCAATCACACGAAAACATTTATCTTTGCAAGCCGTAATGAAAATGTTGACATGATAAATAGAGGTCTTATCCGTTTGAAAACCCTGCAAATAGTGTATGCATACTATCAAAAAGGTGGCGACACACTTGATGCGGTCGAGAAGGAACTTTTTTTTAGTTTAGCCAAGGCTTACGAACTTTATAATTTGTTGCTACAGTTGATGGTGGAGGTCAAACGTTGTGCTGAGCAAAAGATTCATGTCGGGAAGAGCAAGATGATCCCTACCTATGAGGAGTTGCATCCAAACCTTCGTTTTATAGAAAACAAGTTTATCCGCCAATTGGAGCAGAACAAGCAATTGGCTTCTTATCTGAAATCACAGAAAAAATCGTGGGCCAACCGCGAAGAGTTCATCAAGTCGCTCACCGAACGGATTTTAAGTAGCGAAGTTTATACAGCCTACATGCAGGGGATCGAGGAACCCGACTATGAGGCCGACCGTGAGGTGTGGCGCAAAATCTATAGGTGTTTCATTGAGGATAACGACCAAATCAGCGACATTCTGGAAGAAACAAGTCTTTATTGGAACGACGATAAGGCGGTTGTCGATTCTTTTGTGGTTAAGACCATCAGGCGTTTCAATCCCGACAACGGTGCCGACCAACAGCTTTTGCCCGACTTCAACGATGAGGATGCCCCGGAGTTCGCACGTCGTCTGTTGCGGCAGACCATTACCAATGCCGACAAGTATCGTGCCATCATCGCCGCCCACACACGCAATTGGGATTCCAGTCGTGTCGCATTGATGGACACCATCATCATGCAAATGGCATTGGCCGAAATATTCAGTTTCCCTTCCATTCCAGTCAGCGTCTCGCTCAACGAGTATTTGGAAATCGCGAAATTCTACAGCACGCCCAAAAGTTCAAGCTTTATCAATGGTACCCTCGATGCTGCCGTAAAATGCTTGAAAGCCGAAAACAAGCTTTTGAAAAACGTATGAACTAAATCCGACAACAATTAACACACTTACTTTTTTAATCTTATGAACATGTCCTTACTCCAAGCCCAGCCACAAGGTGGCGGTATGTCTTTCCTGGTCATGATGGTAGCCATTTTTGCCATCATGTGGTTTTTTATGATTCGTCCACAAAACAAAAAGCAAAAACAGATCAACAATTTCCGCAAGAACCTTGAAGTCGGACAGGAGGTGGTCTCTGCAGGAGGAATCTATGGCAAAATCAAGAAAATCGAGGACAACATCATCACCATCGAGATAGCACCGAACGTAAACATACGCATCGACCGTAACTCCATCTACCAGGATCCCGCTTCTTCACAGCAAGCCAAATAACAAGTCGGTTTGAGACAGACATTTCGACATATCAAGACCAGCAAGGATTTCAGGGAATTGTTGATATTCCTTTTCTTCGTTCTTGTGTCCTTTGGGTTTTGGTATATGCAGAAAGTATCCGATCAGGAAAGTTTTGTTGCCGAGACTCAAACGGAAGTAACCGATGACGATGTGAAGATGAGCAACATGTCGCTTGAGGTGCCTATCCGTGGCATCAACGTGCCTGCAAAGATGCGATTGAAAACATTTCCGTCGAAGACGAAAGTGTCGTTTCTAATCGATTTGAAAAAAATGCAGGAGGTTAAGGTGTCCGATTTTGACGTGGTTGTCGATTACGCCACGCTACCCAACAATGCAGAGAAGACGGACATCGACCTCGCTAAGTCGCCATCCATCGTAAGGCACGTGGAACTCAACCCAACATCCGTCGAAATACTTATCGAAAGGAAATGATTAGATTGGGCATTACCGGAGGCATAGGAAGTGGGAAGAGCTATGTGGCGCAGATGTTGCGCAAGATAGGTGTCCCTGTGTATGAGGCCGATGCGGAATCCAGGCGACTGACCAACATTTCGCCTATCATTCGCGAACGGCTGACGAACCTTGTCGGCGGCAATGTCTATACGGGCAAGGGCGATCTTCGTAAGGATGTACTTGCCGACTATGCTTTTAGCTCGCCCGAAGCCTTGCGACAGGTCAATGACATCATCCATCCTGTGGTGCGCTCTGATTTCCGCTCGTGGATCACGCGGCAAGATCATCCAATCGTCGCCATCGAAAGTGCTATCCTATTCGAAGCCGGTT